>JAFAAS010000063.1 GCA_023426435.1 Verrucomicrobiota bacterium | reverse complement strand
CCCCGCGCCTGCCGCTACTGCTTCACCTCTTCCGGAATCGGCTGAAGCGTCGCATGTCCCGGCGCGACTTTCTCCAGATTCGACGCGACATCCGCGTCCACTCGCCCCGCCGCCCACTTCACCGCGCCGGTGACCATCGACTGAAACGCCTCGCTATCCCAAACATCCTCGCGATGCCCCATCGCGTTATACGCGACCCGGCCCTCCCCATACATCCGCGCCCACGCGAGCGGAAACGGCGGACGCCGATAATCCCCGCCTTCCATCCCTTCCGTATCGAGCACCAGCAGCACGTGCAGGTTCGGCGCAAACTCCTTCAGCGTATACCACTCTTCCTTCACGCGCAGTTCGCTGCCTAGCTTCTCAAAGCCGGGAAACGTCGGCGACACCACGCGCGCCGTCGCCACCTGCTGCGGTCCATGCCGGATGAACTCGCCGCCGAGCATCTGCACAAACACATCCGCCTCGTCTCCATAAAGCCGATACCGCTGCTTCCGCTTGGGATTGTTTCCGCCGCCCGTCTCTCCCGTGTGAAACGTATCGCTGCAGCTGTGCAGCCCCACGAACCCTCCGCCCGACTTCACCCAATCGAGCAACGCCTGTTTTCCTTCCGCCGACATCGCCGGATGCCCATCGGTCCCGACGCTCTCCAGATGCCCGCTCGTATAGAACATCACGACATCGAACCCCTTCAAATACTCCGGCGAGAAGAGACTCCCGTCCTTGCTGAACGTAAACGCAAACCCCTCCTTCGCTCCGACTTTCTCGAGCACCCGCTCCGAATAGCTCCGCTCTCCGCCTTCCCACTTGATCACGCTATGCTCGAAACCCGACGACTTCGTGAAATACAGCACACGCACCGGCTCCGCCGCATGCGCCAAAGCGGCAACGGCCATCGTCATCAACGCCAACAAAGCCTTCCTCGGGGCAAGTTTCATGTCGCCACTTATGAGCACTTCTCGCTCCGATGCAACAGGTAGGGCGCGTCCTCGCCGCGCCGCCACGTCCCGCACCATCCCCACCCGCCGCGAATACTCCTACTTCCCCAACAACTCCTCCGCATGCGCGATCGCGCTCTTCGCATTCCGATCGCCCAGCATCCGCGCCAACTCACTCACCCGCGCCTTTCGACTCGCCTGAATCGGCTCGATCGTCACCACCGCGCGATCCTTAGTCTGATCCTTCGTCACCACGAGATGACAGGTCGCCTGCGCCGCCACCTGCGGCAAATGCGTCACGCAAAGCACCTGATGATTCTTCGCAATCGCCGCCATCTTCTCGCCGACCACCCGCCCGATCTCGCCGCCGACGTTCGCATCCACTTCATCGAACACCAACAGCGGCACGTCGTCCAAATCCGCGAGCACCGTCTTCAACGCCAGCATCACCCGCGCGAGTTCACCGCTCGATGCCACCCGGTTCAACGGCAGCGGCGCTTCGCCCACGTTCGGCGAAAACAAGAACTCCGCGCCGCAATCGCCCGTCGGCCCCAACGTTTCCAGCGGCACGATTCTCACCTGAAAATCCGCCTTCTTGAATCCGAGTTGCGCGATGCTCTTCGCCGCCACTTTCGCCAGCTCCTTCGCCGCCTTTTCGCGCCGCACCCGGAGCGCTTGCGCATCTTTCTTCGCCGTGCGCTCCGCCTCCGCAATCTGCTTCTCCAAACGCGCGAGCGTGCCCTCCAGATCGCCCTGCACCTCCAACCGCCGTCGCATCTCGTCGCGCGCCTCGCTCACCGCCGCCACCTCGCCGCCGTGCTTTCGCTTCAATTCGAGCCACGTGTTCATCCGCGTCGCCAGCTCTTCCGCCTCCTCCGGATCGAACTGCAACTCCTGGCTCAACGCCGAAAACTCCGCCGCCACGTCATTGATTTCCACCGCCACCGACGCCAGCCGGTCCGCCAGCGATTTGCTCGCCGCATCGATGCTCTCCACGTGCCGCGCCTCGCGCAACAATGCCGCGATCCTCGACTGCACGCCGTCGTCGCCCGCCAGCCCGCTTTCGATCGCCTGCGTCAGCGTGATCAACTCCTGCGACCGGCTCATCCGCGCAAAATCCCGCTCCAGCGTTTCGATCGCTTCGTCCGTCAGCTCCAGTTCATCAATCTGCGCCAGCTGCCGCTCCAGAAACTCGATTTGGTCCGCCGACAACTTCGTCTCGCGCGCAATCCGCTCCCGCTCCGCCACCAACGCCCGCCACGCGTCATAGCTTTTCCGATACGTTGTCCGCGCGTCGTTCGCCCGCGCAAACGAATCCAGCAAATCCAACTGACAGCTCTCCTTCAACAATCGCCGCGGCTCGCTCGGCCCATGAAAATCCACCCAGCGCTCCCCGACGCGCTGCAAGGCCGACAACGTCGTCAGTCCGCCGTTCACCGTGATCTTCGGCGCCTTCTCCCGCGGCAAACTCCGCTTCAAAATCAGCACGCCGTCCTCGCACGCGGGCAAATCGAGCTCCGACAACAACGCGTCGATCTCGCCCGCATCTTCGAAAAACAAACTCGCCTCGACTTCGACCGCCGGCGCGCCTTGCCGAATGATCGTCTTGTCCGCCCGCTCGCCCGCCAGCAGGCTCAACGCGCCGAGCAAGATACTTTTCCCCGCGCCCGTCTCGCCCGTCACCGCCGTGAATCCCGCCTCGAAATCGAGCGACACTTCCTCCAGCAGAGCCAAATTTCGGATACGCAGCGACTGAAGCATAGGGTTTCCGAGTGAGTGCCGGCCACACCCGCAACTCAAGCTCGCACCGGCGCTTTCCTCTCCGACCGCGTGCCTTTTCGCGTCGCCCGGGAAATAAACTCTCCTTGCGAAATCCCGCGCAGAAATTTCCTTGCCCACACGCGTAGGCATCGTGCTTACTCCCCGACCCGTTTAGGCGGACCTTTAGCTCAGTTGGTTAGAGCGTTTCCTTGACATGGAAAAGGTCACTGGTTCGAGTCCAGTAAGGTCCACCATCCAAACCCCTCTTCTCGAGGGGTTTTCGCATTTCTGGATGCGATTCGTTACTCCCGCTCGTTGAGCCGGCCCAACCGCGTCGCCGCCTCATCCCGGTCGCGCGCAATCTGCTCGCGCAGCGCTTCCACATTCTCAAAGCGCCGCTCCGGCCGGATAAAATCCAGCCACTCGACCACGATCCGATCGCCGTCGTCGTAAGGACAATCCGTCAGCACGTGCACCTCCAGCCGCGGCTCCGTCGTATTTTCCACCGTCGGACGCAATCCGTAATTCGCCACGCCCGAAAGTCGCCCCGACGTCTTCGCCCCCGAGACTCGCACCGCATACACGCCGAATCGCGGACGCAGATCGGGCGACCACACCAAATTCAACGTCGGAAACCCAATCTTGCGCCCCAACTTTTTTCCCGGCGTCACGGTTCCCTCACACGAATACGCCTGGCCCAACATCGTGTTCGCCGCCGCAACGTCCCCGTTTTCGATCGCAGCCCGAATCCGCGAACTGCTGATGGGTTCGCCATCGAGGCTCACGCGCGGTGCACTGAACACCGTCAACCCGTGCTTCTTCCCTTCGCTGACGAGCAGCGAGATATCGCCGTCGCGCCCGCGCCCAAACCGCCAGTTCTCACCCACGTAGATCGCCGCCAGATTTGGCAGCCGTTGCCGCAACCAGGGCAGAAACTCCTGCGCCGTGATCTTCGCAAACTCATGCGTGAAGGGCTGCGTGATCACCCACTCCACCCCCAGCGTGCCCAATACGCGCGCTTTCGTCCCTCCATCCATGATCATCCGGGTGGGCTGCTCCGGCCTGAGCAAGACGCTCGGGTGCGGCGCAAAGGTCAGCACCGCCGCCACCCCGCCGCTGCGTTGCGCCGAAAACACCGCCGCTTCGATCACGGCGCGATGCCCGAGATGAACGCCATCGAAGATGCCAATCGCCAGATGCAACGGCCCGCTCGGCAAAGCCGCCCCGTCGAGTCCTTCGAGTTGCACCGGCATTTTCATCGTCTGTCGTGCAAGTCTCCGACGTCGCTTAACTCCGGCTCAGACCGCGATGCTCGGCACCGCTTGGTGCACGGGAATCAGCCGCTTCTCCAACTCCGACAACGGCATCGCCTCGATTTCCTCGATCGTCAGCGCTTGCGAAACGTTGAACTTGTCCGTGGCCGTGCGCCGCAGCGCGGCCAAATGCGCCCCGCAGCCAATCCGCTGCCCCAAGTCGTGCGCAATCGTCCGCACATACGTGCCTTTGCTGCAGCGTAGTTTGAAATGGATACGCGGCGTTTCGAAGCCCGTGAGCTCGAAACTCATCACGCGAACGAAGCGCGGTTCGCGATCCACCTCCACGCCTTTGCGCGCACTTTTGTAGAGCGGCACGCCGTCGATCTTGATCGCCGAATACATCGGCGGCGTCTGGTATTGATCCCCCAGAAATCCCGCCATCGCCGCCTTCACCTGCTCCACCGTCAAGGCCGGCACCGGCCGGGTCTCGAGCACCTCGCCATCCGCGTCCTGCGAATCGGTCACCTTCCCCAGCTCGATCGAACCTTCGTATTCCTTGTCGAGACTGATCAGGTATTGCGACACCTTCGTCGCCTTCCCAATCAGCATGATGATCAAGCCCGTCGCCATCGGATCCAACGTCCCGGCGTGACCGATCCGCTTCATGTTGAACTTGCGGCGCAGCCGCGCGACGACGTCGTGCGAGGTGTGCTCACCGGGCTTGTCGACGAGCAACACGCCGTCGAATTCTTTTCGTTGCAGCATCATGCCGTGATCTCCGCTTTCTGCGCATCCACCGCCGCGATCTGCGCCGCGAGGGCCGCGATCAACTTCTGGCGGAACTCGGCCGCCGCCGGCGGCTTCACCGTCAATCCCGCCGCGCAGGCGTGCCCGCCGCCATTGAACTGCGCCGCCACGCGATCCAGCCGGAACGCCGGGTCCTTCGCCCGCAGACTCGCCTTCACCGATCCGTCCGGTCGCTCTTCGATCAATACGCCCACGTCCACCCCATCGATGCAACGCGCGTAATCCACCAACCCTTCGGTGTCCTCCGCATTCGACCCGGTCTGCTCGAACACGCCGTTCGGCAGCGTGCCGATGCACACGCGTCCTTCGCATTCCATCGAGAGCGACGCGAGAAACCGCTGCAGCAGCTGCAGCTTTCCCGTCGTTTCCCGTTCGTAGAGTTCAAATCCCGCTTCCGTCGGCTTCGCCCCGCGCGCCATCAACTCCGCTGCGAGCAGGAACGTTCGACGCGTCGTCGACGTGAATCGGAACTGCCCGGTGTCCGTCAAAATCCCCGTATACAACCCTTGCGCCGCCTGCGCATCCACCGGGAGGCCGTTGTCCAAAAACAGCCCGGCCAAAATCTCGCAGGTCGCGGCCGACGCACTGTCAACGAGGTTGAACTCCGCGTAGCCGACATTCGACAGGTGATGATCGATGTTCGCCACCGGCGCCGAAAACCGCGCCTTCAACCGCTCGCCCGCGCGCGCATGATCCGCGCAATCGACAAAGATCGCCGCGTGATCCGCCGGAAGATCGAGCGCCTCGTCCGTTCGCAGAAAGGGAATCCCCGTCACCAAAAACTGGAGACGCCGCGGCACGATGTCCGCGTTCACACAGGCGACGTCATGTCCGCGCGTCTGGAGCACGCGCGCCAGCGCGATCTGCGCCCCGATGCAATCGCCGTCGGGCCGGGCATGACCGATTACCGCGATCTTGCGACCGCGAATCCGCTCCAGCAGCTGCGCAAACTGCGCCGAGAGCTCGGGAAAAAACTTTTCCATCACTCCTCCGCTTTCGGCTCCTCCGGCGGACGGCCTTCCCGTCGGTCGATATCCGCGAGCACCTCGAAAATGCGCGCACCTTGCTCAGCCGCGTGATCGGGCACATACTCAAACTTCGGCAGATACTTCAGCACGATCCGGCGGCTCAGTTCCTCGCGAATCTCCTTCGCCCGGCTCCGTAACCAACGCAGTTTCTCTTCCTGCACTTCGTTCGAGCCCACCACCGAGACGAACACCCGCGCATCGCGCAGATCCGGCGACACGCGCACTTCCGTAAGCGTGATCGCCGTCGCTTCCGCTTGATAACGCTTGCGCAGGATATCGCTCAGCTCGCGCTGAATCAGCACGTTGACGCGAAGGGTTCTATTGCTCATGGCCGTATGCAGGAAAGCGCCGCCAGCTCGCCAACAGCGATTCGAAATTCCTCGATTGGCAACCCGGCGTCGACTTAGAGCGTCGCCCGGACTTTCTGGATCTCGTAAACCTCGATGATATCGCCGGCCTGGTAGCCGTTGAAGTCGTCGAGCTTGATACCGCACTCCAGGCCCGCGCGCACTTCGTTCGCGTCGTCCTTGAAGCGCTTGAGCGTGCCGATCTTGCCTTCGTGCACGATCTCGCGACCGCGCCGCAGCCGCGCCGATGCATTGCGGGTGATCTTGCCTTCGGTAACGAGGCAGCCCGCCACGAAACCCTTCGCGAGCGGAAACACCTGGCGAACCTCCGCCGCGCCAGTCTTCGTTTCCTTGAGATCCGGCTCCAGCATGTCGGCCATCATCTCGCGCACCTTGTCGCCCAACTCGTAAATGATCGAGTAGGTCTCGACGCGCACGCCATGATGCTTCGCGAGCGGTGTCACGCCGTTCTCCAACTTGGTGTTGAAGCCGATGACAACTGCGCCCGCGGCGCTGGCCATGAGCACATCGTTCTTCGTGACGAGACCGACGTCCGTCGAAACGATCTCGAGCGACACTTTCGTGCTCTTGATGCTTTCGAGCACCGTGCGGATCGCCTCCGAGGAGCCGAACACATCGGTCTTGATGATGAGCTTGAGCGTCTTCGCCTGCGTCGCCGCGATGTTCGCAAACAACTGCTCGACGGAAACCTCCTTCGGCGCCGAATCCGTCGTCGTCGCCACCTTCCGCAGCCGATGCTGTTCTTCTTCGGCCAGCTTCTCCGCTTCGCGCGGATTCTTCGCCGCCCGGAACGTCGCACCGCTGTCCGGCGTGCCGGACCAGCCGATCACGCGCACCGGCGTGGCCGGCGCCGCTTCCTTCAAGTTCTCGCCGCGCTCGTTGAACATCGCGCGAACGCGCGCGTAGTGCGGCCCGCACACCAACGCGTCGCCCACCTTGAGCGTGCCGCGCTGCACGATGACCGTCGCCATCGGTCCACGACCGACGTCCACCTGCGATTCGATGATGATGCCGCTGGCTTCCGCCTTCGGATTCGCCTTCAGCTCCAGCAAGTCCGCCTGCAACAGGATCATCTCCAGCAGGCTGTCGATGCCCTGCCCTTTGATCGCCGCCACCGGCACCGTGATCGTTTCACCGCCCCAGTCTTCCGGCGCGATGTTCCGCTGCTGCATCTGCGCCTTCACCTGGTCGAGGTTGGCGCCCTTCACGTCCATCTTGTTGACCGCCACGATCAACGCCACCTTGGCGTTCTGCGCATGCTTCAGCGCCTCGTCCGTCTGCGGCATGAAACCGTCATCCGCCGCCACCACCAACACCGCGATGTCGGTGAGGTTGGCGCCGCGCGCGCGCATCTTGGAAAACGCCGCGTGACCCGGCGTATCCAAAAACGTGATCTTCCGGTTGTTGAACTCGACCTGATACGCGCCGATGTGCTGCGTGATTCCGCCCGCCTCGCCGCTCGCCACATTGGCTTTGCGGATGGCGTCGAGCAGCGACGTCTTGCCGTGGTCGACGTGACCAAGAATGCACACGACCGGCGGACGCGGTTCCAGGAACTTCGACTCGTCCTCCTCCGGCTTCTTTTCCTTCTTCTCCTTCTGCGCCTGCTGCGACGCCGCGTCGCCACGATGTTTGATCTCGAGCAGGAAGCCGTGCTTCTCCGCGACCTTCACCGCGACCGCTTCGTCGATGTTCGAATTCATCGACGCAAAACCGCCCGCCTGGTTCAGCTCCGAGATCAGCCGGAACGGCTTCAATCCCAACGCCGTCGCGAAATCGCGCACGACGATCGGCGGCTTGATATGAATGATTTTGATTTCGCCCTGCTCCGTGACCGTGGCCGACGAAGCCGCGGCGGCCGGCGGCGTCGCACCCGGCAACGGAGGCGGCAATGCGGGTCCCGTCGACGGAGCGCGCGGCGGCAAAGGCGGAGCCGAAGGCGCAGAAACACTCGCAGCCGGACGCGCCGCGAGAGGCGGAACGTTCGCCGGAGCCGACACCGGACGCGGCGCGGAAACAGGCGCCGGCGGCGGGATGGGAGGAGATTTCGGTCCGGTCGCCGGCAGGGGCGGTGGACTCGAGCGCGCGGGCGGCGGCGGAGGCGCGGAAACAGGCGCGCGTGGCGGCGCAACCACCGACGGCGGGCGACTGACCGGCGCCGGCGCAATCACCGGCGATGCGGCCGCAGCAGCCGCTTTCGCAGCGGCCACTTTCGCCGCCGCAGCAGCTTCTTTTTCGCGCTCCACGTCTTCTTTGCTCTTCACGAAAGCGCCTGCCGGCAAACGCACCTTCGGTGCCTCATTCTCGTCCGCGGGCGCCGGAGCATTCGCGGCACCTTGCTGTTCAGCCGCGGCTGCGGCTTCAGCTTTGGCCGCTTCCTCGGCCGCTTTCGCTTCTGCTGCTTTCGCCTCGGCGAACTCCTTCTCGAGCTCCTCCACGTAGATATTCGCGACGGTGCTCGAAACCGACTTGGTATCCGCAGAGACGTAGCCTCGCTTCTTGAGCAAGGCTAGCATGTCCTTGCCCTCCATGTTGTGGCGTTTGGCGAGTTCGTGAATGCGGAGGCTCATCAGTTGTTCAGACGGTTCGTGGGCGTGAGAGTGAATGAAATGCTTACTGCGGGGCAACCCGCGCGATAATGTCGTCCGCTTCCTCGGACGTGAATCCGGCGTCGACGAGGTCGTTCGCTTCGACTCCTTCGAATGCCGCGGGCGAATTGATCCCCATGTCGACCAAGCGGCCGGCAATCGCTTCGTCCAGCGAGAACGCTTTCACCAGTGAAGCGATGGCGTTGCCGCGCGGGTCGTCACCGACAGCCCGGAACTCCTCGATGTCAAGCCGCCAGCCGATCAGGCGCGAGGTGAGACGCGCGTTCTGGCCCTTGCGGCCAATCGCGATCGCGAGATCCTCGGTCGCCACTTTCAACATGATCCGGTGATTCTTTTCATCGATCAGGATGTCGCGCGGCACCGCCGGCTTCATCGCTTCGATCACCATGTCGCGGGGACTCGGGAAATAACGGATGATGTCGATCTTCTCGCCGTTGAGCTCGCGCACGATGGTCTTCACCCGCGCGCCGCGGGCCCCGACGCAGGCTCCCACCGGATCGACTTTCGGGTCGCTGCTCGTCACCGCGATCTTCGTGCGATAGCCGGGCTCGCGGGCAAACGCCTCGATCTTCACCGTGCCATCGGCGATCTCGGTCACTTCGAGTTCGAACAAACGACGGACAAACCGCGGGCTTCCGCGCGACAGGATGATTTCCGGCCCGCGCGGCGTGCTTTCGATGTTGAGCAACAAACAACGGATGCGCTCGCCCGGCTGATACTCTTCGCCCGGCACCTGCTCCTTGCCCGGCATCACCGCCTCGGCTTTGCCGAGATCGATGAAGAGGTCGTTGCGCTCGCGACGACGCACCGTGCCCGTGACGATGTTGCCGACCTGATCCTTGAAATCGTCGAAGATGCGATCCTTCTCGAATTGCCGCAGCCTCTGCATCACGGCTTGCCGCGCCGTCTGCGCCGCGATCCGGCCCAGGGTCGACGGATCGATTTCCTTCTCCAACACTTCGCCAATCACCGCCCCCGGCTTGATCGATTGCGCGCGCTCCACGTGAACTTCCGTCTTCGGATTGCTCACCGAATCGACCACCTTGAGAAGCGACCACGCATGCAGCTGTCCGTTCTTCGGATTGATCTCAATCTTCAGCTCCTGACCGGAGTTAACGCCCTTCTGCGCGGCGGTCTTCAACGCGTTCGCGATCGTTGCGATCATGTCCGCGCGGGGTATCCCCTTCTCCTTCTCCATGTATTCGAGAACTGAAAGAATTTCGCTGCTCATAAGGGTTGGTTTTTTGAGAAAAAAAAAGCGGGCCGGACGGCCCACTTTCTTGAAAGTGGTGTTGTAGAGTCGGTGACGTTACCGTCCCGCGCAAAACGATGTCAAGCCCCGCGCCCCTCCGAATCGGCCTGCATCCGTTCTCGCTCAACCAGCCATCCCAACAACCCTTGCACCATCCCATGACAGAGCGGTTGAGCGCGTCCATCGGCAACGCCCAGCTCCCTTAACGCCCGCGGCAACAACTCCGGAATATCTCCGGTAAACCACATCTGCCAAAGCCCGCCTAATCCGTCCGCTCCTCCCGCAGCCAACAACGGCAGAAAACCATCGCAGACCAGATTCTCGAAACGCGTTCCACCCACCTGCCCGCCACAGATTTCTTGCGCGAGTTCTTCCCGCCAACGCGTCAGCCGATGTCGGCGCCGCGCTTCGCCGACCGAACTCAAAACCTCGTCCAACTCCACCTTCGGCAGCCGCCCCGCCAAGCTCTCCAATGCGCTCGGCCAAACCGGACGCGCCGCCACCCAGTCCGCATACTGCCGCAACCGTCGTCGCGGATGATTCGCCGGACGAAGCCCCTGCAAACTCCACGCGCCTCGTTCCAGCTCGAACTCCGCCTCCGCCGAAAACGCTTCCTCCCGCCAGCTCCGCAGCGGAGCCCGCGATGCAATCCGCAGCATCGGAGCGCGGTTGAACCGATATCCGAGGATCTCCAACGCCGCATGATGACACGCCGCCTCCCACCCGAGCCGCTGCACCCTCATTCGCGCGAAATGCACTTTCTGACGCCACCGAGCCTCCGCGTGCTTTCGAATCAACGCCCGCAGCTCCCCCAGCGGCAGCGGCGCCAACTTCTCCGTGATCTGCGCCGCCGGACGATTCGCCAGCGTCTCCACCACGTCCTCGGTCGCGTATTCCTCAAGGTCGTGCAGCAGGAGCGGCAACAACGCCAGCACCGGAATCGCCTCATCGTTCGCGCCCCGGGTCACATGCCCCGCTGGCGGCGGAAACAAGACCACATGCAACACAACACCGTCATACGCTCGGTCACGCGCATGGCCGTGCGCCGCCCAGTCGTTCGCCTGCAGGTGCAGTTCGACATCCCCCACCCGCTCCGCCGCATCGCCAAATCTCAATCGCGCGCCGCGAAAATCCGGCCCGCCCAGAAGATTCCACCGTCCCGGATGCAGCACGCGCACGCGCGTCCCATCGATCGTCGCGGCATGCGCCCGCTCGAAATCGCCTCTCAACCAAATCTTCTGGAGCAGTTTCTCCGGAAACGCGAAAGGTCCATACAGCCCCTGCACCTCCGCAACCGCGTCCTTCGCCGTCGCGACTTCGTTCGCGTTCGTCTCACTCATGGCGCCGCCACTTGCGTTCATTCGCTTCACGCAACGCCTTCACCGCCCCGCCCTGCCGCCCTTCCGCTCGCTCCACCCACGCCCGCAAATCCTCCGCGTGCATCGTTGCTCCTCCCGCCGCCGTCACCGTTTCACGCATCGCCCGATCTTCCGTCGCGACCACGCACGCCCCAGGATCCGACGCGGCGCTCACCATCTGTTCGATTACGTCGTCGGCCGTCATCGACGATGGCGTAAAAACCACCGACAGCGTCAACTGCCCTGACGGTCGCTCGACGACGATTTCGTCGCCGCGTCCATCATGCACGATGGTCACGCGAACCTGCTCGTAATCATGAATCGCTGCCGCGCGCTGCAACAACTTCGACCGCGCAGCATCCCGATCCGTCCTCAACAACGTCCGCAACTCCTGCCACGCATGCAGGATGTTCGCACCGTCGATGAGCAGATGCCGCTGGAAGCTCACGCGCCGAATGTGCGTCGCGGTCCGCGCAAAGCCATGCCTTTTCCTGTCATTCGCATCCGTCGACGCGCAGTCACCCCACACGCACCTCTCCGTGCGCGCGCCTTCTCCCGCCACGACTCTTCGCCGCTATAGATTCTCCGTTTTGGGGGAACGCTCGCTGGCTTTTCTGGCTACCGGCGCGTCTCCGCGACTCCGCGCTTTGACGGAGGTCTTCGACGTCGATTTCTTGGCCGCAGCGGATTTCGTTCGGTTTTTCGGAGCAGTTTTGGTCTTCATCGTTTGAAAATTAAAGAGCCGCCTTCGGGAAAATGTCTGTATCCGTGAACCCGTGACAAAGCATCGATACGTCCCGCGCAGATGCCCGCGCCGCGCGAGCTTCTTCGCGAACGCCAACCCAACCCCGCTCAGTGCGCCCGCGATCAACGCCGTGCCCAGCTTCGGTGAAGAGGCAGCCTTCATGGCCGTCTCCCAGCTTCACGCGTGCCGCCGGCGACCGCGCTACACTAACGGGTTGAATCGCCCCCGACTAAAAAAACCGTCCGGAGAAAACTCCACCCAAGCCGCAGCCGCCGTCACCCGCGATCTGCAATCCTCCGCGAAGCAAACCGGCAATACGCAACCAACGATCCGCGCCGACACCGGCTCCCGCCTCCGGCCCCGCTCCGCCGCTCAAACGCCTTCCAACCCGAGCTGCTTGATCAACTCCGGCGGCGGCCCATCGAACGTCGCCAACGGCACGTTACCGACATAGCCGACGTCCTTCATTCCCTGCGGCGTCGTGTAAAAACCGGCCGCCGTCAAATCGCGGAAACGCGCGAAAAACTTCGCCGCCGCCTTGAACTCCTCTTTCGCCTCGGGCTCGTAACGGATGTCGTCGCACAGCATCGTCTTCTGCCGCGCGATCGTATTCACAAAAGCAAGACCGAAGCGCCGCTGCGACTCCGCCTCGATCCACTGCAATCCTTCCAGGATCAGCGTTCGGTCCGCCACCTGCGCCGGATAGGGCGCGCTGATCCACTCATCGATGAAGTCGTGCACTCCCACCGTCGACGCGCTCGGCGACTTCGCATCCGCGGGGATGATCACGTCGCACAACGCCGCCACCGTCTGCCGTTGCGCCGGCGTGAGCGTGAGCGGCCAGAACTCGCCCGGCTTGTAACTCTTGTTAAGAAACGGGTCCGTCCCATAGCCGGCGCCTTCAAACGCCTTCGCCACCTGCTGGCCAAACGAGAGATGCGGCGCCATCGCAAGGCTCGCCGAAGCCGTCAGCATCCACTTGATGGCCGTGCGTCGATCGATCCGGGGAAGTTCAGGTCTATTCATCGTAGTGTGGGTAGCCAAACGCGTGAGCGTTTCGTCAGTGATTTCCGCGCGCTTCGTCGACGCATCGCCGCGCTACAGACTGCCTTTCTTCATTTCGTCGATCATGTAATCCGCCGCGCGCCACGCCAACGCCATGATCGTTTCCGTCGGGTTCTTGTCGGCATTCGACGGAAACGGCGCGCCGTCCGTGAGGAACACATTCTTCACGTCCCACAGCTGCCCCCATTGATTCGTCACCGATTTCCGCGGGTCCACACCCATGATCGCGCCGCCGACTTCGTGGATGATCTCGCCGCCTTTCGCGATGAAGTCCCGCGGGTTCGTGGCCGGCGAATGACGCACATTGCCGCCCATCGATTCCACGATGTCGCGAAATGTCTTCCGCATGTGCGCCACCTGGTTGATCTCGTGCTCCGACCACTCCCAGTGGAATCGCAACACCGGGATTCCCCACTTGTCCTTCAACTCGGGATCCAGTTCGCAGAACGATTTCTCGTTGGGAATCATCTCGCCGCGGCCCGACATCGAAATGAACGAGCCGTAATAACGCCGCGCATCCTCCTTGAACTTCCGCCCGTAGCTCCCCTTCGTCACAAACTCCAGCCCCGCAAAAGTGTTCACGCTCGGCATCTGCTTCCCCGGACTGCCGAGCTCGATGTGATAGCCGCGCGCAAAATCCAGCTTCCCCGCCAGCTGCTCCCGGTAGAGCCACCACGGCGCATACAGATGCATCCCGCCCGCGCCGTCGTCGTTCAACGATGGCAGATTCTCGAGCGCCGGAATCTGCCCGCCGACGCCCGTGCCCACCGTGTCCATGATGTATTTCCCCACCAACCCGCTCGAATTGCCGAGCCCGTTCGCGAAACGCGTCGACTTCGAATTGAGCAACAACCGCACCGACTCGCATGCGCTCGCCGCCACCACGATGATCCGTCCTCGCACGTGCGCATCCCGCCCGGTCCGCTTGTCGACGAACGTCACGCCGGTCGCCTTGCCGGTCTCATCGTGCGTGATCTCCCGGGCCATCGCATCCGTCAAAATATCGAGATTTCCCGTCTCGAGCGCCGGCGGCAAATGCACGGTCGTCGACTGATAGTTGGCGCGGATCGAGCAGCCTCGCCCGCACGGCGTCGCCCAGAAACACGCCGCGCGCTTCTGCATATCCGCCGACAGGATACGCTGCGCCTTCGGATTGTTGGGGTGCAGCTTCGGCGGGATGTTCACATGATCCATCGGCTTCGTGAGCACCGCGCGATGCGCCGCGATCACCGGCACCCCCAGCTTCGCGCCGTGCTTCTTGATCATCAACTCGCCCAACCGCGGCTTGGGCGGCGGTTGCAGGATTCCTTTCGGCGACGCCGGCGTGTTCTCCAACTCTTCGTCGCCGCCATAAACGCCGATCAACATCTCCACTTTGTCGTAATACGGCGCCAGATCCTCATACGAGATCGGCCAGTCGAAACCGAGTCCGTCGCGACTGTAGGGCTTGAAGTCATACGCGCCGTTGCGCAGCGAGATCCGCGCCCAATGATTGGTCCGGCCGCCGAGCATCCGCGAACGCCACCACATGAATCGCTGCCGCGGATCGTCCGACGCGTTCACATACGGTTCGCCCGGCACCGTCCAACCGCCGTCGATCGTCGCATCGTGAAATCCGAACGGCTTGTCCGGCGTGCCCGTGCCCCCGAGCGGCGCCTCGCCATTCGTCTGAAACATCGGCGTCTCCTTCACGACGTCGTAGTTCCGCCCGGCCTCGAGGATCAGCACCTTCGCGCCTTCCATGCACAACGTATACGCCGTCTGTCCGCCACCGGCGCCAGAACCGACAATCACCGCATCGTAATTTTTCTGCGCCGTTTCAGGAGTAACAAATGCCATGGGGTAGCCGAGATGACGAAGGGTTGGAGCAAAAGTTCCAGCCTGCCAATCCCGCGGTTTTGTTTTTGCCAGCCAACGCGTCGAGAACCTTTGCCGTTCGCGCCCCTGATCCCGCCCGGCGCCGCGTTATCCACTTACCGGATACGCAAGTATTCCAGGAGCGCCCAATCGAAGGTGTTGTTCGATGCCGGCCCCGGCAGCACCAGAAACGCCAGCTTTCCATCCGTGTGCGACCCCAGCGGGACCGTGACGCGGCGCGGCGACCGATCGCCGCGGGGCGTCACCCACTCTCGATGCAAAATCGCCGCCCGCTTGCCAGGCTTTCGCACTTCCATGACGACATACACCCCGTCGAACGTGGGCTTTTCAAAGACCTGCGGGTCCATCCGATATCCCACCTCCACCCGCGTCGCTCCCGCCGGGATGGGAAAAATCAGCTCGGTCGGACTGTGCGCGAGCAGCATCCTCGTTCCGTCCACATCGTAGAAGCTCACGCCATACGGGAACGATCCCGTCTCCGCGCGTGGGCTCATCGCTTTCCCGATCTCTTCGGCTTCGGGCAGGCTCGCGATCGGCACGGGCTCCTTCAACAGCGGCACATTATCCGCCGGCGACAAGGATACGCCATGAAAGTTCTCCTTCTCCAGCAGGTCGCGCATCTGCAGAAACGAATCCCTTGCACCATAAGCCGCCGCATCGAACCACGTAAACAGCGGCACCAGCTCCAACCCGAAATCCTCGCTGCGCTCGAGGACCCAGTCCGCATGCTCGCGCGACTCACCAAAGAAGATCACCAACGGCACGCGCAGATCCCGCTGCATCTCGACGCTTTTGCGCACGGCGTCCGGACGGAAAAACATCTGGCTGTCCGGTATCATCATCATCCGGCGGTGCGTTCTAAACGGCAGCTCCGAGCTCCAGTGCCCCGAATGCACCACGATCAGGTCGTCGGGTTTCGTCAGCCGCCGAATCGCTTGGATCAAGCCCGAGTCGCCACTGTTGTCCGCGACTTGAATTCGATAAAACTGACGCTGATACGCGAGGAATTGTCCCGCACACACGATCGCCAGCACCCCCACGCCCACCCATCTTCCCGCCCGCCCCCACCTCGCTCCATCCCACAACGCCGCCGCGCAAATCCCCAGCGCGCCGCACGCAAACAGACCCGCCGCATAAAAGTAATATTCGTGGATCGCGTAGAGATTGATGAAGATCGCCTGCGCGGCGAGAAACGCCACCAGCCCGAGCGCCGCCAGGCGGCGATTCCGCCCCGCGATCGCCCACACCCCCGCCGCCGCCAGCGCCAGCCCCCACCAGGGCATCACGGCCGCATTCCAATGCCGCCATAACGCCGCCCAGACGCCCGGATCCCAACGCTGCGCCCACGTGCCGAAATTGAAATACTTCAACTCGCTCGACATCGTGAACGCCGCCAGCGGATTCATCTCCTTGATCCGATCCGTAATCCACACCCACCCGAACCCCACCGCCAGCAGCGGCACCCCCAACAGGAACACGTCTTCCGCAATCGCACGCCACGCTTTCCAACCTTTCGCGCGCGCCCGCCACACGTCACTCAATCCCCACACCGCCCACGGCACGCAAAACACCGCCCACGTGGTCGACTTCACGAGCACCGCCCCCACGCCGAAAACCAGCGCCGCCAAAAACTGCCACCAGCGACGCTCCTGCCTGTAACACACCAGCCAATACAAAAACCACACCGACGCCGCCAGCGCCGTCGACTCGATCATGACCGCTCGCGAATACAAAAAATACACCGGCGCGCACAACACCGGCAGCGCTCCCAACGCCGCCGCCACCGGCGAAAATCCGAATCGACGCAACAGCCGCACCACCCCCGCCACCGCGAGATAGAACGCGATCAAGCTCACACATCGCCCCGCCGTCACGATGTCCATGCCCGCTATCCGCGACATTTCCGCCGTCGCAAACTGATACGCCGGAAACTCGAACGGCACCGACCACGGCTGCCCGAAAACCGGCGTCGAGTAATCGAGCCGAAACCCGTCCTCCTGCATCGCCTGCACCGTGAGCGCCGTTTGCGCCTGCCGGAACTCGTGCCCGGACATCCCCGGAATATCCCATCCTCGCGTCGCCCACCACAAGTGTCCCGCCATGCCCGCGAGGATCAGGAGAAAGGCCGCCCATTCCTTGCGGACCGCAAACGAGGTAGTCATTAGATGGCGTCGGGATTTTTCGCGAACAGAACGCGCTCGCGTCAGCGCACGTTGATCTTCGCCCAATACGCCCAGTCAAAGGAATAACTCCCATTGGGCCTTGTTCGGAACACCAGCCGCTCGCCTGCCTGCGCCTGGATCGGAATCACTTCCCGCTGCAATCCTCCATCCTCCGCACGCGTCGCCGGGTCCAACACCCGATGATACGCCCGCCGCTCCGTTCCGTCCGCAGCTTCGATGTCGATGATAAACTCCACGCCATTCGTCCTGTCTTGCCGCTCATACGCATCCGGCCGGATTCCAAAATGCCACTCCACCTCTTTCGCATTCGCCGGAGCGGGTATCCAAAGATCCGCGTCGGGATGCGCCGCAACCGTGACCAAATCGTGCACCCACCAAAGATCGAAGCCGAACTGCAACCGCAGCTGCACCGGCGCCGGATGCACCATCTCGAACATCGTCTCCGCCATTCCACGCGTGACCCGTCTCGGACGCTCCATGTGCGTCGGCGGCCGGTCCGGATCCGCCACCGTGCTGATTCCCTCCGGCCTTATCTCGTGCTTCGCCCGCGCCACCACGATATCGCGGTATAAATTGCTCACATAAACATCCGCCGAGGTGTGCGAAAAGGTCGGGGCCCCCTCCAAATCGAAGCGCGTCGTCGCGAGTTCACGCAGCGCATCGTTTTGACGCTGTTCTCCTACCAGCACCAGCGCCGACACGTGTTCATCTTCCAACCGCTCGAACGCCTGCTGCAGGTAATCGAAATTCGACTCCAATCCGTGCCGGATCATCAGCGCTCGCAGTTTCGAATAATACGGAATGATCGCCGACCAGTCGGTGCCCGCCACAATCACCACGCTTCCTTTCGGCATATAATCCCGCAACGCGTGCGTCAGCCCCGTGCCGCCGTAGCTCCTCAGGCGCTGCATCTCGAAATAATACTGCGCATACGCGTGATACATCGGCGCGAAGGGCAGCAACACCAGCACCCACCTCAGCACCCGCGGCGCCCGCAACCCGAAGCAGCCGTTCACCACAAATCCAAACGCGCATACCACAAACACCGCCGCCGCGATGAAATAATAATCCTGATACGCATACGCATACGGAAACATCATCTGCGCCGCCAGAAACAATCCCGCCGCCCCCAACACCCGCCAGCGTTCCCCTCGCAACATCGCCGCCCCTCCCAGCACCAGCACGCCAATCACCCAGGGTTGCGCGATCGCCTGCGACCAGCACTCCAACAACCAATGCCAGGTCTCGCGCGACACCCGCGCGCCCAGCTCATACATGCCGAAATTTCCTTCCGTCAGATTCTTCGAGGTCATGAAGACCGTCGAGGGATTCTCCTCCTTGATCGCGTCCGTGAACCTCACCCACCACGTCACCGCAACCGCCGGCGCCACCACCGCTCCCACGCCCCATACCATCGTTTCCACCATCGCGCGCCCGCCCCGCTTCTCCCGAAAATCCTGCCACAGGCACCACGCGCCAAACAGAAACGCCGGAAACAACCACACGAAAAACACCAGGCTCTTGATCAACCCCGCCGCCGTTCCCGTCAGCGATGCCGCGACCAGCCACCCCAATCGCCGCGTCTTCATCGCCTCCACAAAGCACGCCAGAAACCACGCCGAGAACATCATCGTGGTCACGTCCATCAGGAACGACCGCGAATAAAAAATATACACCGGCGTCGCCAGCACCAGCGCCAGCGGCAGCAACCGCCGCACCGGCTTCAGCCCCGCCCGCCCCAGCAACAAATACAACGCCGGCAACGCCAGATACAATGACGCCACGCCGACCGCCCGCGCACTTTCAGGATGCGGCCAGCCCGTCGCCCGGCTCACCGCCACCACCGCCCATTGATAAAGCGGAAACTCCAACGGCGCCTGCCACGGCTTCCCAAAAATCGGCGTCTGATAGCGCAGCGAGAAATTATTCTGTTGGTCGATATACTCGGCGATCATCGCCGTCTGCGCCTGACGAAACTCGTGCCCGATCAAAAATCCCGCACTCCAGTTGTAGGTAACGAGATAGAAGTTCGTCACGAGCGCCGCCACAAACACCGCCACGATAAACATCCGGTCGAGCCTGTCATCGGCCTTCGACTCCCCCGTTTTCGCCTCTCCGAGCGAAGAAATCTCCTGCCGACCGGATCGGTCACCGTCCGTCGTCTTCAAAGATGCTGGATTCATGCGAGGAAACTCGTCCTTCAAACCACGCGATTCGCAGAGTTGTCAACGGACGTTCCGCCACGCTCGCCGTTAGACCACTTCACCGCCTCAACCCGCTATCGCAATCGTCCAGCCCGACGCACTTATCACCTCCGCTTCCACCCGCTCGCGCCGGCAAAACTTCGCTTGTCTGCCCATCGGCCTTCCCGCTCTAATCGGCCCTTTCATGCAAGGAAACGACTCCTGCTTCTTCTTCATCGACCAACCCAGCGACTGGCACTTCACCGAAGAAATCGCCGACATCCGCGGGTGGGTTCACGCCAAGGACGGAGCCGAACTCCTCGACCTGCGCGCCAAACTCGATGGCGTTATCTTCTACGGCATCAAGGGCCTCGATCGCCCCGACCTCGCCGCCCACTTCAACCACTCCCCGTCCGCCGCCAAAGCCGGCTTTCGCGTCAATGTCCGCCCGTGGCTCGGCGCCCAGACGCTCACGCTCGAGGTGCTCCGTCCCGACAACACCTGGCAGGAATTCTTCCGCACGTCCGTCACCACGGCCGGCGACAAACTCCCCGCCACCCAACCCAAACCGCTCCTCCGCACCGCGCTCGTCCCCGAAAGTCTCTACTATCTGTATCGACATTTCCACTTCGAGCCTTCCTCCGCCCTCCACGCCGAAGCGAAGCGCGTCCTCTCCGAAATCACCGTCAACCAGACGGAGATGCTGCCCGAAAACGACCTCGCCGGGTTCCTCGACCTTCCCGACAACTGGGTCAACGCCCACTACGAAAAATTCCGCGTCTCCGGCTGGGCGTTCTCCACGTCGCGCACGATCTCGCGTCTCGCCGCCACCATCGGCTGCAACTCCGAAAACCGCCTCATCTGGGGCAAGGAGCGCGAAGACGTTCTCCAACATCACCCCAACTTCCCCCAGGCGCTCAAATCCGCCTACTACGGCCTCGTCGATGTCCGCGCCGACTCCTTCAGCCCCGCCTGCCTGAAGATCTTCGTCGACTACCCCGACCAGCCCCGGGCGCTGCTCCGCTCCAAGCGTCTTTTCATCAACAAACTCGACGAAAACTCCGGCCCCATCCCCGTTTTCGGCGAAACCAAATTCCTCCGCGTCGCGTCCGCTTTCCTCCGCGCCATCCTCTCCGGCGGCTACACCGTCGAAAGCTGGTCCGGCCTCCTCGGCGCCATCGCCGCCACGCGCCGCAAGCTCGCCGAAAAAATGATCCGCGGCCGCCAGCGCCCCGCGCCCGTCCCCGCCGTCGTCTCCGCCGCGAAAGAGCCCTACGATCTCTGGGCCCACCACAACCGTCTCACACCGCGTCTTCTCAACTTCCTCAAATCCGAAGGCGAGCAAGTCTCCGCGCGCGGCCCCAAGTTCAGCATCGTTGTCCCGACCTACCACACGCCCGCCAACTTCCTCGACGAGCTCATCGACTGCGTCCGTGCCCAGGTTTACACGAACTGGGAACTCTGTTTCGCCGACGACGCCTCCCCGCAACCCCACGTCGCCAAACGTCTCGCCGCCGCCGCGAAACAGGATCCGCGTATCAAATACACGATACGCGAAAAAAACGGCCACATCTCCGCCGCCACCAACTCCGCCCTCGACCTCGCCACCGGCGACTACATCGCGTTCCTCGATCACGACGACCTCCTTCCCGCCGACGCCCTCCTCCACGTCGCCGAAGCCATCCTCTCCCAGCCGTCCGCCGACCTGATCTACACCGACGAGGATAAAATCGACGCCACCGGCCGCCGCTACGACGCCCAGCTCAAGGGCGCCTGGAGCCCCGAGATGGCGATCACGCACAATTACATTCATCATCTCACCGTCATCCGCCGCAGCGTCGTCGAACGCGCCGGACGCCTCCGCCTCGGCTACGAGGGCGCCCAGGATATCGATCTTCTCCTCCGCTGCTTCGAGCTGATCGATCACGCCAACGTCCTCCACGTCCCGTTCGTCTGCTACCACTGGCGCGCCCACGAGGAAAGCACCGCCAGCAAGGGCGACCAAAAGGGTTACCTCTTCGACGCCGCCCGCCGCGGCATCGCCGACGCCATCCAACGCCGCGGTCTCCGCGCCGAGGTTTTTCTCCCGCAATTGATGAAGGACTACGCGCTCTCGCTTCACCAATTGAAGTGGGACGCCTCCCTCCTCGCCGAAAACAACGTCACCATCGTCATCCCGACCCGGGACCGCGCCGAGCTCCTCTCCGCCTGCGTCGCCTCGCTCGATCGCACGGTCAACTGGGATCACGTCCGCCTCATCATCGTCGACGACGGCTCCACCGAGCCCGCCGCCCTCACGCTCCTCGCCCATCTCGAATCCCGCCCCTACTGCCGCGTCCTCCGTAGCGGAACGCGTGAGCGTTTCGCCGCCTCCGCCGACAAAACCACCGCCGACCCGGCCTTCAACTACTCCCGTCTGGTCAACCTCGGCTCCGCCGCCGCCGAAACCCCGCTCGTGCTCCATCTCAACAACGACATCGAAGCCCGCGAACCCGGCTGGCTCGAAGATCTCGTCGGCTGGATGTCCGTCCCCGGCGTCGGCGTCGTCGGCGCGCGTCTGATTCATCCCGACGACACCCTCAACCACGCCGGCATCTGGATCGCCCCCAACGGCGGACTCGCCCACGGCATGTTCGTCGGCCTCCCCAAAGACGATCTCGGCTATCTTTTCCTTCCACACGCCGCGCGCAACGTCTCCGCCGTCACCGGCGCCTGCCTCATCACGCGCACCGATCTCTACAAAAAACTCGGCGGCTTCGACGAGACCGACTTCCAGGTCGCCTACAACGATGTCGATTACTGCCTCCGCGCCGCCGCCGCCGGATTCCGCACCGTTTACACCCCACAATCCACGCTCGTTCACCTCGGCTCCGCTTCCCGCGGCAACAGCTACACCGAAAAAGAACACCTCGCCTTCGTTCGCCGGTATCCAAATTACCGCGACCCCTACATCAGCGAGATCGCCCAGTTCGCTTCGCCAAGCTTCCGCCTCAATCCCTACGACCACCGCTTCTCCCGCCGCCCGCTCAAACTACGAATCGGCATCGTCACCCACAATCTCCGCCTCGAGGGCGCCCCGTTGTTCATTCTCGAATACGCCCGCTACTTCGCAAAACAACAGGGTTGGGAGGTCCGCGTCTTCTCCCCGATGGAGGGCCCCCTGCGCAAATCCTTCGAGGAAGCCGGCCTCTCCGTCGAGGTCCTCGATCTCGATCCGCTCCTCAAAGCCGAAACCGCCGACACCTTCCGCCGCGAAACCGAAAAACTCGCCGCGCTCCCCGCCTGGAAGGACATCGATCTGCTCATCGGCAACACGATGCTTTCCTACTGGGTCGTCCCTCTCGCCCAAAAGCTCAACCTCCCCGCCGCGCTCTATATCCACGAGAGCAACGCCCCGCGTCGCTTCTTCTCCGAACACAATCTTGCCTCACCCGAGGTCATTCCGCTCATCGAGGACGCGATGCGCGACGCCACGCGCGTCGTTTTCATCGCCGAGGCCACGCGCAAGATCTTCGCCGATCTCAACGCCCACGATAATTTCCGCCTCATCAACAGCTGGATCGATGTCGAGCGCATCGAGCGCTTTATGGCGCAAAACTCGAAGGAAGCCCTCCGACGCAAATACGGCATCCCGCCCAACGCCACCGTCATCGTCAACGTCGGCTCGGTCTGCCAGCGCAAGGGTCAGCACATCTACATCCGCGCCATCGATCATCTGCTGAAACAGCACGGCCCCGAACTCGCCCAACACGGCCCGCTCGAGTTCATCATGGTCGGCGCGCGCGAGGGGCTCTACCTCGACACGATCAAACAGGACATCGAGCTCCTGGGCATCACCAACACCCGGCTCGTCCCCGAAACGTTCGACGTTTACGACTGGTATCGCGTCGCCGACATCTTCTGCTGCACGAGTTTCGAGGAATCCTTCCCGCGCGTCCTCCTCGAGGCCGCCACGTTCCGCCTCCCGGTCGTCTCGACCAACGTCAACGGCATCCCCGAAATGTTCGTCAACAACGACGAGGCCTACCTCATCGGCGCCGGCGATTACCACAAGCTCGCCGCCACCCTGAAAACCGCCCTCGATCGTCACTACGCCGGCGACACCAAAATGATCTCCATGGCCTACACCCGGGTCTCGCGTTTCTACGACGCCCGCATTTCCCTCCCGGTCCACGTCGCCATGGCCCGCGAAATCTACTTCGGCTAAAAAGGACCGACGCCTTTTTCACCACGGATGAACACCGATCAACACGGATTCACAGAACCCATCGTGCTTCATCCATCCGTGTCCATCCGTGTCCATCTGTGGTCCAACTCCTTCGTGTGAATTCGTGTCCATTCGTGGTTCAATTCTCTGATTTCACTTCCCTCCGGCTTACTCCCGCATGAACGAAAACGAGTCCTACGTCTTTCACGTAGAACATCCCACCGACTGGTCCCTCAAACCCGAGCAATTCTGGATCACCGGCTGGTTCGTCTCGAAAACCCACACGCGCTACATCGACGTTCGCGCGTTCATCGACGACGTGCCGTTCATGGGCTTCCTCGGCCTCCCGCGCCGCGACATCGAAGCCGCCTACCCGCAGTGGACCGCCCATCAACACCCGGGCTTCGCCTTCCGCCTCGATCCTTGGGCCGGCGCAAAACTCATCCGTCTCGAAATCCTCAACGAGAACAACGACTGGGCCGAATTCTGGCGCGTCCCGATCCGCGTCAAAGGCAAGGGCCCCAACAAACGCCTCCACCCCACGCTGCGCCTCGAGCTCGTGAAACCCATGCTGCTCGATCTCCTCAAGCAGCCGACGTTTCACAAGGGCGTTAAACGCGACGACCACGCCCGCAAACTCGTCCGCGAACGTTCCGTCATCCCGCTCGAGGCTCTGCCCGTTCCTCCGCTCTACGGCGTCTTCGAAGGCCCGCACGTCATCGGTCACACGCACTACGACAAGCTTCACATCGGCGGCTGGATTTTCCACGCGGAGCAAAAAATCCGCTGCCTCATCGCGACGACCGACAACCGCACGCAGAACAACCTCGTTCACGGTTTCGAACGCGGCGACGTCGCCAAACTTTTCCCCGCCGTCCAACACGCGCGTTTCTGCCAGTTCCGCGGCAACGTCGATCTGCCCGGCCACCTCGCCGAGCCCGTCTGCCTCAAAATCTTCGCCGTCCTCGAAAACGGCGAAAAGGTCCTCGCGTTCACCAAACGCCTCTATCCCTGGACCTACCTCGAAAAGGAGCACCCGCTCCCGCCGTATTCGAAACAAAACTACCGCGACATCGTCCGCGCCGTTCTCCGCGCCTGCCGCGAGCTGAAGGTTCGCACCGGCGGCCTTTCTTTCTGGCGCGATGTCTTCGCCGTCCACCGTCTCTATCGCGACGAATCCCCAGAAACGCCGCCGTGGTTCGCCTGGCAGCTCCGCGACGACTACCAAAGCTGGCTCGCCCACAACACCATCGCCCCGCGTCTTCGCGAGGTCTTCGCTCAATCCGCCGCGACACTCACCGCGCGCAAGGACGGCCCCGCCTTCGCCCTCGTCCTCGACGCCGGCTCCGCCGCCCCCGGCCACCTCGCGCGTTTCCTCGATTCACTCCGCGTTCAACTTTTCAACCGTTGGTCGCTCGCGCTCGTCCAACCGCACGACGCCTCCCCGGAACTCGCCGCCGAACTCGCCCGCCTCGCCGCCAGTGATCTCCGCGTAAAAGTCATCGTCGCATCCGACGCCAACCGCGCCGCTGCCCTCAACGCCGCCGCCCACTCCCTCGGCGAAGACTGGCTCTGCTTTCCCGACCCCAGCGGCCGACTCGCCGACTACGCGCTCCTCTTCATCGCCGAAACCATCGACCGCTCGCCCGACGCCGAGCTCGTCTTCACCGACGAAGACCGCATGTCCGACAACGGCACGCGCTCCTCGCCCGCTTTCAAATGCGAGTGGAATCCCGCGCTCGTCATTTCCGGCCACCAACCCGGCCATCTCACCGCGATCCATCGCCCTCTGTTCATGCGTTCGCGCGAGTTCATGCCGGACTACGCGCCCGCCCTGCATTTCGATCTCAATCTGCGCGTATCCGAAAACGTCCTACCCGCGCACGTCCGTCACGTCGACGCCATCTGCTATCACGCGCCCGATCCCGCCCCGTCCTACGGCGCCGGTCATCCGCTCGTCGAAGCGTCCCGCCACGCCATCGAGGCCGCCATCATCCGCCGCCAGATCCCCGCGCGCGCCTTCCAACCGCCGTTCGCCAGCCGCCTCGCCACGCTGCACCACCAGTTGTATTGGGATTCCAATTACCTCGCGCAGCATCACGTCACCATCGTCATTCCCACCCGCGACCGCGCCGATCTCATGGAGCGCTGCCTCGACGCGCTGCTCCTCACCGTCGACTGGCGCTACGTGAAGCTCATCATCGTCGACGATTTTTCCCGCGACGAAAAAACCGTCCGCCTCCTCCGCGCGCTTCCTTCCCGCCGCGAGTTCAACTGCCGCGTCATCCGCCCCCCCGTGGATCCGATGCTGCCGTTCAACTACTCGATGCTGGTCAACGCCGCGCTGCCCTACGTCGACACGCCGCTCATCCTTCATCTCAACAACGACGTCGACGCGCTCAAACCAGGCTGGATCGAAGCCATGGCCGGCTGGTTCGCCATGTCCGACGTCGGTGTCGTCGGCGCAAAACTCCTCTACCCCAACAACCATCTCAATCACGCGGGCGTCGCCATCGGCCCGCATCACGGTCTCGCCGACGTCCCGCTCGCCGGTCTCGATTCCGAATCCGACGACCATCTTCCCTTCCACAAGCTCGCCCGCGATGTCACCGCCGTCACCGGCGCGTGCATGATGACCCGCACGTCGCTCTATCGCGAATTCGGCGGCTTCGACGAAAAAGACTTTCGCGTCACCTACAACGACGTCGACTACTGCCTCCGCCTCCGCGCCGCCGGCCACCGCGTCGTTTATACCCCCCAAGCCGTCCTCTGGCACTGGGGCTCCGCCTCCCGCGGCACCACGTATTACGAAAACGAGCACGTCGCCTTCCTCCGCAAATACACGAACTTCCCCGACCCGAATTTCCCGAAACAGCTTTTCCTCATCACCGGCGATCTGCGTCTCGACACCTACCGTTACGAATACTCGTCGCGCCTCGGCAAACTTCGCCTCCTCCTCGTCACCCACAACCTCAACTACGAGGGCGCGCCACTCTTCCTCCTCGAATACGCCGCGCACATGGCGCGCCAGGAGGGTTTTCACATCGACCTCCTTTCCGCCGAGGACGGCCCGCTCCGCTCCGCCTACGAGTCGCTCGGTATCCAGATTTCAATTATCGACCGCCACCCGCTCCACGGCTCCCGCAGCGACGCCGAGTTCGCCGAACAGCTCGAGCTCATGCGCCAGAAGATCGGCGAGCCGCTCGCGCGCGCCGACGCCGTCCTGTGCAACACCGTCGCCTGCTGGTGGGGCATCCATCTCGCCGCCGCCGCCAACAAGCCGTCGATGTTCTACATCCACGAGAGCGCCTCCCTGAAACGCTTCTTCTCGAAAATGCTGCACAAGCACATGCAGCACCTCGCGCCCGCCGCCTTCCGCCAGGCCACGCGCGTCGCCTTCCTCTGCAACGCCAGCCGCAACTACTTCGAGGAGTTCAACGACCACGACAACTTTCGCTTCGTCTCCTCCTGGATCGATCTCCCGCGCATCGAAAAATTCAAGCGCGCGCACACCAAGGCCGAACTCCGCCGCAAGCACGGCTTCGCCGATGACGAAATCATCATCGCGAACATCGGCACCGTCTGCGAGCGCAAGGGCCAGCACATCTTCATCCGCACGATCGACACGTTCATGCGCCACTACGCCGGCGGCGCCAAATACCGCTTCCTTTTCGTCGGCGGCCGCGCCGGCGAATATCAGGATTCGCTCATCCGCGACATGGAGATGCTCGGTATCGACAAACTGGTGACAATCGTCACCGAGACCCGCGACGCCTACGACTTCTTCGTCCTCTCCGACATGTTCGTCTGCACGTCCTACGAGGAATCCTTCCCGCGCGTCCTGCTCGAGGCGATGGCCTTCGAGACGCCCATCGTCTCCACCGACGTCCACGGTATCCCCGAAATGGTGACACACCGTGCCGAGGCCTACCTCGTCCAGGCCGGCGATCCCGTGAAATTCGCGCAGGTCATGAAAGCCTGCCTCGAAAAACAGGCCAACGGCACCTCCACCGCGCCGATGGGTTATTCGAAAGTGGTTCGAGCCTACGACATCGAACGCGTTCTCCCGAAACACGCCGACTTCGCCCGCGAAACCGTCCTCGATTTCGACGGCAACACCGCGCGCACCCAACCCGCCCGCCTCTCCGGCCGCCCCGATCGCCAGGAATCCAGCTGGTAGCCGACGCCTTTCTCCCGTTGATCCTCCCTTCCCTGTCCTTCTGAGCGGAGCGACGCTCAATCGAAGGCGAGTTCCAATCTCCGCCCGCGAACCCTGAAGACACGAAAGTATCGCCCCCTGTGCTTGCTTGATCTTCATACCCGTCCGCCCCCTCGCTTCCGCCTTATCGCAATGCGCCGCCTTCCGACTTTTCTCTTCGCCGCTTTCCTCATCGCCGCCGCCGTCGGCCTGCGCTGGCACCGGCTCGAGCGACCGATCTGGAATCTCGACGAGGGATCCACGTTCACCATGGCGCAACAGGTCGTCGAGGGTCACGTGCTCTATCGCGACGCCGCCGATAATCGCAGTCCGCTCCTCCCCTACCTCAAAGCCGCCATCTTCCGCCTCAGCGGCGATTGGAACGCCTACGCCGTGCACCTTCTTCTCGCAGTCGGAATGGGCTTCGGCGCCATCCTGCTCTGGCGTCTCGCCCGTCGCCTCGGCGACGAAACCGCCGGCGTCGTCGCGGCCATCGTGTTCACCGTTCTCGGTTACGCGTTGCTCGATCCACCCGACGCCATTTCTGCCAACACCGGCTGGTTCCTCGTCCTTTTTTCCATCTCCGGCTACGCGCTTTTTGCCCGCAACATCCATCGCCCGCGCTTCCTCAACGGCCTTCCGATGGGCCTCATGTTCGGCGCCTCTTTCCTCTGCAAACAACCCGGGCTCTTCGACTTCTTCGTCGTCTGGATCCTGATCGCTTTCCGCGCCATCGCCGCACCCGCCGATCGTCCTGCCCTCCTCCGTTTTTGGCTCGGCGGAGCCATCGGCGCCGCCGCACCGGTCCTCGCGTTCGTCGCCTACTTCGCTGCGCACGACGCGATTCCCGACCTCATCTACTACGCCTACACGTTCAACACGCGCATTTATATCCCCGAGGTCCCTCGGGCCGAGCGGCTCGCCGCGATGATCATCCCTTTCGATCTCGCCTGGACCCACACCCGCGCCGCGTTCGTCCTCGGTATCGGCGGCGCCATCGCCGCCCTCGTATCCGTCTTTCGAGCACTTCGCTCCTCGCCCGTTGCTTTCCCGCTTCTCCCCTGGCTCGCGCTCGGCGCCACCGCCGCCGGCATTCTTGCGACCGGCCTCAGCGGGCGCACGTTTTCGCACTATAGCGCCCAGGTAGCGCCCGGCCTCGCGCTCGCGTGCGGCTGGTGCGTATCTCAATTACTGATACTCACGCGCTCGCCCCGGCGCCGCCCCGCTCGCTGGGTCCTCGTCGGAGCGCTCGCGGTTGCCGCCCTCGGTCTCGCTCGCGACTGCTGGCGCCGCACCGGCGAGCTGCAACCGCAGGACCCCTTCCCGCTTCGCATCGGCCGCACCATCGCTGCGCACACCCAGCCTTCCGACCACCTGTTCGTCTGGGGCTACTATCCCGAGCTCTACTTTTTCTCCCAACGAATCCCGGCCACCCGCTTCATCTACACCAATTACGTCACCGGGATGATCGCATGGACGAACCTCGATCCTTTGGTCGACACAACCTACGGCATCTCGCCGGGCGCCTGGTCCCAACTCGCCGCCGACCTCGAAGCTCGCCCGCCTTCGATGATCGTCGATACCGCCGGATCCCGCGGGTATTCCAAATTCCCGCTCCACGATCAGCCCCTGCTCTGGAACCTCATCCAGCGCGACTTCGCCCAGGTCGCCGTGCGCAGTCCTTTCACTCACGGGATGCGCTTGTTCAAGCGTCTCGCTCCCGCACCCGAAGCCAGCGACATCTCCGCCTCGATCCTCGATCCTCGAATCCTGCTCTCCGGCATCCACGAACTCCGTCGCAACGAACCGCCGCGCCTCCAACTGCTCGCTCCCGCCGGCGCCACCCAGGTCGAGCTCCTGGCCGGCGATCGCCTCCTCGCCCGCCTCGATCATCCCGCCGGGGAAAACGTCGAAGCGATCTTCTTCGTCGATCCTTCTCTCCCCGAAACCTCCGCCGTCCGCGCCATCGTCACCTATCCCGACCGCCGCGCCATCAGCGCTCCTTTCGATTTCCGTCACTTCGCGCTTTCGTCGCTCGCCCATCCCATCGAAGGCCCTCGTCTCGCGATGCAGGAGATCTCGTTCGCTCCTTCGGCAGCCGATCTCGCATTCGGCAGTCTTTCCCGCTCGACCGAAGAGCCGGACACCTGGCGCATCGATACTCCCGCGACGTTGGAATATCCCTGCCCTCCCGTTCTGCGTTCCATCTCATTCCTCCACGGCCGCTACGCTGCCAGCCAGGGTTCGAGCGACGGCTATGACCTCCTCGTCGAGCTCGTGGATCGAACCGGCCAACGCAACGAGCTCCACCGCCATCGCGTCCAGCCTCGCAGCGTCTCCGCCGACCAGCATCCGCAACACGTCACGTTGTCACTCCCCCGGGGCCATCAAGGCGGCCGCCTGATCTTTCGCTTCCTCCCCGGTCTTCAAAGTAATCCCGATTACGACTGGATCTATTTCGGTCAGCTCCGCGGCGAAAGCCATGGCCCGGCCATCAACCTGGGCGACGACTTCCTGTTTCCGGTCACCGGAACCAGCGACAGCGAACCGATGAAAACCAATCTCGCCGGCCAATGGCTCGCCCACGCCCCCACGCGAGTCGAATGGCGCCGCCCCGCACATCTCGCCACGCTCACCTTCCGCTACGGCATCGAAGAAGGCGCTTACACCGCCCCCAACGGACACACCGATGGCGTCACCTTCATCCTCGAGCTCGTCGACGAACAACAACGCTCCCACCCGCTCTTCACTCGCACCCTCACTCCCTTCAACCATCCCGAACATCGCGGCGAACAAACCACCCGCGTCGAGCTCCCACCTCGCCTCGCCGGCACCCTCGTTCTCCGCGTCGACCCCGGCCCCAACCAGGACGCCAGCTGGGATTGGGCTTGGATCGGCGCCATCTCCGCCGAGGGCTACGGCCCGTCCATTGCTCTCTCCCCCGATCGCCAGCTTCTCCCCGTGTCGAGCTACACGGTCGAACCCAACGGCGATCCTTCCAAACGCAACGGCCCGTCCGACTGGGGCGCGCACGCCGACGCCCAACTCGTTTACCATCGTCCGCCCGATCTCGCTCGTGTCACGTTCCGCTACGGCCTCGCCCACGGCGCCGACCGCGACGAATCCGGCCAGCAACGCAGCGACGGCGCCGAAATGACGGTCACCTTCGAACCATCCTCCGGCGCTCCGCCGGTCGAACTTTTCCGCCGCACGCTCGATCCGTTCAACCGCCCTTCCGATCTCGGCGAACAAACGTCCACCGTTGATCTTCCGCCTTTCGAATCCGGGCGCCTTCTCTTCCGTCTCTCTCCCGGTCCCCACAACAACAACGCCTTCGACTGGGGCTTCTGGGGACCTTTCGAAGGCGAAGCTCGCCTCGACCCCGCCCGTGCTCCCAACGAGCCCAAGCGAACCGGCCCGCCCGCGGCCGCGCCATGACGCCGCGACTCCGTCTCGCCATTGTTTCCACCGTCTGGCTGCTCGCTCTTGTCGCCGCCGCCTTCTGGCTGCGCTGGCCTTTTCTCGACCGCGAGATTTGGAACCTCGACGAGGGTTCCACCTTCACCATGGCGCAGCAGGTTCGCGAGGGTGCCGTCCTCTATCGCGACGCCGCCGACAACCGCAGCCCGCTCGTCCCCTACCTCAAAGCCACGATCTTCTTCGTCGCGGGCGACTGGAATATTCGCGCTCAACACCTCGCGCTCACCGCTCTCCTCGGACTTTGCGCCTTCGGACTCCTCCATCTCTCCACCCGCCTGGGCGACCGTTCCGCCGGCCGATGGAGCGCCGGCGCGTTCACCGTCCTGATTTTTCTGATACCAGGCTTCGTCGACACCCTTGCTGTCCACACCGAGCACTTCGTCATCGCCTTCTCCACGCTCGGCTTCGGCCTTTTCGCCCGCAGTCTCCCTCGCGGAGGCTTCCTTTCCGGTCTCCCCATCGGGCTCGCCTTTGCCGGCAGCTCGCTCTGCAAACAACCCGGGCTCCTCGATTTCGTCGTCGCGGGCGTTTTGCTTTTGCTCGTCTTCCAACGCACGCCGGCTGATCGCCCCCGTCTTCTCCGTCTCGCTTTCGGCGGAATCACCTCGTTCGCGACAACCTGGATCCTCGTTTGCCTCTACTTCTGGTCCCACGGCGCTTGGAACGACTTCCTCTACTACTGCTGGACGTTCAACACCCAGATCTACGTTCCCGAGGTTCCACTCCCTCAACGCCTCGCGGCGGCCCGTCTCGCGTGGACGCTTCCCGCCTCCTGGATCCCGTCCACCCTCGTCGTCGGCATCCCCGCACTGCTTGTCGCCGTCCGTGTTGCCCTGCCAGCTCTGTTCCGCCGCCAGCTTCCGCTGCCACTGCTACCGCTCCTCTTCCTCGGTTGGTTCGCCTCCGGCGTGGTTTCCACCATGCTTAGCGGACGCGATTTTTCTCACTACGCGATTCAACTCGTCCCCGGTCTCAGCCTCGCCTGCGGCTGGCTTCTTGCCCGCATCTTCGAGATCGATCCGCAGCGGCCTCGCCTTCGCCTCGCTTCCCTCGTTGTCGTGGCAGCCGTTCTTCTCTGGTCCGCCTTCAGCCTCGTCGACTTCCGCAACCGGATCCACCCCTTCGACGACGCCTCCCTCGTCCGCTCCGGAGAATTCGCCCGCGCGCTCACCGACCGCGACGATCCCATCCTCGTCTGGGGCTACTACCCCGAGGCCTACGCCGCCGCGCGCCGCCTGCCTTCCACCCGCTACATCTACACCAACTACATCACCGGGATGATTCCGTGGACGAATCTGTCCCCCGAAATCGATACCCGCTACGCTTCCGTTCCAAACGCCTGGGAACACTTCTGGCGCGATTACAACACCCGCCCGCCCCGCCTCATCCTCGACGCTCACCTTCGCGGTTACTCTAAATACCCGCTGCTCGCGCAGCCGGACTTGCGCGATCAAATCATCGATCGCTTCGCCGAACTCGTCCCGCCCGATCCGCGCCCCGAGTTTGTGCGCTTTCACTATCCTCTCGTTCAGATCGAGCCCATCCCCGCCTCCGATGTCGCGGTCGACGATTCTGTCCGGGTCGACGTTGCGCTCGCTCCCGGCCAATCCGATCTCCTCGCCGCCACCCTCTCGGTGCCCGCGCACGCGACGGCCATCTCCATCCGTCTCGGCAAACATCCGATCCGCCGGCTCGTTCTTCCAGCCACCGATATCGCCCAAGCCCGCTTCCTCGTCCGCTTGAACGAACTGACCTCCCATGGCGTCACGTTCGACGCGGTGATCGAACGCCCCGACTCGATCGTCGCCACCCCGTCAATCGACGTCGCCCGACGTCTCGTCCTCGATCTCCGTCCGCCCGATCCTTTCCCCACGCTGCGCTACGGTGCGCAACACTTCTCCCCCGTCGACCCCATCGATCTTTCCACCTGGCAATCCGAACGCCGCCACAATCTCCCCGGCTGGTCGCACGACGGGCCTTTCTCCCTCGTCTTCGAACGCCCGCCCACGCTTCACCTGCTTCGCTTTGCGTGGCAACCCGCCGATCCCGGGGTTCGCGACGCCCTCGCTCCGCCGGAAACCATCGCCGACCTCAACATCACCTTCCTTCCCGCCAGCCGCCCGCCGGAGACGATCCCGCTCGAGCGACTCGACGGCCCTTCCGGTCTCCAACTCGTCACCGCCGCTCTCCCTTTCGCCGAGCCCGGCCGCTTCATTCTTTCCACTTCGACGGCCGGACGCGTCTGGCTCGCCGACCTTCGCGGCGAAGCCGACGGCCCGCCGCTCCATTTCGGCCCACGTGCGATTTCTCCGTTTGTCGCCTTCCAAAACGACCACGAGCGCCTCGTCCTCGCCGACGACGGTGTCTGGGACGCCCGTCCATTCGCCCGGTTGGCTTACCCGCGCATGCCCGGCATGGAGGGACTTGTCGTGGAATTCGGGATACGCGATCCCGCGCCCCACGAACCGCCTCCGCACGCCATCCTCGAGATCAACTTCATCCACGATGACGGCACCCGCTCCAATCTCCTCTCGCGCGGTCTCCAGCCCGCCGAAGACGCCGCCGACCGCGGCCTTCAGACCGCTTCCATGGCTCTCCCCGAAAAAGGCGCGGGCGAGATCGAGTTGAGATTCGTCGCCTTCAACGGCCCACGTCCTTCCAACCGCCCTTACTTCGCGCGTCTTCGCGCGCGGGGCGCCGGACCCGATCTCGTCCTCTCGCCCGAACGTATTCTCGTTCCCGTCGACAGCGTGGGCGCCGACGGCACTCGCGTCCGCACCCTCGCCGCGCAGGGTTGGATCGCCCACGCGCCAACGCGGTTGGTTTACGACTGCCCCGCCGACCTTCGCGCCGTCTCCTTCGGCTTCGGTCTCGACGATGCCGCGATCGCCGACGAACACGGCCATCGCCGCTCCGATGGCATCGAGGCCATCGTCGAATTCGCCGAACCGGGCCACACCCCCGTCATCCTCCATCGCCAGGCGATCGACCCGTATTCAAATCCCGGAGACCGCGGGCTTCAGCATGCTCGGGTCGAACTGCCCGGACGCGCCGGTCGCTTGATCGTGCGTCTTTCCCCCGGTCGCACCAACAATCAATCGTTCGACTGGAGCTATCTCACCGCTCTGGTCGGCGAACTCGCACCTTCTGCCCCGGCCGTCGACCCCACCCCGACGCCATGATCCGCCGGCACTCGTCATGACGCCGCCCGCCCGCTCCTTCTGGATCTCCGCGCTCTGGCTCGCGTCTCTCGTGGTCGTCGTCGTCGCCCCGCGTCTTCCTTTCCTCGATCGCACGCTCTGGAATCTCGACGAGGCCGTCACCGTTACGATGGCTCAACAAATCCGCGAGGGCGCCGTCCTCTATCAAGATACCGTCGACCATCGCGGTCCGCTCGTCCCTTACCTCAAGGCCGCTGTCCTTTTCTTCGCTGGCGACTGGAACTCCCGCGCCATCCATTTCGCACTCGCCGTGTCTCTCGGTGGAGTCGCATTCCTGCTCCGCAGCATCGGCCGTCACACCGGCCATCCTCTCGCCGGCTCCTGCTCCGCCGTCATCTTCGTCCTTCTCTCGTCGCTTTTTGTCGGCGCGCCCGAAGCGCTCGCCGCGCACACCGAATGGTTCGTCGTTTGTTTCTCCACCATCGGGTTCTGGCTTTTTTCCCGCACCTACCGTCATGCGAGCTTTCTCGCCGGCTTGCCCATCGGACTCGCCTTCGCCGGCAGCTGCCTCTCCAAACAACCGGGCGTCCTCGATCTCGGCGTGGCATTCGTTCTTTCCGCCATCCTCGCCGCCCGCGAACCCACGTTACGCGCGCCGCTTGCTCGCCTGTGGCTCGGCATCGCCACCGCCTTCGCCGTCGTCGCGGCCGCCGTCATCGTCTATTTCTGGCCGCACGACGCCCTTCGCGATTTCGCGTATTACTCCTGGCGCTACAACACCACCCTCTACGTTCCAGAGGTCGCCGCATTCACCCGCTGGCTCGCTCTCGCCCTTCCGTTCTCGCTGGGATGGACCCACGCGCCCGCTCTTTTTTGCGCCGCCATCGTTTCGCTCCTGCTCCTCTTCTTTCGCACGTCGCACCCGATCGCTCGCACCAATTCCCGCCCCGTCTTCGCCCTTCTCCTTCTCGGCTGGACCGCCTCCGGGCTGATCGCCACCGCCCTCAGCGGACGCGATTTCGCCCACTACTCCATTCAACTCATCCCGGGCCTCAGCCTTGCCGCCGGGTGGCTCGTTGCCGGTTTCATCGCAACCGTCCGCACCCGCAGCGAGCGCTCCTCACGCCGCGCCGTCGCGGCCGTCGCGCTCGCCACCTTGCTGATCGTCACCGGTTTCGATCTTAACCGCGCCCTCTCCTCTCCCGCCCCCCACGACGATCCGCAACACGTCCAGCTCGGCACGCTGCTTCAACATCACTCCTCTCCGGCCGATCGTCTTTTCGTCTGGGGCTACTTTCCCGAAGCTCACCTCTTCTCTCAACGTCTCCCGAGCACCCGCTTCCTCTACGCTAATTTCCTCTCGGGTCTCATCCCGTGGACCAACCTCGAATACACCCTCGATACCCGCTACGCCGTCGTTCCCGGCGCCTGGTCCGCCTTCTGGTCCGACTACCACGCTCAACCGCCCGCCGTCATTCTCGAAGCCATCACGCGCGGCTACGTCAAATACCCGCTCCCCGCTCAACCCCGCCTCCGCGACGAGCTCGTCGCCCACTACGCCGAGGTTGATCGCTCCCTCGCCGAACCCCTCGAAATGCGGCTCTACCGCCGCCTCGCTCCGATTCCTCCGCGACCGCCGCACGACATCGCCGTCGACCCCGAAATCACCCTTCACCCTGCCGCGATCCCGTCTTCCCCCGACCTGCTTGAAATCACCGTCCGCTCCCCTCGCCCTGCTCACGCCGTCACCCTTCACCAGAACGGACAACCGCTTCGGCACGTTCATCTCCCCGCCGATCGTCCCGTCGAGGCCACATTCCTTCTTCGTCTCGCAGACGTAAGCCCACCCCACTCCGCCTCGCTCGCCGCCGTCGTCGTCTTCAACGATCAGCTTTCAACCAGTCCCACCCTCGATCTCGCCGCGCGTCTTCCGCGCGATCCCCCGCTCTTCGCCCCATCCCCCGTTCTTATCTACGGACTCGAACCCGTTCCTTCTTCCGCCCCTTCGTCCACCATCTGGTATTTCGCCCCTGTCGGCCCTTCCACCGGCTGGATGACCACCGCCCCGTTCACCCTCGAATTCCCCCGCCCAGCCGCCGCTACGCTCGTCTCTTTCGAATGGCAACCGCCCGGCTCCCGTCCCCACACC
>JAFAAS010000053.1 GCA_023426435.1 Verrucomicrobiota bacterium | reverse complement strand
GAGCGGGCGAAGAGACTCGAACTCTCGACGTCCACCTTGGCAAGGTGGTGCTCTACCAACTGAGCTACGCCCGCAAAACAGGGTGTGAGAAGTAAGCCCGACGCGGGTCCCGTCAACTGCTATTTTGATCGCCGCATCTTCCTTGCTCCAGGTGGCCTTCGACCAGCCGATCTTCCAACATGAGCCGCTCGCGGAGCCTCCGCCCCAACCCGCTGCGCCTCAATGCTGGCCGCCCGACTCCGGCTCCCGCAGCACCAGCCGGTCACCCTCGCCCGAGTCGCCCGCGCCGCGATGGCGCGAAGCCTTGCCCGACGAGCGCTTCCGCTTCCCGTCGCGATCGCTGTAATACGAATAATTGCTCGTGTAATACCCGTAGTCGCCGCCGGTGTTCACCGGCACCTGCGTGAGGACCACGCCGAGCAATGGCGTTTTGAGCGCTTCGATCGTCTGCTGCGCGCGCACCACCATGCTCTGCGGATTGCGACGATGCTGGATCAACAACACCGCGCCATCGACCACGCTGGCCAGCACGCTCGCATCGCTGACGCCAATGATCGGCGGCGAATCGAAAACGATCTTGTCGTATCGCGTCCGCAACGTCGCCACCAGTTCGCGCAAGCGATTCAAATGCAACAGCCCCAACGTAAACCCGGGCACCGCGCCGCTCGGGATGAAATCCAGGTTCGGCGCGATCTCTTTCTGAATCACCGCATCCAACGGCTTTCGATCGAGCAGAAACTCGCTCAAGCCCGGCTCCCGCGGACGCTCCGCCAGCCGGTGCTGCGACGGCCGCCGCAAATCCGAATCGATCAGGATCACCCGTTCGCCCGCCAAGCCCGTCAGCTGCGCGAGACGGTGCAAAGTCGTGGACTTACCCTCCCCCGGACCGGCCGAGAAAATCACGAAGCTTCCCGGCTGTCCCGCCTTGAGCGCCAGATTCAGATTCGTGTGCAACACGCGATACGGCTCGGCTTCCGCCGGATCTTCGTCGTCGCCGCCGAGGGGTTCGCGTTGAAACGGGATAACACCCAACACCGGGAGTTTCAGTCGCGTCTCCACATCCGCCACGCTGCGGAAGCTCGTGTCGAAATACTCGAGCAGCACCGCCACACCGACGCCGAGCAGCGACCCAAAGAGAAATGCGACGGTTAGGTTCAACGGCCAGCTCGGGCGGCTGGGCCGGCGCGCGGGTTCGGCCGTATTCAAAATTTCGATCGTTCGCTTCGGCACCTGAAAATCGATTTCCCGCTGGCGCAGGGTCAGCTTCAAGGTGGTGAGCAGACGCGTCTCGTCCTCGAGCTTCTGCGCCGCCTCCTCGAACGGTCGCATCCGCTCCCGCGCCGAAAGGATTTGCTCCACTTTCGCCTGGCCGAGCTGCTCCTTGAGCTCGGCCACGCGCGACTCCGCTTCCTTGTAAGCGATTTCGAGCGCGCTTTCGTAGCCGCGAAGCTGGCCGTCGAGCTGCTCGCGAATCTTCGCCCGATTCTCGATCGCCGAAACAAAATCCGGATGCGCCTCGCCCAATCGACCCGCCAGCTTGGTCACGTTCTGGTCAGCGATCAAATACGCCTGAAGCAGGTTCTGGATGTTCGGATCTTGAATCAGCTCGGAGTTGACGAGGCTCAGGCGTTCGCTGGCCGGAATGCTGCGAAATCGCTCCCAACGCGTGCGACGACCGATCGCGTCGACGCTCAACGCGATCAACGAATTCTGCATCTGCCGCAGCGTCTCGATCTCCATGTCGGAGTAGCGCGCATTGAGATCGACGCCGGAGATGTTCAGGTCGTTGCGCAGCTTTTCCAGGGCGTCGCGTTGCGCGCTGACCACGCGCTCCTGCGACTCGAGTTCCTTCCGCAATTGCGCGAGCCCGTCGCGCTGCTCCGCCGTCGCAAAAGCAATCCGATCGTCGGAATACACGCGCGCGATCTCATTCGCGATATCCGCGGCCAGCGCAGCGTCCTGCGCGAAGACGTTGATCTCGATCAGCGAGGAATTGCGCTGCGATTCGATGCGCAGCATTTCCCGCGTGAGGTAGCGATAGGTGATCGCGGAGGGCAGCGCGCCGGACGCGTCGAGCAGCGGGGCGAGGCGCTGGTTGAGCCGCAGGTTTTCGATGACCGGATAAAGGATCTTCTCGGACTGCATGATCCGAAACTGATCCTGCAAAAAGTAGGGATCGTAGTAGGCGTTGCTCTGCGTCTGAAAGAGCTTCACCTCGCCTTCGGGTTTTTCGACGCGGATCTTGGTCGTCGCGAGATACCACTTGGGGAGGAACGCGGTGACCGCGATCGTGGTGACCACCACCAGCGCGAGGATCAGCGCGATCAGGGCCTTGCGGAGGCGGAGCAGCTGGAGGAAATCGGCGAGCGAGGCGGAGTCCCGGCTGGCGGAAAGTGAAGCCATGAAATCGCGCCGAGAGAACGCGCCAGGCTAAAAACCGGCAAGCTCATTGTGCCCTGCCACGCCCACGATCCTTCCCGTCGCGGATGGCGCTCAAAACCGATACGCCGCGCTGACCCCGTAGCGTTCGCGATCCTGGCCGCGACCGGGAGCTTCCGACGAAATCTTGTCGTAATCGTAATTCGCCGAAAACGACCAGTGCGGCGTCGGCAGCCACGTCAGCGCCACACCGGCGCGGCGCGTGGTTTCGTCCGCATTCGCCACACCGCGGCGCCCCTGGAGTTCCGACGGCTCGTAGGTATAGGACGCCGAAGCGACCATGAGCGCGCTCAACGCATGCTGCACGTTCACGAAGAAACGGCTGACGCGGGTGTCGCTATACAGCGCCACATTCGACGTTTCCTCGAGCGTATAGACATAACCGCCCGTGACGAATGACCGTGGGGCGTAATCGTATTTGCCCGAAAACTCCGCGTAAGCGCCGCTCGAACTGCGCTCGGCCGCACGCTGACGCCATTGGTTGCCGAAACGACCCGTCAGCGTGAGCTTTCTCGCCACGGCGTAATCGAAACCGCCGATGAGGAAATCCGATTCCTTGTCCTTCGTCGCTCCGCCCGAGCGATAGCTGATGTCTTCGCGGCGATACTCGAGCACGCCTTTCAACTCGGGCAGAAGATCGTAGCTGCCGGAAACGCCGAAGAGATTTTCAACGCGATCGATCGCGGCGGCCAGGCTCGGATTGTCGTAGTCGTAAAGGATGCTGCGGAACTTCAGCGTCGCGCCGATCTTCGGCAGGGGCGTCACGAGATAGCGCGCGTTGAACTCGTTGCGCTTGTGCGATTGGTCGGTGTTGATCGGCAAACCGGCGAGCAGCGACTCGGGATTCTTCGCGATCGAGTAGTAATCGCTGAAATCGATATTGCTGGTCGACGAAAACGCATGCGCGATGCGCGCGAGGAAGTCGTGGCTGTCGATCGTCTTGTCGCCGGGACGTTCGTCGAAGTGATCGATCGTCGCGGTGTAGCCGAGCGACGCAAACGTCTGATCCGTGAGCGAACTGTTGTAGGCAAGTTTGGGCTGCAGCGTATAGACCGTGCTGCTGATCGCCCCCGATTCGGCGCCGAAGATATTGGTGTCGTGATAAACGCCTCCGCGGACGGTCACCGTGAAATCCTTCTGGATGTCTTGTTCCGGCAACGGCGCGTAAACGGCCCAGGCAGGCAATGCAGTGGCGAGACAGCCGACGAAAAACAAGCGCGCAAAGGTCATCGAGTTGAGAGCGGGACAGGGCGGACGCTAGAGCTGGCGTCGTCGGCGAAGCAATTACTTTCCCTCGGGCGGAGGCAGCGCGGGGTTGAGCAGAACGTAGAGATTGTCGGCCAGTTTTTGCGGTGCGCTCAACGGGAACTCGGGCGGAAACACGCCCGTAAAAAGTCCGGCGTAAACACGGCCCCACTCCCCAAACGGATCCCGCCGGCTCAGCGCGTTGCGCTCGATCGGACGCGCCGCGAGTTCCGAGAAGAACGGACGATCCAGCGTGTGGGGCGTGAGCAGGAGCTCGGCTATCGGTTGCTCCAGCGTGATCTGATAAAAATCGCGAAGCTTCACCGGCTGTGACCACACGCGTTCATCGGCATACCACGCCACGCCCGCCGGCACGTCGGCCATGATACCGAATCGATCGGCGCCGGGCCGGCGTTCGAGTTCCTGCCGCATGCCGATGAACAAGCCCGGAAAATACGGCGGATACTGGAAATGCACGCGCCGCGGTTCGAGCAGATCGTGGGCGAGCGGCAGCGCTTGCAACGCCAGCAACAGGGTCGCGCAAAGCCGCGGCCATTGGCTCAAACGCGGACTGCTGCCGACCAGCACAAAGAAAAACCCCGCGCCAAACACGATCACGAGCGGAGCAAGCCAGCCGGCCGCGAGGCGGGAGGATTCGCCGGAGTTGAACAGCGCCTGCGACGCCAGCAGCACGCCGAACGAGATCGTGAAAATCCAGCGCAGCCGATTCGCGACCGCGGAACGAAACGCATACAACCAGCCGGTCACAAAAAACGCGACCAGCCACATCGCGCCGCCGGACCACACGCGCGTTTCAAGATTCTCCTGCCAGCTCGTGAGCACTTTGTTGCCGAGCTTGCGCAGATTGATCGCCGGCAATTCCGCGGTGAGCGAATTCCGGTGCGTCGCCGGCTCGGCCGTGGGATCGCCGGCCTTGAGCGCGACATTCTGAACCGCCAGCGCGGTCGGCGATCCGGTGAGCGTCAGATTTCGCACGACCCAGGGTGTCGCAACCAGGGCGAATCCGGCCGCGACCAGCGCCGCGCGTTTCCAACGCGCAGTCCCGCGAACGACCGTCGCCGCATGGCCGAGCGCGACGAACACCAGCGCTCCGGCCGAGTATTCGGCAAGGAAGAGGAGTCCGCAAACCGCGCCAAGCCCCGCGAACCACGCGCCACGGCTATGCTCTTCGACCCGCGCCCAAACTGAAAACGCTCCCACCGCGAGCGCCATCAATAGCGGCGAACCGTCGACGAGCAGCGTCTGCCGCCAGACTCCGACCGAGAGCAGCAGCGCGAGCAGCGCGAGCCACGCGGTGCGAACATCGAAAAGCCGTTTCGCGAGATCGAACGTCAGCCACGCCGCCAGCCAGAGCAGGGCAAGATTGAGGCCGAGCAGGAAGTAATCGGCGCGAAACCCGTCGGGCGGCTCCGGCGCCGCGGCGAACAACGCATTGCGCCAGCGTTCGGGCAGGAGTTTCAGCGCGCCGCCGATCGCCATGGAATAGAGCGGCGCGTGATGAAGTTCTGGATACGCCCGCGACGGATCGAACCGTTCTCCCCGCGCCGCAAGATACGCGGCCGTTTGCGGATAGTTGACGAGCGTCGTGAACCCTTCGCCTCGTGCGAGCTGGCGGCCCGCGTCGGCTTGAACGAATGCGGCTTCGCTCGTGATCCCGCGAAATTGCCCGTGCGAAATCTTCAACGAAAGCACCAGCACGCCGAGCAGCACCGCGACCAGCCGCACCCATCGAGCGCCCTCGCCCATCTCGAGCCAATGAACCCACTCCTGGAAGTTGCGCGGACGCGGCATGGCGGCAGCTCAGCGGCAGAAGCCTGCGTGCAGGCGATTTCGCTTCGGCGAGACGAACCTCGCGCGCAAGCGGGCTCCTACAAAAGGAGGACGAAAACGACGGACGCCCATCAGTCGATCACGTCGAGTTCGGGCCATTGCGCGATCTTGCGGTGCAACGTGCGGCGGCTGACGCCCATGAGTTCGGCGGCCTTCGTGCGATTGCCGCGGGCCTTGATCAACGCTTCCCGCAGAAGGCGCTTTTCATTCTCCTCCACCGACAACGAAACCGGCATCGGAGCCGCCAACGCCGCCGGCGCCGATTCGCTCGACGAACCGGCCGGCAACGCCGGCACCGCACCGCGATACTTCGGCTCGAGATCGTATTCCGTGAGACTGCCGCCACGGCGAAGCACGACGGCGTTCTCGGCGAAATTGCGGAGCTCGCGAATGTTCCCCGGCCACGGATAACGCTGCAACGTGTGCAGTGCCCCGGCTTCGACGGTGAGCGGCGGAACGCCGTTTTCGTCGGAGAACACTTTGATGTAATGCGACAGCAGCAGCGGGATGTCCTCAGTGCGTTCGCGCAACGGCGGCATCGCGATGCGCACGACGTTGAGGCGGAAAAACAGGTCTTCGCGAAATTTTCCTTCGCGCACCATCTGCTCCAGATGGCGGTTGGTCGCAGCCACGAGGCGGACATCGAGCTCGATGGCTTTGGAACCGCCGACGCGTTCGATCGCCTTCGTTTCGAGAAACCGGAGGAGTTTCACCTGCGTCGACGCAGAAATTTCGCCGATTTCGTCGAGGAAGAGCGTGCCGCCGTCGGCCATTTCGAAGCGCCCCACCCTGCGCTCGGTCGCGCCTGTGAACGCGCCGCGCTCGTGACCGAAGAGTTCGCTCTCGAGCAGATTTTCCGAAAGCGCCGCGCAATGCACTGCGATGAACGGACCGCGCGCGCGCGGGCTCGATTGATGGATCGCTTGCGCGATCAGTTCCTTGCCCGTGCCGGATTCGCCTTCGATCAGGATCGTAGCGCGCGAAGGCGCGACGAGTTTCACGCGATCGATCACCTCCTGCAGTTTTGGCGAGTGGCCGATGATGCCTTCGAAACTGAACTTCTCGTCCAAGCGTTCGTGGAGCTGTTTCACCTCCACCTCCAGCGTGCGCGTTTTCAGCGCGCGCTGGATCAGGACTTCGAGTCGCTCGATGTTGACGGGCTTCGTGAGGAAATCGACGGCGCCGCGCTTCATCGCCTCGACGGCCGTCTCGATGTTGCCGTAAGCCGTCATCATCAGGACCGCCGGGCGGTGCGGAAGCGCGAGTGCTTTGTCGATGACCCTCAGGCCGGATTTCCCGGGCATGCGCAGGTCGGTCACGATCACGTCGAACGGCTGCGCGTCCATGAGGTTGAACGCCTCGTCGGCGTTGGCGGCGACAGAGACGTCGAAGTTGTCGATCAACGCCTGCTGCAGACCCTCGCGCGTGTGCTTCTCGTCGTCGATGATCAGGACGCTCGGGACCATGACATTACGAAGGAGCGCGCCGCGGAAGGCGGGTCAATGGGAAAGAAAGCGGCGAGGTAGAGTGAAGCGTCCCGCCGAGCCGCGACCGCGCAAACGGCTCGCCGGGGACGGCTCGCCCTACCTCTAGTTAAAAGCCCATGCTCGCTCCGCCGTCGACCGGCAGCACGGCGCCCGTCACAAACTTCGACGCCGGAGCGGCCAGATAGACGGCGGCCCAGCCAACATCGGACGGATCGCCGAGCTTCGCCATCGGTGTGCGGCTGATGATCTTCATCTTTCGTGTCGGATCGCCCTCAAGGGCCTTGCGCGACATGTCGGTTTCGATCCAGCCCGGCGCGATGGCGTTGACGCGGATGCCATGCGCCGAGAGCTCGGTCGCCATCGTGCGCAGCATGCCAATCATCGCGGACTTCGCAGCAGCGTAAGCGACGACCAGCGGAATGCCGAAGAGCGACGCCATCGATGCCATGAAGATGATCGTGCCATGCTGGCGCTCGATCATGCCGGGAATCACCGCGCGGCTCAACGCGTGCGCGCCGAGAATGTGCGTCGTGAGCACTTTTTGAAATTCCTCGGGCGTCGTTTCGACCGCGGGTTTTTTCAGGTGAATACCCGCGTTGTTCACGAGTGACGTGACCGGACCGTGCTCGTTCACGAGGCGTTCGACGAAGGCCTGCGCCTCATCGACCTTCGTGATGTCGTGGACCATGTAGGCCGAGCCGGCGCCGAGGCTGCCCACGGCGGCGTTGAGTTCGGGTTCGCGACGGCCGACGAGAATGACCTTGGCGCCGGCCGCGTGCATGCCGCGGGCGACAGCGAAACCGATGCCGGTGCCTCCGCCCGTGATGAGCACGGTCTGGCCGCGCAATGAAAAGATGTCCGGGAACGATGCTTGGTTCATGGCAAAAATCTTTTCGCTTCGCGTGGGGCGCCGCTTAGCGGTGCGGCTCGTCACCGCAAAATGAATACGTCAGCCGCGTTTCGCGAATGCGTCCACCACTTCGCGGATCGCGCGCGTGTGATCGGGCGTGCTGCCGCAGCAGGACCCGATGATCGCGGCGTCGGCCTCGAGCGCCTCGGGCACGGACTTGGCCATGTCGGCGGGCAGTTGTTTATAAACGGCCTTGAGGTTTTCGAGCACGGGCAGGCCGGCATTCGGCTGCACCATGATCGGAAGCGAGGTGCGCGAACGGTATTCGCGCGCGACGCGCGCGGCGCCGACCATGTCCATGCCCGTGCCGCAATTCAGCGCGACAATGTGCGCGCCGCGGTCGGTGACGAATTCGGCGGCGTCCTCGGGCGAAACGCCCATCATCGTCTTGTAGAACGTGCCGTCCATCGAAAGGTCATAGGCGAGCGAGGCGATGATCGTCGGCGCGCCGGCCGCTTTCGCGGCGTCGATCGCGAGCCCGAGTTCCTCGAGGCCGGTTTGCGTTTCGATGATGATCGCATCCACGCCGCCTTTCACGAGGGCCACGCATTGTTCTTCGAGGGCGGAGAGTGCGTCGGCTTCGGAGAGTTCACCGTAAGGTTCGAGTAGCGCGCCGAGCGGGCCGACATCGCCGAGCACGTAACCGGGCCGGCCACCGAAGGCTTCGCGCGCAATCCTGGCCCCCTGCGCGTTGAGCTCGGCGAGTTCGGCTTCGTGACCGTGACGACGCAGCATGATGCGACTTCCGCCGAAGGTGTTCGTGATGATGCAATCGGCGCCGGCGTCGGCGTAGCGCTTCTGAATCGCGAGCACGCGATCCGGATGGGTGAGATTCCAGGCCTCGCCGCAGGCGCCTTGCTCGAGGCCGGCGAGCATGAGTTGCGTGCCCATCGCACCATCGCAGACGAGACGACGTTCGCGGGCAGCTTCGTGAAGGAGAGGTTTCATGAGGAGAAGATTTGAACCACGGAGACACGGAGGCACGGAGAAACTACGACTCTCTTCTCTGTGCCTCCGTGTCTCTGTGGTTCACTGGATTGGAAAACTAGAGGCCTTTCACGTCGGCATCCTCATTCGTCTCAAATACGTCGCCGTCGAAGATCACCGTGCGGGCTTTGCGGAGATTCGAAACCGTTTCGAGCGGCGAATGGCGCGTGAGAATGAAACGTGGGAGGAAGCCCGTTTCGATGCGGCCGAGCTTTTCCTTGTAGCGGAGACGCACGCTGCTCACGCCCGTCGCCGCGTTGATCACCGCGAGCGACGGCATCCCCGCTCGCTCCATGAGTTCGAGCTCGTAAATAAAATCGACTCCGTGCGCGACGCCGTAGGAGCCCGCGTCGCTGCCCGCAATGATCGTAACACCCATCGCATGCGCTTTCGCGAGACTCGTGGCATGGCGATCGAGGATCCCGCGGAGATTCGTCACGATGTCGGGCTCCCACTTCATGATCTCCGCATGATCAACCTGTTTCTGAACCGGCGCGAAGGTCGGCACCCACGCAATGTGGCGATCGCGGAGTTTGGCGAGTTGGTCATCGCGCAGGAAGAAGCCGTGCTCGATCGAGTCGACTCCGCCATCGATCGCGCGATCGATGCCGAGATCGCCGGAGGCATGCGCGAAGGTCTGGCGGTTGAAAGATTTCGCCGCGGCCACGATTTCGACGACTTCCTCCGTCGTCATCTGCGGCTCGGCGGTGACGGCGGCTTTCTCGAAGTTGATAATGCCGGTCGGGATGAGCTTGATGCGATCGGCACCGGCGGAGACGCGTGACTCGACGACCGCGCGCAGCGACGCGTGATTCTCGATCGCGTCGGCCATGAACGAACCGTAGCGCCCCTTGTGATGGATCGCCGCGCCGGGGCTCTCCAGGTAGGGCATGATCGTTGCAAGCGGGCGGCCTACATCGGCATGCCGTTGCGCGCAAAGTTTGCTGAGCGCAAGACCGACGCCGTCCTTGTCGCCCGCGTCGCGCACGCCGGCGATGCCAAACCGCGCGAGCTTCGGCAGCCGCTCTTTGGCCAGCGCGAGGAGTCGATCGGGTGATTGTTGAAGATAAGCGGCGCGCTTGTCGGCGTTGAGTTCGCCGCCTTCGAGAAACAGATGCGCGTGCGCTTCGATCAAACCGGGCAGTAGCGTGGCGTCGGGCGCAGAAAGATCGGGCGTCGTCTGACCTTCCCGTAGGACGTCGCGCGGCGGCGTGCGTCCATCGACGCCGACGAAGAGGATCTTCGAAGCGTTATAGACAACATGCGCATCGCGGCACGGTTGTGTGCTCGTCCCGTCGAGCATCGTGCCGACGTGGAGCCAAACGGGGCCGGCGCCAGCGGAGGGAAATTCGTGAGTCAACGGAGAAGCGGATGCGTTCATGTTCATCGCGCGCCGGAAGCTCCAAGAACCAAGCTCCAAGCTCCAGAGAAGCACCAAGAATCAAAATCCAACTGGAGCTTGGTCATTGGAGATTCGTTGGAGCTTGGCGCTTGGATCTTGGAGCTTGCCGACGCAGTCGGCTCAATCGGCGGGGGCTTCCTCGGCACAGATCGCCATGATCGCTTCGGCTTGGCGGAAGCCGGCCGTTTCTTGCGACTCGTCGCCTTGGGCACGTCCGGCTTCGAGCGCTTCGCGGAGTTTGCCGACCATGGGATGATCGGGCGACAGCGGACCGGGGGCTTTTTCCGGATTCGCGAGCGCGAAATCCAAACCGCGTTCCATCGCGAGAGTGAGGTAGGCGTTTTCGAGTTGTTCGCGGACTCCTTTCGGCGTGCCCCACGCGAAATTCGAGAGCCCCACGATGAAGTGCACGCCTTTCAGATCCGGGTCGGCGTTGATCTTCTGCATCGCATCGAGGCCGATGTTGACGAGGCCGTAGGTGTCGGCGCCGACCGGTGCGAGTCCGGGATCGATGATGATTTGGTCGAGCGTGCGGTTCGCTTTTGTCACGAGCAACTCCACGAAATGTTTCGCCGCGCGATAAGAGTCGTCGGGATTGAGACATTGCGAACTGCCGCCGTCGACGAAGTGCTCGGACGCCATCACGACCACCTTCGTGTCGTAGTCGCGCACGAGGGCGATCATGTCGTCGAGACGCTCGCGTGACGCGGCGATGGAGTTGAGGATTGGCTGGCCGCTCTTCGCGCGGTCGTAGTGTTTCAACGCGACCTCGTGATAACGCACGGACGGGTTGTCGAAGCTGATGGGCACGTTCGTGACTTCCTGGATCGCAGGAATCACGTCGGGCAGGAACGCGAGCATCTCGTCCATCTTCACCTGAATGCGCGCGGTGCCATCGAGGTTGAGCGTGAGATACTGCACGCCGAGGTCGGCCTGGATCTTCGCGAGATTCCGGTAGCCGGCGACATCGCGCGCGGTGAAGGCGTTTCGTGCGCGAGCGTAGGAGTTGTTGATGAGCTCGCCGATGAGATTGAGTTTTCGATCAGACATGGGGAATAGGGGCAGGCGGGATGTTGGCCGTCGGCGAAGGCGCCGGCTTGGGCTTGGAAAAGTGATCGCGGCCGAGCCACGTGTTCGCCCACGACGAGGTGCGGCGGAGGCTTTGGTCCTGCACGACCGGCGCGTGATCGACGAGGTGGCGCTCGCGTCCGTCGCCGTCGGCCTTCAACCGTTCGTAAGCGCGCAGCCAGATGCAGTCGGGATAGCCGTCGACTTCGCAACGCCCATCACGCGTGCCGCCGCACGGACCGTTGCGCTGGTTTTTCGCGCACTGCGATTCGGGACACAGATACGCGATCTCCGGCAGCGAGCAGTCGCCACAATCCTTGCAGTCGAAGAGCGCCACCTTGCTCGCATGCTCGACCGCGCGCATGAGCTTCGGCCCCTGCATCGGATCGTCGGCGTTCGCGCACATGCGGGTGCCGATGCGGTTGAGCACCGTGTCCGGCGTGAACATCGCGGCATGCGTCCACTTCGAGAAATGATAGATGACGCTCGTGTGTTTCGAACGCAGTTCGGGCGCCGGCGCGCGGCGCGAGGGATCGGCGAGACCGGTGCCGGGTTGGTCGGCGTAGAAGAAAAATTCGCCGGGACGAGAAAACGAGATCTCGCGCGCGAACTGCTTCCAATCGTCGGTCGAAAAAGAGCGTTCGATCTTCAGGATGCGATCGATCGCGGCGAAACTGTGGACGCCGCCGAGATAGGCCCCGCGAAAACCGAGCCCGCGGTAAATCGCGATTTGTTTCGCGGCGAACTCGGCGAAGAACGCGGCGCCTTTGTCGGGGCCTTTCGCGTGACGCGAGCAGAGTTCCAGAAGTTCTTTGCTCACGACCACACCGGGGATCCGGCCCTCGTGGAAAATTTCCGCGACGCGTCCGCCGAGCAGGTAAACGTTTCCGATCAGCGGCACGTGGCCCATGCCGTGCGCGCGCATGTAGGCGAGCAGCTCGCTTTTCTTGCGCGCGTCGAAACCGATTTGGTTGATGATGAAACGCGCCCCGCTCGCGACCTTCGCGGCGAGCTTCGCGTATTGCGGCATCACCTCGCCTTCGCGGAGTTTGAAATTCGTGGTGACCGCGCCGGTGAGGAAATTGGTTTTCTCGAAACGCGCGCGTTTGCCGGAGCCAGGCGTCTCGTTCGGATCGAGTCCCTGATTCATCTGCGACAACATCGAGATGAGTCCCACGGAATCGATGTCGAAAACGGGCTTCGCGGTTCCGCCCGCGCCGGCGACCGGATAGTCGCCGGTCATAGCGAGGATGTTGTTGAACCCTTCGCTGTGGAGAAGCCACGCCTCGCTCTCGAGTCCGTTGCGATTGAGATCCTTGCAGGTGAGATGGATCACCACCTCCTTGCCCGCGTAGAGGATCGGTTTGCCGAGCGCGGTCGGCGCGAGTTGCGGATTTCCACCGGCGTTGTCCGTGATCGAGATCCAGTCGATGTCGGGGCAGGCCACCAGTTCGTTGGCAAACGCGCGCGCCTTGATCGCGCTGCGTTCGCCCATGCCGCCGCGAACGGAAACCAGTTCGGTGCCAAGCAGGAACCGCGACGACTGCTCCAGATTTTCGCGGAGGCTTAGCATCGCGCAGTGTGTAGCCACGAGCGTGAGCGAGTGGTCCGCGCCTCCAACCACACGCTCACGCTCGTGGCTACCAAATGTTGGAGGCGCGGTTTCGGCATACTACCTGAGCGGCAGCGCGAACACCGTCGCGCTAAGCGCCGGCACACGTAGTGCCTGGGCGGAGACATTCTTCGTTTCGACGATGTCGACGACGCGCGGTTTGCCCGGCGTGTTGTGAACTTCGGGTTTGGCGCCGGCGATGTGCCACCGGGTGCCTGTGCCCGCGAGCGCCGCGCTGGCGACGTCGAGCTTCAACTCGACTTCTTCGTTCGTCGGATTGACCACGCTGACGGTGAGGGTCTTGCCGTCCTTCGAGAGCGCCGCGGAAATGTCGCGATCGCCGAAGTCCGCGTCGAGCGTGATCGGCGTTTCGCCGAACTTGGCCCGATAGAGCTGGAGCACGAGGCCGGTGGTTTCCATCTCGGCCGCGGTGCGCGTCGTCTTGATCGCACCGATGACGTTCACCGTCTGGGCGTAGAACGCCATGGGCACGAAATCGCTGTTGCGGTAATACTCGTGCAGGCCCGCCGCGATCCCGAGTCCATCCTGCAACTCATACACGCAGCCGAGCTCGCCGTAGACGTATTCGCGGTGCCAGTAATTCCACTCGTCCATCGAGATTGGAATCCGGCGGCCTTTCAGGTTCGCGAGTTCCGGCTGCATCTTGCGATGACCTTCGACCTTCTTGCGGATGTTCTGCTTGATCAGACGCGCGTGCTCGGCGACGTCGACGCGACCGGCCTGATTCCACGGCAGACGGCCGTCGTAGAAATGCTCGGAAATCGACGTCATGTAATCGGCGCAGGACAGGAGCATGCCCTTCGACCACGGCAGATTTTTCTTCACGGCCTCCGGGTCGTGATTGCGATTGATCGTCTCGAGATCGCCAACCGCGGTGAGCTCCAGCGTCGGATCGACCTTCCACATGGCGTCGGCGACCAGGTTGTGTTTGATCACGTAGTGGTGGAGCTGCATCCAGCCGAGCTGGAACGTGCCCCACATCTCGTTGCCGACGCACCAGTATTTGACGTTGTAGGGCTCGGGATTGCCGTTCTTCGCGCGCCAGCTCCCGCCGATGGTGTCGGCGCCGCGGTTGGTGTATTCGACCCACTGCGCCGCGGAGTAGGCGTCGCCCATGCCGGTATTCGCGGCGATCATCGGCTCGGTTTTGATCTCGCGGCAGAAGTCGATGAATTCGTCGGTGCCGAAATCGTTGTGTTCGACGCCGGTCCACGCCGGGTTCTTGCGCGGGGGACGGCGGTCGCGATCGCCAATGCCGTCGCGCCAGTCGTAACCGCTGACGAAGTTGCCGCCCGGCCAGCGATAGATGGTGCCGTTGAGCTGTTTGAGGAGCGCGAGCGTGTCGGGGCGCATGCCGCGAATATTGTCGGCGGGCATGAGCGACGGCGGACCGAGCACGATGTCGCCGCTGACGACGCGGATTTCGAGCAGCGCGCCGCGATCGATCGAACGCTTCGGCGTGAACGAGATTTCTTTCTTCGAGAAATCGCCGCCGCGGAACGAAAGTTTTTGCACCGCGCGATCGCCGCTCCCCTCGCCCCAGACGAGCGTCACTTCGACCTCGGACTGGCCGGCGAGCGGCTTGGCCCACACGTAGCCGACGTAGTTTTTATCGGCGACGACGCCGAGATCGCGTTGGCGGATACCGGCGCCGGCGCGGATCTGCGGCGAGTGTTCGCCGACGAACGCGCCTTCCTTCACCATCGTCACCGCGGCGGCGTCACCGATGATTTGCCACGGCGACGCGCCGACGACCGGGAAATCCCCGCCAATCATCCGGCCGGGGAAATTGGGATCCTCGATTTCGCGATAAGGCGCGTAGTTGGCCGTGATCGGGAAGTAGAACTTCCGGTCCTCGAGCATCTCGGCCCAGATGCCGCCGTAGATACAGCGGCCAAGGTGCTCGATGAATTGCCCGTAGATGAAGGGATTGATCGGCGCACCGGTCTTCGCGGTGTCGATCTTCACGTCCAGCGTGGCGGCCGAACAAACGGCCGACAGTGCCAACGCAAGGACACCAACCAACTGACGCAGGGGGCGGGGAGTTTTCATGCGTGCGCAGTTCTAGTTTTCGAGGAGAAAGTGGCGGCTGTGGCGTTCCATGACCGTCACCCGTGAAACCTGGGTTCGCGGATTCAGCCGCTCACCGCGCGGCGGCTTCCAATTCCTTTTGCAGCGCGTCGATGACATCCTGCGGCGAACCAACGCGTTCCTGCTCCTCGCCCCATCGCAGTTGCGAGATGTAATCGTCGCCCTTGGTGAAACCGAGACGTTGCGCCTGAGCATCGATGCGTTCGGCGAAGGCGGGCGGCAGATCGATCTTCAACTCCTCGAAGTCGTCCCACGCCTTGATCGAGGACGGCAGATCCTGCCAGTAGAGGATCTGGTATTTCGACTTCGACCCGAGCGGTCGCTGGATCGCAGGTGCCGCCGGGCTCTCCTTGAGCACGACGCCCTTCTTCGCAGCCGCAGCGGGCGCGGGGCCCTTGCCGACGAAATAAAGAAACAAATCGACCGCGCTCGACGCATCCGCGCCATAGCCGTCGGCGCCAATCTCGTCGGCAAACATCTGCGAAATCGGCGCGCCGCCGATGGCGAATTTCACGTCCGTGCGGCCCTGCGCCTGAAAGCCGTCGATGACCGTTTTCATGTAGGTCATCGTCGTCGTGAGCAGCGCGCTCATGCCGATGATGTCGGGTTTGAACTCGTCGGCCGCCGCGGCGAATTTTTCGACGCTCTGATCGACGCCGATGTCTTTCACCGCGAAACCGGCACCCTCGGCCATCATGCACACGAGATTCTTGCCGATGTCGTGGAGATCGCCGCGGACCGTGCCCATGAGCAAACGGCCCGTTTGCGAGGAAGCGCCGCCGGCCGTAAGCAGCGGCTTCAAGACCGCCATGCCGGCTTTCATCGCGCGGGCGGCGATGAGCACTTCGGGCACGTAGAGGATGTTATGCTTAAAATCCTCGCCGACGACGCTCATGCCGGCAATGAGGCCTTCTTCGAGGACTTCCTTCACGCTGCGCCCTTCGGCGAGCGCGTCCTTGGTCATCTGTTCGACTTCCTTCGCTTTGCCTTCGTAAAGGCACTGGTTCATCAACGCGTAATCGGGCATGGGATGTGGAATTTGCAGGGTGGAAATGGGGTAGGTGGCGCGCTCGCGCGCCACGTTGCGCGACAAGCGCGCAACCTACGGTTTCGCTCAGCTCGCGCCGAAATGGGCTTTGTTGAATTCGTCGAGCGCGGCTTTCATCGCGACGATGTTCTCGCGGGGCATGCCGGGACTCGTGCCGCCGCCGACCGAAAGGACCATGCCCTTGCCGTCTTTCGTCCCGGCCTCGAGGACTTCGAGCGTGGCTTCGCGGACTTCGGCGGGCGTGCCGCGAACTCCGATTTCGAGCGGATTCACATTTCCCATGAGGCACATGCGGTCGCCCACGCGCGCTTTCACGTCGGAGATGTGCGTCTGCTTGCCCCAGTTGAGCATGTTGAAACCCACGTCGGGCAGGTGCTCGAGGCAGGCTTCGACGTCGGCGTCGTTGTGATAAAGTTTCACCCAGTCCTTCGGAAACGCATCGCAGATGCGCTTCAGGTAAGGATGGCAGAACTCGAGGTAGTGATCCTCGTTCACGAAACCCACGATGTCATCGAGCAGGAAGATGCCCTCGACGGTCGGCCCCATCACCTTCACCTGCGCCTTCAGCCAGTCGATGATGACGCGCGTGCTGAGATCGAGGAGCTTGTGCGCGTAGTCGGGCTTCTCGACCAGATCGATCATGAAGTCCGACGTGCTGCGCGCAAAACCGGCGGTGCACATCGGCCCGCGCGCGGTCGCCATCGTGAAGATTTCGCCCGTATCCAAAACTTGCTGACGCTGCATGCGCAGGCGGTGAAGCGTGAGCGCCATGAACGCGTCGGCCTCGACTTCGTATTCCGGCAGCTTGTCCACGTCCTCGATGTTGAAGAGCATGTGGTATTCGCTCGGCGTGTTGTCCTGCCAGAACTTGATCTTCGAACCGAGCACGGACGGCTCCGCGGCCATGCCGTATTCGAGCCACCAGCCGGGCACGAAAATAATATCCGGAAACTCCTGGTGGATCTTCAGGTGGGATTGGAACCAGACCTGCGGATCGAGGAAGAAATCCATGTGCTGCACACCGACGTAGCCCGGGATCCACGGGCTATCGATGATCATCGCCATCGGAATCTTATCGAGCTTCTCGAGGCGTGAGGCTTTTTTGAATACGTCCCATTGGGCGGGTGTCATGTGCGTGCGGAGTGGTTGGGGTTGGTGGGAGGGTGGGATTGGTTCGGCAATCGAAGCGTCAGGGCGCGATCATGATTTCGGTATCCGTGATCTGGAGCTGCACGCCGGCGTTCTTCGCGGCTTCATCGAGCGCGGCGCGCAACATCACCACGGGATCGGCGCTGACTTGCAGGCGGCGCATGAGGCCGTCGCCTTTTTTCGCCCCGATGCGGAGGGTGAGCTTCAAGCCCTTGCGCTTGCACGACACCCGCGCGCCATCGGGCAGCGCGGCGTTCATCGGCGCGATGAATGCGTCGATGTAGTGAACGCCGATGCCGGACTTGTCGCGGAATCCCGGCGGAAGTTTTTCCGTGGCTGCCTGGTTGATGTCGCAGAGTTTGATCATGGTAGGGGTGTGGGAAATCGATTCAGGAAACCGCCCGCGCGGGAGCCGCGCCAGCGGAACGAGCGAGCGTAAAGTGAATGGCCTCGAGCGCCAACTTCCATTTGTGCTCGCGTGAGTTCGCGCTGCAGTAACAGCCCGACGGCGCGGCCGCCGGCTGCCAGTCGAACACGGCATCGAGGGGCTGCCCCACGAGCGGATGCTCGCTGGCGATTGCCGTCATCAAGCCATCCGGGTCCGACAAATACGCGCACATCCGGCGATGGCCTTCGTCGCCTTCCGCCGGTCCGCACTCGGCCGCAACGATCGTGTAACCTTGCTCCGCCGGCGCGAGCGCCACGCGATAATCGAACGCCAGCGGCTGGCCCATGTTGGAACACGTCGTTCCGTCGAAACGAAACCACGCTTCCACCCCGCCTTCGCGCAACGCGCGCAGCCGCACGCGTTCCGTCGACCATTTCTGCAGCGCGCGCGCGCTGGTCGCATACGGGGCATTCCGCCGCAGCGGTTCGCGCGCGTCCGCAGCCTTCGCCAACGCCGCCAGCTCCGCCGGCGCATGCCGGTAGGGCACGCGACGATACGCGCAATTCGGCAAGCCGCAGCTTTCGCACGGCACCCGCGAGATCGCCGCGCCGGAGGTCCGCGCCCGCGGTGCGAGACCCACCACCGCCAGCAGCGATTTCTTCGGCTTCAACATCCCGCTCGAAAGCACCTCCAGACTTTCCGGAAACGTCTCATTGGCGCCACGGACGATGAGTTCGTGAAGCTTGTTCTGATCGACGATATCCCAGCCCGTGTAGCCAGGACTATAATGCGGCACTGCGACGAGACCGTCGCGATCCGCGAGTTCGCAGATCCGCCCGCTGAGGGTCGCCGTCAGATGCTCGACCACCGCCGACCCGAAAATCTCCAGAAAGAAATATTCGTCGGGCTTCGACTCCTGCCAAAGCTGCCGCGCATGCTCCTCGCAGGCGCGCCCCGCACTTACGGCGACAAGGATCGCCCGCTGCGCTCCCGTGGACCGCAGATGCTCGTGCAGCACCTTCGATTGAAAATCGATGCCGTCGAAACGCAGCGTCTCCTCATCGAGCCGAAGTTCCGCCTCGCGCAAATACACCCAGGGCCGGCCGTGCTCCGCATACCAACGCCGCGCCCAGCCGGCGAGCTCCAGCGCACGCTCGACCGGTTGATGATCGCGCGGATAACCGAGCAACCGCCAATATTCCGCCTGCTGCACGTCCACCGATGGCCGAAGATCGAGCAGCTCCAGCGCAGAACGAGAAGTAGGAGCGATAACCGACATCACTCGTCCACCTCCACGCCGCCGACCGGCGCGAACTGACAACCTTCCACGAAGAAATCGAAGAAACCCGGATGCGTCTCGAGCCGGCAATGGACGACGTTGCGCACCAGCCGTTCGAGCTCCGCCCGCTTCGCCACCGACAACAACGCAATGCACGCCCCTTCCACGGCCGCGTTGCCAACCTGCACGATTTTTTCGGCCGGAATATTCGGAATCAGCCCGATTCGTTTCGACGCCTCGAGGTTGAGATGTCGCCCGAAACCACCGGCGAGATAGAACACGTCGATATCCGAATATTGGATACCATATTCGGCGAACGCGATCTGCAGGCCCGCGACATTCGCGCCCTTCGCCTGCGCGAGCGCGTTGACGTCGGCTTCGTTGAACGTGATCGGCCGCTCGTCGTTGCGCGGTTTCGCAACCACGAACTCGCTGCCATCCTCGAAACGCCCGAGCACATTCATTCGACCCGTGCGCAGCAGCTCGCTCATCACGTCCACAAGTCCCGAACCGCAAATCCCTTCCGGTTCGACGTCACCGATGACCGTCGCCTGCACCGCTCCCGACGCATCGTCGATCCGCACCTTCTCGATCGCGCCCGGCAAGCCCGGCATGCCAAACGTGATCTGCCCGCCTTCGAACGCGGGCCCCGCCGGACACGAGGCCGCGAGCACCTTGTGTTTGTTGCCCACGATCAGCTCGGTGTTCGTGCCGATGTCCATCACCGCCACGAGACGTTCTTCGTTGGCGATGTCGACCGCGAGCATGCACGCCGCGGCGTCCGCCCCGACGTGGCCGCTGATGATCGGCAAACCATACACGCGCGCCTTCGGGTGAATCGGCAGGCCGAGCTTCCGCGCGGTTTCCGCGAGGCTCGTCGTCGTGCGTTTGCCTTCGGCCAGTTCGAGCTCGGTGAGCGATTGATACGGGCTCTGTCCGATCGAATAGACCGACAGCTTGAAGAACATGTCCCGCATCGTCGAATTTCCCGCGAGCACGACTTCGTAAATCGTGCGCGGATCGACTGGAAACTCCTGCATCGCGCGGCCGAGATAGCCGACAAGCGTGCGCTGCAACGTCTTCGTGCGGTCCTCGGTGTCGTATTGAATCCGCGCCATTACGTCGGACCCGCCGAAGCGCTGCGGATTCTCGAAAGACGAATCGGCGATCACCTCCCCTGTCTCCAAATTCAGGAGACGCATCACCACCGTCGTCGTGCCCAGATCGATCGCCACGCCGTGAATCGGTCCCGTGCTGCGCTCGATCTCCTCGCCATCGAGCAGAATCCGATCGCCGTCACGCGTCACCGCCGGTTCGAGTTTCCACTTCGGACCATGCACGGGCAGTTCGAACGCATGTTTCTCGATCCGCATCGCGCCGCGTCGCATCGTGTGGCAACGCACGTCGCCCACCGCGTCCGCCTGGATCCGCGCGCAACAGGAAAGACGAAACGAACCTTTCAGGTGCTTCTCCGCCGCATCGGGCGACGAGAGCCGCTCCATGCCTTCAACCACTTCGACGACGCACTCCTTGCACTTGCCGTTTTTGTTGCACGACGTGGGCACCGGAATGCCGAGATTTTCCGCATGCGTGAACAGCGAATGCCCGGGCGTGGCATCGACCGTCTGGCCGTTGAAATGGAGCCGCACGCTCATGAGGCAGCCAACCCATTCCCGCCGCGGGCCATCCTGAACCACACCAGGGAGCGGATCACATCCCTGTGTTCGTGTTCATTCGCGTTCATTCGTGGTTCCTCGTCTGAACGTATCCAGGTTCCACCTACTCCGCGCCGATCGCCTTCATCGCGGCTTTCATGTAACCCATCGCGAATGCCATGCCCGCATGCCACGGCGCCGCACACGACATCTGCGGCGCGTGATCCGGAATCAACACACCGTCGAAACCATTCTTCTTCAAAATCCCGATCACCCGCAGCATATTGACATCGCCGTCGTCGATGAACGTCTCCTTGTAGGTCGGAACTTTGCCGCGGACGTTGCGGAAATGCACATAGCCGAGCCGGCCCTGCCGGCTGTAGGTGTCGACCACGTCGTAGATGTCGCCCTCCGTCATCTCCGCCAGCGATCCGATGCAGAACTCCAACGCGTTCGCCGGACTGCGATTCAGATCGATCACGCGCTGGTAGAGGTGCGGCTGATACACCAACCGCGGTTGTCCGCGCACAAACGGCGTCGGCGGATCGTCGGGATGCAACGCCAGTTTCACGCCCGACTGCTCCGCCACCGGCAGCACCTCCGCCAGAAACCGCTCCAATCGGCGCCACAGCTCCTCATGCGTGATTGGCTCGAGCACGCCCGCCGGCGCATCTTCGTCGTAAACCATGTTCCACACCATGCCCTTCGGCATCGGTGTGTCGTAAGGACCTTCCATCCCGACCGACGGCGCGTCGCCGCGCGCGTAGTTCCCGCTGGTGCGGCCTGCGACGCCTGCGATGGAAAAATTGTAGCCCATCACGGGGATCCCCGCCTCGCCCATCCGGCGCAGAATCGTCTTCACATTCTCGATGTGCAGCGCGCGCTTCGGCCCGTCCAACAGGATATCGTGCCAGTGCGCCGGATCGAAGTTCTCGATCGCTTCCAACTTCAGGCCATTCGCTTCCACGTCCCGGCGCAATCCGACCAACTCCTCCAACGTCCACAGTTTATCCGGATCGCCCGCGATGCCCCAGCCGCGATCCGTTCCCGTCGGCTGATCGTCGCGCGTCTTGTGCGAACCGCCGCGGAAATAATCCACCAGGTGCGCGACGATGTGAGTCGCACCTGCCTGACGCGCGAACTGGAAGTTCTCACGCGTCAACATATGGCGATAAAGGCCAAGGCCGAGCTTCATGGGGAATGAGTCAAAGTGTCGGGCGTTGAAACCGTGACCAATCGAAACGGGTTCAACTGTTGACTAAATTCTAGCTACGCAAGGAGCGGTTTTCGATCCACCGGCTTTCGACCATTTCGATCCGCGGGTTCGTCGGAATCCCCAGATCGCGATTCGTGATGCGAGCCGCCAACAGTTCGACCGCCCACGCGCCCATCAACGGCTGGTTCTGCTGCAATCCCGAAAACCCCGACCCTTCGAGAATCTGGCTCAGCGCCGCCACCCCCAGATCCGCCGGCACGCGGATCCGCAACTTGCGCAAAATCGACCGCAGTTCGGCCAGCTGATCGTAAAGATGCACGAAGATCAGCACATCCGGCCGCTGCGCCTCCAACCACGCGCCCAACGGCTTCTCCTCCACCTGATCGATCAAGTGCACCGGCAGCGCGCGCCCGGACCCGAGTCGATGCTCGCACCACCCCAGGTAGGCCGATGTATGGGCGCGGCCACTACGCGCTTCCTCGTAGCGCCCCAGCACCAATCCCGGCCGCCGATAGCCGAGCTCGTAAACGCGATCGAGCACGTTGACCGTGTCGTTGAAGAAGTGGCTCGTCACCCGATGCAACGGCGTGCGAATGCTGAGCCCGATCGTCACGATCGCGTAATGCCCGATCTCCGCCGGAAACTCCTGCTCGAGCTCCGGGCTTCCAAAACAAATCAATCCCTCGATGCCTCGCGCATCGAGAATTCCCCGCGCGCGTCGATACGTCATGCCCGGCGCGCGCAACCACACCGGCTCCAACCGGTAGCCGAGCTCGCCCGCGCGGCGCCGCATGCCTTCGTAAACCGCGTTGTGATGCCGCGACGTTTCCCATGGGCGCGGGCTGTTGTAGAAGGAAATCACGCCGAAACACGCCTGCTCGCGCGTCGCCGGCGGCTTGCGCAAATGCGTCATCATCGCGACCACTTTCGCGTCGGGCCGGTAGCCGTTCTTCTCCGCCAGCTGCCGCACTTTTTGCCGCGTCGCCTCCGCAATCTTTGGCGAACCGCGCAACGCGAGCGAAACCGCTGACGGCGACAGCCCGGCCAGACGCGCGAGGTGACGGAGGTTCATCGGTGAACAGTTGACCGAAATCGTGGAACGCAAGCAAGCGCCCAGGCACCATGGAGCGCGCGGTCATTCGAATATGAGAATACAAAATTTGCGTATCGGCGGGCAATTGATGAAGGGCTGTGTCACCAAAGTTTGGTTACACTCGTCGTGTTACGCCCCATGCTTCGAACTCGCTCTCTTCGCTCCTCCAGCTCTGTCTCATCGCTCCAACGGGCCGCGGCCAAGGGCGGATCCGAGGAGCTTCGTGCGACTCACCTCAAACTTTAAGCGTTCCGGCCGGCTGCCGGTGCGCTTCGACCAACAAACCAAACCAAACCGTAATGAGAATAAACACCCCGATGCGTCGCTCCATGGCGACGTTGTCAGCATTCCTGCTCGCCGCCGGATTCGCGCCGGCGCAGGAAACCACGCCCTCGTCCTCCCTCGAGGTCGAAGGCGATCTTATCGTGCTGTCCCCGTTCGAGGTTTCCGCCAGTGAAAGCACCGGCTACCTCGCCACGACCAGTCTCGCGGGCACCCGCATCAACACCGAACTTCGCGACGTCGGCTCCGCCATCAGCGTCGTGACGTCGGAGTTCCTGCGCGACACCGCGGCGACCGACAGCAAGACGCTGCTGCAATACACGACCAACACCGAGGTCGGCAGCTTGCAGGGCAACTTCGTCGGCGCGCGTTCCGGCGTGCAGGACGAAGGTGGCACGTTCACCACGCCCAACACCAACACCCGCGTGCGCGGCCTGACGAGTGCGGACAACACCCGCAACTTCTTCATGTCCGACATCCCGTGGGATGGCTACAACGTCGATCGCGTCGACATGCAGCGCGGCCCCAACTCGATCCTCTTCGGCATGGGCAGCCCCGCGGGCATCATCAACACGTCGACGAAGACCGCGCAGTTCCGCAACATGAACGAGCTCGAGCTGCGCTACGGCAGCTACGGCAGCAACCGCGCCGTCCTCGACATCAATCGCGAGCTGATCGACAACGAACTCGCCGTGCGCCTCGTCCTCCTGCGCAACGACGAAAAGTATCGTCAGAAGCCCGCGCACAGCCTCGACAAGCGCGTGTTCGGCACCGCTCGCTGGGAGCCCGACTTCCTCAACCGCAACGGCATCCGGACCACGTTGAAAACGTATGCCGAGTTCGGCGAGGTGCGGAGCAACAATCCCCGCGTCATCACGCCGATCGACTACGTCAATCCCTGGTTCAATAACATGAACAAGGCGACCTACAACCCGCGCACCGTGCAGGACAACAACGCGCACTACCTGCCCACGCTCGACGCGCAGGGCCGCCAGGATATCTACTATCCGGAAGGTTACGGCGCCGCGTCCCGCACCCGCGCCGTCCCCGGCGGCTACGCCGACTATCCGGGCGTTGGCGGCAACAATCCCTACTACAATCCGTGGGTGGGCAACTTCGCCCAAAGCTTCGGCGGCATGCTCGGCTTCTTCCAGCCCGGCACCACCACGCCCGGCAAGGTCGAGCTCTCCGAGTTCGCCCTCATCCGCGGCATCAACACCGCCGGCGCGATCGATGGCGGCCTCGCTCTCCCCTACTCGCGCCGCGTTTCGGTGGACAACTATGTCCAATACGCCGCCGACGCCGGCCTCGAGTGGAGCCAGTGGGGTCTCTACAAGAACCCCACGCTCACCGACGCCTCGATCTTCGACTTCTACAACAACCTCCTCGACGGAGACCTGAAGAAGGAGTGGCAGGATTTCGATAACTTCAACATCAGCCTCTCGCAGACCTACTTCGACCAGAAGGTCGGTTTCGAAGTCGCGTATGACCGCCTCAACTACAGCGCCGGCCAGCTCCAGCTGATCACCGACCAGAAGGCCGGTATCTTCATCGACCTCAACACCCACGGCCTCGACGGCACCGCCAATCCCAACCTCGGCCGTCCGTTCATCAGCGACTCCGGCATCTACGGCAACAACCGCCGCGACGTCGACCGCGAGGCCTCCCGCCTGAATCTCTTCGTCGATCACGACTTCGACGAAAAGAACACCGGCAACTGGATGCTCAAGCTCCTCGGCCGTCACACGCTGAGCGGCATGTATATGCGCGACAGCTTCAAGCAGGACGGCCGCAGCTTCATGCGCTGGGGCACGGATTCGGACTACGCCCGCTACGTGAGCACCAATCCGAACCTCAACATCGACGAAAACATCCGCACCATCAACCCGGTCGTCTATCTCGGCGACTCGTTGATGAATCGCAGCGGCGCCGCCGGCGCTTACATCCCGCGCGCGTCCACCACGATCGACATGCCGTCGTCCGTGAACATGTGGAACTTCAACTCCACCTGGAACGCGACCGGCGTCGATCCCGCCGCCAGCTGGACCAACCCGCTCAACGGCCAGATCTCCACGCAGTCGGAAAACCCCGACAACTACGTCGGCTGGACCAACACGCCCGTGCGGATCCTCAGCGCCGAAAAGGGCGACGAGAAGGCCCTCACCACCGGCGCCACGTTGCAGAAGAAAACCTCCGAATCCCGCGCACTCGTGCTCCAGTCCTACTTCTGGGACGGCGCCGTCGTCGGCATGTATGGCATCCGCCAGGACCGCATCAAGTCGTGGCAGATGAACGCTTCCGAGACCCGCGGCGCGGTGAACTTCGACAGCTACCGCCTGCCCGACCTGCCCCAGCAGACCTACGAGGTGAACTCGCCCAGCTGGAGCATCGTCGCCAAGCTCGACAAGTTGGTTGGCGGCCGCATCCCGCTCGTCGACATCAACTTCTACTACAACAAGTCGCAGAACTTCCAGGTCTCCGGCACCCGTAACGACGTTTACGGCAACCCGCTGCCCCTTCCGAGCGGCTCCACCATCGATCGCGGTATCCTCATCGCGACGAAGGACGGCAAATACTCGCTGAAGGTGAACAAGTATGAGAGCTCCGTGAAGGACGCCTCGAGCACCGCCGGTCTCAACACCTGGTTCCTCGGCGGCTTCATGAGCTGGGGCTCCAACTACGCCGACGTCTTCACCCACAACCTCGGCGTCACGGGTGACATGTCGACGGCCAACGATCCGTCCCGCTCCTGGCACTACACCTACGACCCGATCGTCGTGAACGGCCAGATGCAGACCGCGGAACAGGCCGAAGCCTTCAAGCAGCAGGCCGTCGCGGGCTGGCGCGCCCTCCAGGCAGCCGTTCCGGCCGCTTACTACTCGGCGTGGAACTTCACCAACATCAACGCGGTGCAGAACCACACCTACAACGCCCCGGCGAACCTCACGCTCACCGAAGACACCGTCTCGAAGGGCTACGAGTTCGAGTTCACCGCCAACCCGACGCCGAACTGGCGCATCACGGCCAACGCCGCCAAGGTGCAGGCCGTCCGCAACAACGTCGGCGGCGCTGCGATCATCGAGCTCGTTGAGATCGTCAACAACGCCATGCTCGGCGCGGCCGGTGACCTCCGCATCTGGAGCGGCGGCGCGGGCAACGCGATCCGCAACTCGTGGAACGGAAACTTCTACAGCGACTACTCCCGCACCCGCTTGAGCGAAGGCAACGCCTCGCCCGAGCTCCGCAAGTGGCGCTTCAACGTCATCAGCAGCTACGACTTCACCGAAGGGCTGCTGAAGGGCGTCACCGCGGGCGTCGGCTATCGCTGGCAGGACAAGATCGCCATCGGCTACCGTCCGGAACACACCAACCAGGCCGGCATCATCACGTTCGACCTCGCCAATCCCTACTTCGGGCCGTCCGAGGACGCCGTCGACTTCTGGGTCGGCTACCGTCGCCAGCTCACCGATAAGATCGACTGGCGCATCCAGCTCAACGTGCGCGATGCCTTCTCCGGCAAGGGCCTGATCCCGCTCACGACCCAGCCCGACGGCACGGTCGCAGCGTGGCGCATCGCCCCGTCCCGCACCTGGCAAATCACGAACACGTTCAGCTTCTAATCTCCCGAAGCTAACGTAGCTCGAACCACTCAGCGCCCGCGGCCCCAAGCCGCGGGCGCTTTTTATTTCCCCACCGCGACCTTCCCGCGACCAACCGCAGACGCGCTGCAAAGATCTTGCCCTGCTCCAACGACGCCCCGTGTGATGGCCCGCCTACGATGAGCTCCAGCGATCGTTCCTTGAAACCTGATTTCGCCCAACTGCGCCCCGCCCGCCGCGCGCTGCACCTGATGCTGATCCTGTTCAGCACATGGGCCGGCGCGTCATTCGCCCAAACGGGTTTGTTGGACGGACCCATCTTTTGGCTGCCCCCCGCTCATCCCATCACCGAGGGAACGCCTCTTTCCGAAGCCCACCTCAGCGCTCGCCTCAACAATGGCGCTGTCGGCACGCTCACCTACCACCCTGCCCTCGGCACCGTCCTGCCGCCAGGAACTCATACGCTCACCGCAACCTATACTCCTGCCGCGGGCGGCACACCGTCGACCTTCCAGGTTCCGCTCGTGGTGAATCCAGCCACTGCGCCCAAAATTCTCGAGCAGCCCATATCGAATCCCGTGCAGGCCGGACTCGATACTTACCTGGTCTTTCACGTGGCTGAGGGTGTCACCTCCTGGCAATGGCAAACCTCCCGCGACCTGGGCTTCACCTGGGAAAATTTGCAGGACGAACCGCCGTATTCCGCAACCCAAACGAATCGGTTGAAGATCGCCTCGGTAAACGACCTGTTGAACGGCAGCCGTTATCGCTGCGTGGCTACCTACGAGGGCGGCACGCTCACCAGCAATCTCGTCATGGTGTTCGTGCGATACCCGCCGAGCGCAGAGCCCATCGTTTACTCGGGTTCATATTTCGGCACGTTTTCCGACGGCGGCGGCTGGGCCATTTTTGCCGGAAACACCTCCCGCTTCATCGGATTTCTGCCTTCGCAGGAGAAAGCGATCGTCGCGAAACTGAGTTTCGCAGCCGACGGCTCTTTTAGCTTCCCCGTTGAAGCCGTGGGCGCAGGCGGAGCAAAGGAACCGTTCATCATCAACGGCTCCATCACCGCCCCCAGCCAGGGAGTGCGGGTGGTCCAGGGCGAAGTCCAGGGAGCCAGCCAGTCTCTTTCCGGAGCATTTCCCCGCACCGGTGCGCTGACCAACCTCTCCGGCGACTTCTTCACCGCCGTCGCGCTGGGAACCGCGCAGGGAGACTTGTATGTAATCGTCGGATACGACGGCTCCGTCCAGGCCGTGGTCGTTACCCCCGACTTCGTCGACGAGGCCTCCGGAACAATCAACCCGGACGGCACCGGCACCTTCACCACGCGCGCGGGACAGCAGCTCAGCATCGCGTTGGATGTCGCGGCCCGCACCGTCACCGCGACGCTCCAACCTCCGGCCGCCGCTTCCCTCATGCGCAGCGCCAACCGGCGCGTCGCCGCCTTGTCGACCTCCCCGCGAACGATCGAGTTCGCGGGCGTTTCCCAAAGCATCGCCGCCAGCACCCGCTTCGCGAGCATCGCCACCCGCGCCTACTGCGGTCCTGGCAACGCGGTCACCATCGGTGGTTTTGTCGTCAAGGGCAGCAATCCGAAGCGCGTGTTGATCCGCGCCGTCGGCCCCAGCCTCGTGAGTCAGGGCTTGCCGACGAGCGAGTTACTCGACGACCCGATCGTCCGCGTGCACGCCGCTCACCGCGGCAATGAGGTCGTGGCTGAAAACGACAACTGGGCCGACGCCGACAATGGGCACGAAATCCCCGATCTGGCCCAGCGCCTCGGCGCCGCGGCCCTCGCCGGCAGCGATCTTCGATCCTCGGCCCTGCTGCTCACCCTGGAACCCGGCGTCTACAGCTTCGTGGTGAACGGCAAAGGATCGAGTTCCGGCATCGTGTTGCTCGAGGTTTACGACACCGAAGGTTCGTCGGCCGATTCGCGCTTCATGAGCATCGCGACGCGCGCGTTCTCCTCCACGGGAAACAACGTGGCGATCGGCGGATTCGTCGTCACCGGCAAGGCCCCGAAGCGGCTGCTGTTGCGCGCGGTCGGCCCCACCTTGTCGAAGCTGGGAGTGGGCGCATCCGAAGTCCTTCCCGACCCCACGATTCAACTCCACGATGCGAGTCACGGAAACATCATCGCCGCAACCAACGACAACTGGGGCGATGAAGGAGCCGCCGCATTGGTCTCCGCAACCGGCGCGCGAATCGGAGCGACCCCCTACGACTCCGCGGATACCACGTCCGCCGGCTTGCTGGTGACGCTCAAACCGGGCGTCTATAGCTTCATCGCCCGAGACAAGGCTTCCGGCACCGGCGTCGTATTGGTGGAAGTTTACGACGCCGACTAAGCGAACAAAGAAAAGAGCGGGCCTGAGCCCGCTCTGCTTCAACGTCACACTCGCGCACCGTCACATCTTCGCCCGCGGACTCTCGACCGGCCCGAGATAACTCGGACGCACTCCGCCCGCGTCGATGATCACGCGCTCCAGCACCACGCCCGGCGACACCCGCCACACTTTCAACACGTGCTTCCCCGGCCTTGCGACCGTGTGCTTCGTGACCACGCGGCGAACGCCATCGCCCACCGATTGCTCCCAGGTCTGCAGCGTCGCCCACGTATCGAGTTTAACAATCTGCGGCTCCTGATCGTCGAACGACACCGCCAGCCGCAATCCTTCGCCGGACTGAAAGTCCAGCGACGGCGCGCAATGCAGCTCGACGCTCAATTCGCCCGACGAGGTCAGGTGCACGTCGTATTCAAGATGTGGCGACGCCCCGCCCGGCACGCTGTCTTCCGCCAGCACCGGAAACGTCGTTACGCCACCCACGGTGCGCCCGAAATTCGGCAACACCTTCCATTCCACACCGCTCGCATTCACCGCGCGCGCGAAATGCGGCGCCTCGATCGCAACATGCCGGTCGACCTCCACGAAACCCGCCAGCGTCGCCACGTCCGGTTTCTCCACCGGCAACTGCACCGTTTGCCGCAGTCCCGGCGCCTCGATCGTGATCGTCGCCGTCGAATTTCCCGCCGGCGCCGCCCCCCAATCGACTCCGATCTCCAGCCGCGTGATCTCCTTCACGCTTCCGTTCGCCGGCGAAATCTTCACCCACGGCTGATCCGCCGTCGCCCGATAATCGAACGACTTCAGTCCGCGATTGAAGAGCTCCACCCAACGCGTCGCGTCTCCATGGAGAACATGCAAAGCCGGCAACACCGCGCGTCCTGAGCCATACGCCGGCCACGAACGTTCTGAACCTTCAATCGCCATCGCGGGCGACGCGTCCGCATACGGATGCGCCTCGCTGACCGCCGGCGCCACTTCGAGATTCGGCGTCTGCCAATACGTGTAACCCATCTTGCTCTGCGACATCTGGTGATTCCACCGGCCGCCGCCGAGCGAGTGATACTGCCGCACCAGCTCCTGATCCAACGCGAACAGATCGCGCACCCGCTGCGCCTCCGTATTCGTCGCCGCGCGGCCTTGCACGCCATAAAGCCGGTTCTTGCCCGCCGCGACGTAGATCTCCTGCACCACGCCGCTCGCCTTCACCGGATACAACACCAGCTGAAAAAACGCATCGCGCGCCTCCGCCGGCAGTCGCGCGCTCAGCGTCTCCGCCCGCGCCGTCAAATCCCGCCACTCCGCCACCACGCGATCCGCCTCGCGATAGTTCACCAAGCTCAACGTATCCGGCGCCAGCATCTCCGGCTTCCGCCGCGCATTCAGCTTCGTATAACCGTCGATCAACGCCGCGACCTCCGCCGCGTGCTCCGCGCCAAACTCCCGCGCCGCCCATTCCGTCGTGAAGTCCGCCAGCGTATCCGGATTCCAACGACCGGGCGCCCACGCCATGTTCAGGAAGAACTCGATCGGAAACTCCATCGGCTTGATGTCCCCCACGTTCACGATCCAGATCCGGTTCGCGTCGTATTGCCACGCGAGGTTCATCTGCTCCCACACTTTCGCGATGCGGTAGGTGTTGAGCCATTTGTAATTCCGCGGACCGCCGACGTAGTCGAAATGGTAATACACGCCCGCGCCGCCCGCGCGCTTCCGCTCCTCCGCCGTCGGCAGGCGGCGGATGTTGCCCCAGTTGTCGTCGCACCAGAGCAGGATCACGTCATCCGGCACACGCATGCCGCGTTCGTAATAACCCTGCACTTCCTTGTAGAGCGCCCACAGCTGCGGAATCTCCTCCGGCTTCTTGCCCATCACGTCGTTCAAAATCACCCGCTGGTCCTTCACGATCCGCTCGAGCAGCGCCACATTCTCGCCTTCGCTCATCGGCTCGTCTCCGTCGCCGCGCATGCCGAGCGAAATGACGATTTCCTTGTCCTTCACCCGGTCGACGCCGCCACGCCAGAACTCGCGCAGCACCTCCGGGTTCTTCGAATAATCCCAGGGGCCTTTGCCATAACGATCCCACTCCGCATGCGCCCGCATCATCGGCTCGTGATGCGTCGTGCCGATCACCACGCCCATCTCGTCCGCCAGTCGCGCATTCTCCGGATCGTCATCGATGAACGCCCGCGGCTGCCACATCGCGGGCCACAAATAATTTCCCCGCAAACGTAGGATCAGCTCGAACACGTGCTGATAAAACGTGTGGTCGAACTTCCCAAATTTCTCGTGCACCCAACCCGTCAACGCCGGCGCCTCGTCGTTGATGAAGATCCCGCGATACTGCACCACCGGCAACTGCTCCGCCACTCGGCCCGGCTTCACATAAAGCGCATCGCTCTTCTTCACCGGCACATCCGCCCACCAATACCAGGGCGAAACACCGATCTGCTCCGATATTTCATACATGCCGTAAATCGCGCCGCGCTTGTTCGCACCCGCCACCACCAGCGCCCGCTCCACGCCCGGAAAAGGACTGGCCACCGTCTCGATGAGAAACGCATCCCACTTCCCTTCGATCGCTCCCACGTCGAGTTTCCCCGCCCCGATCAGTTGATCGATCAACCCGCCCGAACCGATCGTGCCCACCACGATCGCCGGAGCTTTCGGCACGCCGCTTTCGATCGCCGGCTTGATCCCCGTCACCCGCTCCACGTCCGCTTGCAGATGTCCCGCAATCCGCTTCACGCCCGCAGGCTCTCTCTCATCGACGTGCAATGCCGCGACCTTTCCCCCCGCCGCCAACACGAACCCGCCCGCGATCGGCTTGGCTTCCACAAATCGCTGCTCGCCGATCGCCGCCGTCACGTTCGTCGCGCCGAACACCAACACGATCGCCGCCGCGGCCACGCCTGTCGCGCGCTGCAAACGCCGCCGCGCACGATCGAAAATCGCAGTCTTCCACAGCACGAGCCTGCTGGCAGGCGATGCACACGTCGGGGTCGATGGGGATGCCGTCATAGGAGTAGGGAGTTGATCTTGGATCGTCACGGTGGCCCGGTTTTTTAACCGGGCAATATGCCAAAGGTCAGAGTCGGAGGATCGAAGCTCTCCCCGCCACGCGCGCACCGAACGCCGCTACGCCCCGCTCGCCGTGTCGCGTTCTCCTTCAACGCTCCTCGCGCCCGCGCGTTTTCATCGCTGCTAAGCCGTTCCTTCCACGCGTTCACCCTAGGGCGGGCCGCTTCGACCCGCCCTCCAGCCCTTCACCAACCCGCGCCTTTCGTCTTCGTCTTCACCCGCAAAAGCGCCTTGTTCGCCGTGATATAAAGCGTCCCGCCATCATCGCCCCACCCGCAATTCGCGGTGGGCACACCCGTGTTGATCCGGCCGATCATCTTGCCTTGCGGGTTGATCACGAGGATTCCGCCCGGACCCGAGGTCCACACGTTGCCGTCACGATCGACTTTCAATCCATCGCACGATCCCGGCGCCTCGCGCGAACTCAGCGGCCGCGCATCGAAAAACACCCGCTCGTTCGATAGCGTCCCATCCGCCTCCACGTCGAAGGCCCGGATGTGCCCGTTCTGATGCTCCGTCGAGCCGACATAGAGCGTCTTCTCGTCCGGCGAAAACGCGATGCCGTTGGGAAACTTCATCGACTTCGTCAGCAACGTCACCTCCCCGTCCAAGCCCACCCGATACACGCCATGGAACGACAGCTCCATCAAGGACGACGCGTGAATGTCCTTAAATCCATACGGCGGATCCGTGAAATAAACCTCCCCGCTTCGCCGCACCGCCAAATCGTTCGGCGTGTTCAACCGCTTCCCTTCAAACCGGTCCGCGATCGTCGTCCACGTCCCATTCTCATACCGCGCGATCCGCCGCTCGCCGTGCTGCGCCACCAGCAATCGCCCTTGCCGATCCAGCGTCAGTCCATTGCTGCCAGGTTCGCGAAACTCCGGATTCGGCTGCAATAGCCCGCTGGGCTTCAAAAACACCTCCGCCTTGGTCATCCCTTCTTCCCAACGATAAATCACATTCTCCGGCACATCGGAAAACAACACCGCGCCCTGATACCACACCGGCCCTTCCGACCAGCGAAAGCCTTCCGCCAGCCGCTCCACCTTCGCGTCGTCCGCAACCAGCGCATCGAACGCCGGATCGAACCGCTCGATAAATTCTTTTTTCGGCTCCGCAGCGAACGCCGCGAGCGGCAGGCACAAACACACGCCAACCAAAGGTAGCAGGGATTTCATGGGGGTGAGGGAATCCACAGCCCTGACGCATCGCACGCAACGACGTTGCGAGTCATCTCACCACCCTCCCGCCCCCGCTCCGCAAAGTGTCATACAATATATGACACTTCCCGGTTGTTTCTCCTCCCCGTTCTTCGCGCCTTCTTGCGCCTTTTTGCACCGCGCCCATTCTCGTCTTCCTTTTTCTTCCCGGAATGAAATTCGTGCCCGCCAAACCGCCGCTCACCGGCGAAACCCTCGACTCGCTCACGGAAAAAATCCGCGCGCGCGGCGAGCCCGCGTTCCGCGCGAAACAGATCCTCGAATGGCTCTACAAAAAACGCGTCCGCTCCTGGGACGAGATGACCAATCTCTCGAAACCGCTCCGCACCTGGCTCGACGAGACCTTCGACCTCCTCCCCGCCCAGCTCGTCCTCAATAAACAATCCGCCGACGTCACCGACAAACTCCTCCTCGAGCTCCGCGACGCCTCCCTCATCGAAACCGTCATTATCCGCGCCCCGCAGGAAGGCGTCGGCGTCGATCACTCCCGCAAAACCATCTGCATCTCCACCCAGGTCGGCTGCGCCATGGCGTGCGCTTTCTGCGCCAGCGGCCTGCTCGGCCTCAAACGCGATCTCTCCGCCGGCGAAATCGTCGCGCAACTCCTCCAGGTCTGCTACCGTGAAGACGCCCTCACACCGCGCGCCCGCGCCGAACTCGCCTCCTTCGACAACATCGTCGTCATGGGCATGGGCGAACCGCTCGCCAACTACGACGCGCTGATCCGCGCCCTCACCATCCTCAACGCCGACTGGGGCCTCGGCTTCGGCGCCCGCCGCATCACCGTTTCCACCAGCGGCCTCGTCCCGAAAATCCTGAAACTCGCCGACGAACCTCTCGGCTTTCGCCTCGCCATCTCCCTCCACGGCGCCACCGACGAGGTCCGCGAGAAAATCATGCCCGTCAATCGGGCCTTCCCGCTCGCCAAACTCATCCCCGCCATTCGCGAGTTCTCCGAAAAACACGGCCGCATGGTCACGCTCGAGTTCATTCTCATCGAGGACGTCAACGACTCCCTCGATCAGGCGGAAAAACTCCGCGACATCGCCCGCGACCTCCACGCGCACGTGAACCTGATCCCTTACAACACCGTCGAGGGCCTCCCCTGGAAACGCCCGTCGATCACGCGCCAGGAAAAATTCGCCGATGTCCTTCGCGCCGCCCGCGTATCCGTAACGCTGCGACGCGAGAAAGGCCACGACATCGCCGCCGCCTGCGGCCAGCTTCGCCTCAAAACCGAAAAAGACCGCGAACTCACCCCCGCCTGATCGCCCCCGAGGTGGAACCCGACGTCCTCGTCGGGTTGCTCACGCCACGCGCCTTTTCGCCCGTGCGCGAACGTCTGCATTCGGAAAAAATCCCTTGCCACGCACTTCGCCCTTTTTTTAACGGCCACTCCGTCTGCCTTCACCCTGCGGAACCCTCCGGCTCCGCCGCTGTTTCACCGGTTCGCTCCCTTCCTTCAACCCAATGATCGAAGTCCAAGGCCTCGTTAAAACCTACGGTGCAAAACGCGCCGTCAACGGCGTCTCCTTCCGCGTCAACCGCGGCGAAATCCTCGGCTTCCTCGGCCCCAACGGCGCCGGCAAGTCGACCACGATGAAGATGCTCACCGGCTTCCTTCGCCCCGACGCCGGCACCGCTACCGTCGACGGCCTCGACGTCACCGTCGATCCCGTCGGCGTGAAGTCGAAACTTGGATACCTCCCCGAATCCGCGCCCGCTTACCCCGAAATGACCGTCGACGAATTCCTCGCGTTCATCGCCGAGGTCCGCGGCTTTCGCGAAATCGTCGAAAAACGCGCCCGCATCGAGCACGTGCTCCGCCTCACGCACCTCGCTTCCGTCCGCAAGCAAACCATCGAAACCCTCTCCAAGGGCTACAAACAACGCGTCGGTTTCGCCCAAGCCCTCCTCCACGATCCGCCCGCGCTCGTTCTCGACGAACCGACCGACGGCCTCGACCCCAACCAGAAAAACGAGGTCCGCTCCCTCATCCGTTCGATGGCCGCTGAAAAAGCCGTCATCCTTTCGACGCATATCCTCGAGGAGGTCGACGCCCTCTGCACGCGCGTGATCATTATCTCCCAGGGCAAAGTCGTCGTCGACGAAACCCCCGCCCAACTTCGCGCCCGCCAGCCCGGCGCCCGCCTCGACGAAATCTTCCGCAGCCTCACCAGCACGGATCTGTAAGAGCGGCTTCACGCCGCAACCTCCTCCGTCCGCCATTTCCGCTGTCGTTCGTCCGCGCCCGTCACCCACTCGCCACCCCGCCACCCACTACCCGCTACTTTCAGCCTCCCATGCGCCAAATCTCCCCCCTCTTCAAACGCGAGTTCCTCGGCTACTTCCGCTCCCCCGTCGCCTACGTCGTCCTGATCGCGTTCCTCATCCTCTCCGTCGCCCTCGCCTTCTCGCGTTACGGCGGATTCTTCGACGCGGGTGTCGCGAGCCTCGAAACCTACTTCCTCTTCTTTCCCTGGCTCTTCCTCTTCCTCGTCCCCGCTGTCGGCATGCGCCTTTGGTCCGAGGAAAAACGCGCGGGCACCATCGAGCTCCTCTTCACGCTGCCCGTGACCACCTTCGAAGCCGTCACCGGAAAATTCCTCGCCGGGTGGGCCTTCCTCGCCACCGCCGTTCTTCTCAGCCTTCCGATGGCGCTCACCGTCGCCTATCTCGGCGATCCCGACTGGGGCATCATCTTCGCGAGCTACTTCGGCGCGATCCTCATGGCCGGCGCTTACCTCGGCGTCTGCGCCCTCACCTCCGCACTCACCAAGAATCAAGTCGTCGCCTTCGTCCTCGGCCTCCTCGCCTGCACCGTCTTGCTATTTCTCGGCTACAGCAGCTTCACGGATTTTCTCCAAGGCATCTTCCCTGTCGCCGTCGCCGACGCTCTCGCGAACTTCAGTTTCATCACCCACTTCGACGCCTTCATGAAGGGCATCATCGATCCCAAGGACGTGATCTTCTTCCTCTCCCTCACCGGCTTCACCCTCTTCCTCAACGTCGTCGCCCTCGAACGGTAGGCCGCCTGCTCGCAGGCGCTCCAGCCATCTCTCAACTCTCATCTCTCAACTCTCAACTTCTGCGATGAAACCCGGCAGCAAAACCCTCGCCATCGCCCTCCTCCTCGTCGGCCTCATCCTTATCAACTATCTCGCGACCACGCTCCCGCTGCGCGCCGATCTCACGGCCGAAAACGTCTACTCTCTCTCCCACGGCACGCACGCCATGCTTGAGAAGATCGAGGAGCCCATCGCCCTCGAACTCTTCTACTCCCGCGACGCCTCCGGCCTCCCGATCGCCTACAAAAACTACGCCACGCGCGTCGAAGAGATGCTCCGCCAATACGCGCGGGCCTCTCGCGGCAGGCTCTCGCTCAACGTCATCAACCCGCGCCCCGACACCCCCGAGGAAGAGCGCGCCACCGCCGCCGGCCTCACGCCGCAAGTCGCCACCACCGGCGGCGAACAATTCTACTTCGGCCTCATCGTCACCCAGGCCGACCAGCAAAAAACCATCCCCGCCTTCACGCCGCAGCGCGAACAGTTCCTCGAATACGACCTCTCGAAACTGATCCACTCCGTTCAACAATTCGACAAACCCAAGCTCGGCCTTCTCACCAGCCTCCCGCTCCTCGGCTCCTCGCCACAAGAAATGCAAATGATGATGATGATGCGCCGCCAGCCGCAGCCCGGCCAATTCGTCGCCGACGAGTGGCGCCAGTCCTTCGAAATCGTCACCGTCGAACCCACCGCGGAAAAACTTCCCGACAACCTCGACCTCCTCGTCGTCGCCCACCCGCAGAACCCGTCGGAACAACTCCAATACGCGATCGACCAGTTCCTCCTCTCCGGCAAACCCGTCCTCCTCGCCGTCGACCCGTCCTCGCAACACTTCAAACGCCAGTCCAACCCGCAACAGATGATGATGGGCGGCGGCCCGCAAAACGTTTCGAGCGACCTCCCCACGCTCCTCTCCGCCTACGGTATCGACTACCAACCCGACCAGGTCGTCGGTGACCTCGAAAACGCCACGCCCGTCCAAACGACCAACGGCATCGCCCGTTATCCCATCTGGCTCAGCCTCCGCGCCGCCAACCTGAACGGCACGTCGATGGCCACCGCCCAGCTCAACTCCACCCTCTTCATCGAACCCGGCGCGATCGCGAAAAAAGAAAACTCCGACCTTACCTTCACCCCGCTCATCGAGACCTCCGCCCAAGCCGGCACCGTCGCCGCGATGACGCTCCAGTTCGCCCAGCCCGACGACGTATCCAAAGATCTAACACCGTCCGGCCAGAAAACCATCGCCGCCCTCATCACCGGCAAATTCAAAACCGCCTTCCCCAACGGCGCGCCGAAATCCGACGACACCAAAGATTCCGACTCAACGGCGAGCGCCAGCGAGCCGGCTTCCAACTCTCAACCCTCCACTCTCAACTCTCATCTCACCGGGTCGACGTCCACTTCGACTCTGTTCGTCATCGCCGACACCGACTGGCTCTTCGACGACTTCTCCGTCCGTAAATTCAACTTCTTCGGCCAGACCGCCGCCGAACCCTTCAACGACAACCTCGCCCTCGCCTCCAACGCCGTCGAATTCCTCGGCGGCTCGCAGGACCTCATCAGCATCCGCGGCAAAGGCACTTCCCTTCGTCCGTTCGACGTCGTCCGCGCGATGGAAGTCGAGGCCCAGAAAAAATATCAGGAACGCCTCACCGCCCTCGACGCCCAGCTCCAGGAAATCCAAACGAAACTCTCCGAACTCCAGGGCAAGAAAACCGAAGGCAACCGCCTCGTCGCCTCGCCCGAAGTCGCCGAAGCGATCGAGGACTTCCAGAAGCAGTCCGCCGAGATGCGCGCCCAGCGCCGCCAGATCCGCCGCGCCCTCCGCGAGGACATCGACACCCTCGAAAACCGCCTCCTCATCGCGAACCTCGTCGCGTCTCCCGTCCTCATCCTCGCCTTCGGCCTCTGGTTCGCCCGCGCCCGCAAGAAATAACCGCGAACTCGATCGCGCGCCTGCGTCTCTCCTCTCTCAACCCTCAACTCTCATCCCGCAACCATGAGATTGAAGACCCTCCTCATCATCGTCTCCACCCTCGCTGTCCTCTCCGCGATCGCCTTTTTCGTGCGTCGGCCCGCGCCCCCACCCTCCGCCGATCCGCGCCTCAACCAGCCGCTCGTCGAGCAATCCACGATCGAAAGAGCCGCCAAACTCCGCCTCTCCGACGCTGGCAAATCCATCACCCTCGCGCGGCAGTCCGACGGCACCTGGCGCGTCGCCGACTACTTCGATTTCCCCGCCGATTTCCAAAAACTCTCCTCCTTCGTCGGCAATCTCACCGACGCCAAACTCCAGCGCCTCGTCACCTCCAACCCCGACCGCATCGCGCGTCTCGAGTTCAAGGATACAAAAATCGAACTTCTCGACGCGTCCGACAAGTCGCTCTCGTCCGTCACCCTCGGCAAAACCGCCGAAACCGGCGGCGGCCGCTTCGTTCGTTTCGGCGACGAACAGAAAGCTTTCCTCTCCAACCTCTCCGCCTGGCTCGACACCACCGCCAAAAACTGGGCCGACTCCACCCTCGTCCGCCTCAAACCCGAAGACATCGCCGAAATCGAACTCAGCGATCCAACCGACCTCACTTTCACCCGCGACTCCAAGGACGCCACCTGGACCTCGCCCCAAACGCCCGAATCCAAAGTTCCCGACACCGCCAAACTCACGTCCCTCCTCACCTCGCTCACCAGTCTCCGTTTTTCGGATACCACCCCGCTCGACGACCCTAAACTCGCTGAAGCCAGGCCTCACTCGCGCACGGTCAAACTCACCACCTTCGACGACAAAACCCTCACCCTCACCTTCGCCCGCAAACCCGAAGAAAAAAAACCCAAACCCGCCTCCACCGAGAAATCCGAGGAGCAAACTTCTTTGGCCAACCCGGAACCCGAAACTCCGAACCCGGAATCCCCCGTCACCGAGCCCGCCACCGAAACCATCCCCGCCGGCCCCGTTTTCGTTTCGCTCTCCCACAGCGACCCCGCCGCCCCGATCAACGCCCTCTCCGCCAAACGCGCGTTCCAGATCTACGACTACACCTACACCAGCCTCCCGCAAAAACCCGAAGACCTCTTCACCGCCGCCCCACCACCTCCACCACCCACGCCACCGTCAGCCTCCCCCCAACAATAAAAACCAAGGCCCGCTCTTCAGCGGGCCTTTTTTTTCTCTGCGCCCTTTGCGCTCTCTGCGACCAAAGCCTCCGGAATCAATCACTCGACCTTCCCCGCGCCTCCCGAAAACACTTTCAACCCCACCAGCCCCGCCACGATCAGCGCAATGCACACCATCCGCGCCACCGTCGCAGGTTCTTTATAGAAGATCATCCCCATCACCGCCGTCCCCACCGCGCCGATCCCCGTCCACACCGCATACGCCGTCCCAATCGGCAGCGTCCGCGCCGCCACCGCCAGCAGATACATGCTGATCGCCATCGCCCCAATCGTCGCGACCGACGGCCACAAGCGCGTAAATCCCTCCGTCGACTTCAACCCCGTCGCCCAACCCACTTCAAACGCCGCCGCTATCAAAAGGATGATCCAAGCTTTCATGCAGGCCGCGAACTGAACCCACTCTCTCCTCCAACTCCAGCCCTCTCTCACCCCCTCCTACTCCCCGCTCCTCTTTCCCTCCCGCCTCAAACGATCCATTGTAATACATTATATTACAATCCTCGTTGCCCCTCCTCGCTCCATCCAACCCAACTCCCCGCTTGCCTCATATCAACGAATCCGCATGCGTTGCTGACGCATGCCGCCCGACTCGCCCATTTCCTCCCTCCTCGCCCAATCCCGCCCGCTCCGCTCCCTCGAATTTTTTCCCCCGCGCGACGACGCCGGCGTCGAAGTCCTCCGCACCACCGCCGCCGCCCTCAAACGCATTTCCCCCGACTTCGTCTCCGTCACCTACGGCGCCGGCGGCAGCACCCGCCAACGCACCGCGCAAGTCAGCGACCTCCTTCGCCGCGATTTCGGCTTCACCGTCATGCCGCATCTCACCTGCGTCGGACACTCCCGCGCCGAACTCCTCGCCATCGCCGACGAACTCCACGCCACCGGCTTCCGCAACATCATGACTCTTCGCGGTGACCCGCCCAAGGGCGAAACCACCTTCACCCCATCGCCCGACGGCCTGCGCTTCGCCTCCGATCTCGTCGCCCTCCTCAAATCCCGCCACCCCGATTTCTGCCTCGGCGTCGGCGGCTATCCCGAAAAACACCCGGAAGCTCCCTCCCTCGACACCGACCTCGTCCACCTCAAACGCAAGGTCGACGCCGGCGCCGCCTTCATCACCACGCAGCTCTTCTTCGACAACACCGTTTACTACCGCTTCGTCGAACGCTGCCGCGCCGTCGGCATCAACATCCCCATCGTCCCCGGCATCATGCCCGTGCTCTCGCTGAAACAAATCCAGCGTTTCACCACCATGTGCGGCGCCTCGCTTCCGCAAAAACTCATCACCCGCCTCGAAGCCGCCCACGACCAACCCGACATCCTCGAAACCGTCGGCATCGATTGGGCGCTCACTCAAATTCGCGATCTCCTCGCGCACGGCGCACCCGGCTACCACCTCTACATCCTCAACCGCGCGAAATCCGCTCTCGCCCTAGCCGCCGGCCTCGCGGCCTAGAGCCCCGAACTCGAAACTCGGAACCCCGAACTCGAAACCGAAAGCGCCCTCGCCGCCCGCTACCCGCCCGCAAACACCGGCCGGAACCCCGCCTCACTCAAAATCCGCGCCACCGTCTCGCGCTGATCGCCCTGGATCTCGATCGCGCCGTCCTTCACCGTTCCGCCGCACCCGCACGCCGCTCGCATCTTCTTCGCGAGCTGCTCCTTTTCCGGCAGTCCGATCCCCACGAATCCGTCCACCACCGTCACCGTCTTCCCTCCACGCCCACCCGTTTCGCGCCGCACATCCACCCGCCCGCGATTCTTCGTCGAGCGCGCCTCCGCCCCGCCTTTCGCATTCCCCGCTCCGCCGCTCACTCCCGCCACCGCTTTCGGCGCATCCGGCAACCCCGCCCCACTCAAGGCCCCGAACGGATTCTGCCCCAACCCGCTCCCGCCATCCGTCGAAATTCGATTCTGATTCTTGCTCATCGCTCACCGTCCTTCGCCTCGTTTCTCCCCGCCCGTCCGCCGCACACCCCGACCGGAATATCGCTCTCCCCGCCAAGAAACATCAGCGCCTTCGCATAACTCCGGTTCTGCAGGAAATGCGTGAGTTGCGGATGCAGCGTGCCCCGACCGCGCTCCAACATCCCATCCAACCGCTCCATTTCCGCCGCAACCGCTTGCCCATCCGAGCACTTGATTGCGTCCAACAGCGTCTTCACCGACAATCTGATCTCATTTTCCATGGTCGTGTGTGCGAAAACTTATTTCGCAGCTACCCTCCTTAAGTCCGATTGCAAACCCCGCCTGCGTCCACGGCGCACTTGTGTCATAGTCGCTCCCATGTTGTTTTATCCGACCCTCTTCTAGTGACTCGTCCAGCGCAACTCCCTCTTTTTTCGCCCGCCCGGGCGCGCATTCCTTCTCATGAATTCGCTTAACCTCTCCGCCTCCGCCAACGCCGCGCTCATCGAAGCGGCCTACGAGGCGTGGCAGCAGAATCCCGACTCCGTCGATCCGACGTGGCGCGCCTTCTTCCAAGGCTTCACGCTCGGCACCAGCGGTGGATCCTTCGGCGGCAGCCAACCCGCCAACGTCCGAATTCTCGACAGCGTCAAACAGGGCCAGGTCGCCCGCCTCATCAACGCCTACCGCGCCCACGGCCACCTCCAAGCCCACCTCGATCCGCTCGGCGAACCGCCCGCCGCTCACCCGCGCCTCGCCCTTTCGCATTTCAATCTCGAGGAAAGCGACCTCGACGAATCCTTCACCCTCACGAATTTCAAAGGCGGCGGCCACCACCGCCTCCGCGACATCCTCGCCGCCCTTCAGCAGACTTACAGCGGCCACATCGGCGTCGAATACATGCACTGCCAGGACCACGAGGCCCGCGAATGGCTTCAGGCCCGCATGGAGGAAACCAACAACCAGCCGTCGTTCACCAAAAAACAAAAACGCCGCATCCTCCGCCGCCTCCACAAGGCCGAGCTTTTCGAAAAATTCCTCCACACCAAATACGTCGGCCAGAAACGCTTCTCCGGCGAAGGCGCCGAAACCTTCATCGCCGCCATGGACGCGATGATCGAAAAATGCCCCGAGGTCGGCGTCGAGGAAATCGTCATGGGCATGGCCCACCGCGGCCGGCTCAACGTCCTCGTCTCCATCCTCCGCAAACCGTTCGAGGTCCTCTTCGAGCAATTCTCCGAAAACTACATCCCCGAGTCCGTCGCCGGTGACGGCGACGTGAAATACCACCTCGGCTACGAAGCGATCCTCAGCACGTCCTCCGGCAAACAGGTCGAGATCCGCCTCGCCGCCAACCCATCCCACCTCGAAATCGTCAACCCCGTCGTCGAGGGCAAAGCCCGCGCGCGCCAGCGCGTCCGCGGCGACACCGCCGAGCGCCGCAACGTCCTGCCTTTCCTGATACACGGCGACGCCGCCTTCGCCGGCCAGGGCATCGTCGCCGAAACGCTCAACTTCTCCCAACTCCCCGGCTACCGCACCGGCGGCACCGTCCACCTCGTCATCAACAACCAGATCGGCTTCACCACGCTCCCCGCCGAAGCCCGCTCGACCCGCTACTGCACCGACGTCGCCAAGATGATCGAGGCGCCGATTTTCCACGTGAACGGCGACGACGCCGAGGCCGTCTGCATGGTCGCCCAGCTCGCCCTCGAATTCCGCGTCCGCTTCAAACGCGATGTCGTCATCGACATGGTCTGCTACCGCCGCCACGGCCACAACGAGTCCGACGAGCCCGCGTTCACCCAGCCGACGATGTATCGCAAGATCGCCGCCCACCCGCTCGTCTCCGCGATCTACACCGAAAAACTCATCGCCGAGGGCAACATCACCCCGGAGGACGCCGAAGCCATCAAAGCCGAATATTCCGCCGCCCTCGAAGCCAACTTCCAAAAGGCCAAGGCGCGCGAACAGGAAAAACTCACCGCGCGCAGCGTCGTCGAATCGAAGGCCATCGAAGCGAAAAAATACGAGGGCTCCACCGGCGTCCGTCAGCCGGCCTACCGCCACTCCAACATCAACACCGGCGTCAGCCCCGAACTGCTCGATCGCGTCGTCGCCGGCCTCACGCGCGTCCCCGCGAACTTCAAACTCAACAACAAGATCAAGCGCTTCCTCGAGAACCGCGTCCAGGCCCACAAGGAGGGCGGTCCCATCGACTGGGGCTTCGCCGAAGCGCTCGCCTACGGCACGCTTCTCCTCGACGGCACACCCGTCCGCATCAGCGGCCAGGATTGCGAACGCGGCACGTTCAGCCACCGCCACGCCGTCCTCTACGATTACGAAACCCGCGAGAAATACGTTCCCCTCAAGAACCTCGCCGACGATCAAGCCACGTTCTGCGTCTATAACTCGCTCCTCTCCGAAGCCGCCGTCCTCGGCTTCGACTACGGCTACTCGCTCGACTACCCCCAGATGCTCTGCATCTGGGAAGCCCAATTCGGCGACTTCGCCAACGGCGCCCAGGTCGTCATCGACCAATTCATCGTTTCCAGCGAATCCAAGTGGCAGCGCGCCTCCGGCATCGTTCTCCTCCTCCCGCACGGCTACGAGGGCCAGGGCCCCGAACACTCCTCCGCCCGCCTCGAACGCTTCCTCCAACTCTGCGCCGAGGACAACATCCAGGTCGTCAACCTCACCTCGCCCGCCAACTTCTTCCACTGCCTTCGCCGCCAGATGAAACGCGACTTCCGCAAGCCGCTCGTCGTCATGTCGCCGAAGTCGCTCCTTCGTCACCCCGCCGCCACGTCGAAACTGGAAGAGTTTCACTCCGGCAACTTCCAGGAAATCCTCGACGACCCGCAGCGCCCCGAAAAAACCGAGCGCGTCATCCTCTGCTCGGGCAAGGTTTACTACGACCTCTGCGATTTCCGCGACCGTAACAAAATCACGAATACGGCGATCGTTCGCCTGGAGCAGCTCTACCCGCTCCACACCGACCGTCTTTTCCAGATCGCCGACGACTACAAGGGCGCCCGCATCGTCTGGTGCCAGGAAGAACCCCAAAACATGGGCGCCTGGTCCTTCATCGCGCCGCACCTCCAAAAAATCTTCGGCTTCACCCCGCTCTACGCCGGCCGCGACGCCGCTGCGTCCCCCGCCGTCGGCGCCCTCGCCCTCCACAAATTCGAACTAGCCGCCTTCCTCCAAGACGCCTTCAACATTTGATCCATTAGTAGCGAGCATCGAGTAGTGAGTAGCGAGCATTCGATCCACCATTGATCTCGCGACCGCATTCTACTCGCTACCCGCTACTCACTACTCGCTACTCCTGCCCACCATGCCCCAACTCGAAGTTAAAATCCCGCCGATGGGCGAATCCATCAGCTCCGGCATCCTGTCCAAGTGGCACGTCAAAAACGGCGAGGTCGTAAAAAAAGACCAGCCGCTCTTCGAGCTCGAAACCGACAAGATCACCTCCGAGGGCACCGCCGAATCCGCCGGCAAGATCACGTTCTCCGTCGAGGAAGGCGCCGAAGTGAAAATCGGCCAGGTCGTCGCCACCATCGACACCGACGCCGCCACTGGAGGCGCGGTGCCCCCACCGCGCGAAGGCAACGCCGCTCAAGCCTCCACCGGCAAAGACGCCACGTCCACCTCGCCGCTCCCGAATCCCTACGCTCCACCCCAATCCGAACAAGCCGCCTCCGCCGCCGGTGCCGGCGAAACGAAAGCAAAATCCGCCGCCGTCTCCCCCGCCGTCCGCCGCCTCGCCGAAGAAACCGGCATCGATCCTTCCAAAGTCTCCGGCACCGGCAAAGCCGGCCGCGTCACCAAAGGCGACATGCTCGCCGCCGCCACGCCCCAATCTCAAATCTCAAATCCCAAATCTGAAATCGCGCCGCCGCCAGCGGCGGTGCCCCGCCAAACCCGCAAAAAGATGTCCCCGCTGCGCCAGAAAATCGCGCAGCGTCTCGTCGCCGCCCAACACGAGGCCGCCATGCTCACGACTTTCAACGAGGTCGACATGTCCGGCGTCATGGAGCTGCGCAAAAAATACCAGGACGACTTCGTCAAAAAACACGGCGTGAAGCTCGGCTTCATGAGTTTCTTCATCAAAGCCGTCGTCCACGCCCTCAAGGAAGTCCCCGCCATCAACGCCCAGATCGATGGCGATCACACCATCGAGAATCACTATTTCGACATCGGCGTCGCCGTCTCCACCGACAAAGGCCTGCTCGTCCCCGTCATCAAGGATTGCGACACGCTCGGCATGGCCGACATCGAGAAACAACTCGCCTCGGTCGCCACCAAAGCTCGCGAGGGCAAAATCACGCTCGCCGATCTCGAAGGCGGCGTCTTCACCATCACCAACGGCGGCGTCTTCGGCTCGCTCCTCTCCACGCCGATCATCAACCCGCCCCAAAGCGGCATCCTCGGCATGCACGCCATCAACGATCGCCCCGTCGCCGTGAACGGCCAGGTCGTCATCCGGCCGATGATGTATATCGCGCTCAGCTACGACCACCGCCTCGTCGACGGCAAACAAGCCGTCACCTTCCTCGTCAAAGTTAAGCAAGCCATCGAGGACCCGACCCGCCTCGTCCTCGGCATCTAATCCCTCGTGCTCCTGATCGTAATCGTGCTCGTGATCGAAAACCCGAGCCCGCGATCACGAGCACGTTAACGATCAAGAGCACGAATTCATGTCTTCCTTCGACCTCATCGTCATCGGCGCCGGCCCCGGCGGCTACGTCTGCGCCTTCCGCGCCGCCCAACTCGGCCTCAAGGTCGCTCTCGTCGACAAACGCCCCGCCCTCGGCGGCACCTGCCTCAACGTCGGCTGCATCCCGTCCAAAGCCCTGCTCCATTCCAGCGAGCACCTCGTTTGGGCCAAACAGCACGCCGCCGAACACGGCATCAAGCTCGGCAGCGTCGACATCGACCTTCCGCAATTCCTGAAACGCAAAGACGAGGTCGTCGCCAAACTCACCGGCGGCGTCGCCCAACTCGCCAAAGTCCGCAAAATCACCGTCCTCACCGGCACCGCCGAATTCACCGCCCCCAAAACCATCCGCGTCACCTCACCCCAACCCGGAACTCCAAACTCGGAACCCGGAACCGTCGCCGACCTGTCCGCGACGCACATCGTCATCGCCACCGGCTCCGCCCCCGTTGAACTCCCCTTCCTCAAATTCGACGGCGAAACGATCGTCTCCTCCGATCACGCGATCGCGTTCTCTTCCATTCCCAAAAAACTCGTGGTCGTCGGCGGCGGCGCCATCGGCCTCGAACTCGGCTCCGTCTGGTCCCGCCTCGGCGCCGACGTCACCGTCGTCGAATTCCTGCCCAAGATCGCCGCGACCTACGACGACGACATCGTCCGCAATTTCACCCGCCTCCTCGCCAAACAGGGCCTCAAAATCGAAACCGGCGCCAAGGTCACCGGCCTCAAACCAGCATCCGCCGATGGAGGCGCGGTGCCCTCACCGCGCATCCTCCTCGCCGAGCGCGACGGCAAACCGCTCGAATTCCCCGCCGACAAGGTCCTCGTCGCCGTCGGCCGCCGTCCGTTCACCGACGGCCTCGCCCTCGAAAAAGCCGGCGTCCAGCTCGACGAAAAGAAACGCATCAAAGTCGACGCCCACCTCCGCACCTCCGCCCAAAACGTCTGGGCCATCGGCGATGTCGTCGCCGGCCCCATGCTCGCCCACAAGGCCGAGGAAGACGGCGTCGCCGTCGCCGAATGGATCGCCGGCAAGGCCGGTCACATCAACTGGGATCTCGTTCCCGCGATCGTTTACACCTCACCCGAAGTCGCCTCCGTCGGCCTCGGCGAAGACGCCGCGAAAGCCCAAGGTCTCTCCGTCAAAGTCGGCAAATTCAACCTCGCCGCCAACGGCCGCGCCATCGCCGCCAGCGCCACCGATGGCTTCGTGAAAATCATCGCCGACGCCAAAACCGACAAAATCCTCGGCGCGCAAATCCTCGGCCACAATGCCGGCGAGCTCATCAGCGAGGTCGTCACGCACATGGAATACGGCGGCAGCGCCGAAGACCTCGGCCGCACGATCCACGCGCATCCCACGATGAGCGAGGCCGTGAAAGAAGCCGGCCTCGCCGTATCCAAAAACGCGATTCACGCGCTCTGATCGTCCGCTACCAGCCCACGGTCACGCTCACGTGTCCGCGACGATCGTCGCCCGTGGGCGACACGCCGCTTTCGCGCAACTGCCAGCCGAAGTCCGCCCGCGCCACCACCGTGGCGCCAAGCGCATAACGCACGCCCACGCCCGCACTCGCCAGATTCCGGCCGCGCGCCTCGCCGGTCAGCGGCGCATGCACTTCGGTCCGCCCCGCATCGAAAAATGCCAGCGGCACAAGCCGTCCCCCGCCCAGCGGCACCGCCGCCGCCCGCACTTCGTTGATCAACGCCACGCCGCTGTCGCCGTTCGCCTCGCGCTCTTCGTATCCACGAAGCAACGACGCGCCGCCGAGCCCGAGTTGCTCGCTGCCGAGCAGATTCGTCGATGCGATCTGCCCCTGGCCGCGCACCACCCACACCCAGTCCCCGCGCAGCCGCGTCGTCCGCTCCAACGCGATCCGCGCATAGCCATAGCGCGCGTCCGCCAGCGACCGCGACGCGCGAAAATCCGCATCGCGATTGCGTCCGCCGATCCCGCCCGGGCTCAACGCCAGCGTCAAACCGCCCGACGTCATCCCGCGCCGGTCCGCCCGGCTTGCCGCATATTCCAGCACGAGTTGCGCCACGTCCGTCGCCTGCGCAAACACCGACGATCCACCGAACGCGAGGTCGTTGTTGCTGCGCTTGAAATCCACGCCGCCCGTCAGCGACTGCTCCACGCCGCGCCACGCCGACAAGGGCACGCGATAACGCAACCCCACCTGCCATGACCGGCCGTCGAGCGTAAAATAGGGCAGGTCCGGCCGGCTCCGCGCATGGCTGCCAAAAACCGTCAACGTGTGCCGCCGCTCCGGCAGCGGCACCACATAACTCGCCGAATGCGCCGTCATCTTCTCCACGTCCGGACTCGCGGTGAACTGATAGCTCAACTGATGCTCGCGACCGAACGCGTTGCCCCAATTCACTCCCGCAAACACCCGCTCGCGATCCGTCAGCGTTGTGCCCGAATCGTCAAAGCCCGCGTAAAGTCGCAGCGGACGCCGGTCATCCACCTTCAGGATCACATCCGTTTCGCCCGCCCGCTCCCCCGCCGCAAACACCAGATCGACCCGCCGAAACGGATTCTGATTCAGCCAGCTCAAATCCGCGAGCAGCCCGCGCCCCGAAATCGAATCTCCCGGCGCCACGCGCACCGCCGCAACGATCCGCTCCGCCGCGAACCAGCGATTGCCTTCCGCTTTCACCGCGCCCAATCGACCTTCCCGCACCACCACCTGGACCGTGCCCGTCGCCACATTCTGCTCCGGCACGACAACATCCACGACCGGCCGGTCACGCCCGCGCAAATACGCCACCGTTTCTTTCGTGATCGACTTCAGCATCCCAAGCGTCAGCGGCCGTCCAAGTCGCGGCGCGAGTTTCTCGCGAAACTCCGTCGTATCGAGCAACGGCACCTCTTGGGTAACAATTCCTTCCTCCCCACGCCCACCCGGCCGCACGGCCGACACGTCCGCCACGAAAACCAAACCGCGCAACGCCGCCACGATCACCTGCTCTTCGTCGGACGAATCGCTTCGTTTCGTCTCTCGCTCCAAGGACGGCAGCGTCGTCGCTTGATCGCTCTCCTGCGGCAGTTCGCTCGGCGCAACCTGCTCAAAGGTCTGCGCCGACACCGGCATCGCTCCGCCCAACAACACCGCGAGCACCCACCACGGCCATCCGCCGCCACCCCGCCGCTCCAATCGATCGCACCTCCGCGCCACCTTTGATTCGTTCATGTAAGCCTTCATTGCGCCCCCTCCCGCGCGAGGAATTCGCTGTAGCTCGTCCGCGCGATCGCGTCCCCGTCGGCGTCGATCTCTTCATCGGACCTGAACACGCCTTCTTCACTCGGCGCGTCGGATGGTTCCGGCGGTTCGAAAAACGGAACCGGCACCCGCGACATTTCCGCCGTCACAGCATCTTCAACCGGCCGGCCTTCGCCTTGATCTTCGGAGATCAGAGGAACCAGCGTTCGCCGTCCGCCACGCTCGACCACCGCATGATTCTCACTCGCCGCCGGCTCTCCTTCGACATCGACCACCGGAGCGATCGTTCCATCCACCTCGATCCCGGATCGAATGATCGTCAGCCGGCCATTCACATAATGCAGGGTGTAGTTCCGGGCAAAACCGCCCGAAGCTTCCACCACATACTCGCCCACCGGCGACTCACGCGTAGCCGGCGTGAAAAACGCCAGCCCTTCGACGACGTCCGCGGAATCGTCGTTCACCCATCCTTCGAAGCGCGCGCTAAACTCCGGATTCGACTGATTGTAACCACGCTCGGCGTCATTGACGGTCACGATCAAATCCCGGGGCGACACCACCCAGGTGCCGTCGCTCCGTGTAGTGATATTGTAATTACCATTCGTCAGCGTGCCCACGACCGAAAGCGTGTATCTCCCCGCATCCGTCGTAGGCGTAATCCCAAATCCGTTCTCCAACCCCGTCAGCACTGCCACCGTCTCGCCATTCACCAATCCGTCCGCGACGAAACCGGGATTCGTCATCCCCGTATCGCCGTAAACCGACGCGCCACCGTTCGCCGTCACCGCGATATCCTTCGGCGTCACCACCCACGTCCCGTCACGCCGTGTAGTGATTTTATAATTACCATTCGTCAGCGTGCCCACGACCGAAAGCGTATGGTTGCCCGCATTCGTCGTATTCGTGACGCCAAAGCTGTTCTCCAGTCCGGTGAGCACCGCGACGGTTTCGCCATTCACCAAACCTTCGGCTGTGAACCCGGGATTGGTGAGCGCTGAGTCGCCATAAACGGAAGCGCCACCGTTCGCCGCGACGGTGACATCCTTCGGCGACACCACCCACGTCCCGTCCTGCCGTGTAGTGATTTTGTAATTACCGTTCGTCAGCGTGCCCGTCACCGACAGCGTATGGCTGCCCGCATTTGTGGTGTTCGTAATCCCGAAGCTGTTCTCCAGCCCTGTCAGCACCGCCACCGTTTCTCCATTCACGAGTCCATCCGCCGTGAAACCGGGATTCGACATTCCCGAATCTCCGTAAACCGACGCACCACCCTCGGCCGCGACGGTGATTTCCTTCGGCGACACCACCCACGTGCCATCATGCCGCGCCGTCACAGTGTAATTTCCGTTCGTCAGCGTGCCGACCACGGACAGCGTATAACTTCCAGCATTGGTCGTGGCGGTGATCGGCGTGTCCGTTGAAAGGCCGGTGAGCACCGCCGTCGTTTCGCCATTCACCAACCCGTCCGCCGTCAAGCCCACCCCCGCCGGAGCTTCCCCGTAAACCGAACTCCCCGCACCGGCGGTGACCGTGATATCCCTGGGCGACACGACCCACGTTCCATCATTCCGCGCCGTCACGTTGTAATTCCCATTCGTCAACGTGCCGCTCACCGAAAGCGTATGGCTGCCCGCGTTCGTCGTATTCGTGATGCCGAAGCTGTTCTCCAGCCCCGTCAGCACCGCGACGGTTTCGCCATTCACGAGCCCATCCGCCGTGAAACCAGGATTCGCCAAATCCACATCGCCGTAAACCGACGCACCACCCTTCGCCGTCACCGCAATATCCTTCGGCGACACCACCCACGTCCCATCATTCCTCGCCATCACGTTGTAATTTCCATTCGTCAACGTGCCGCTCACCGAAAGTGCATGGCTGCCCGCATTCGTCGTGTTCGTAATCCCGAAGCTGTTCTCCAATCCCGTGAGCACCGCGACCGTCTCGCCATTCACGAGCCCATCCGCCGTGAAACCAGGATCCTCCAAATCCACATCGCCATACACCGACGCACCTCCATTCGCCGTCACCGCAATATCCTTCGGCGACACCACCCACGTCCCATCGTTTCGGACGGTCACGTTATAGTTTCCGTTCGTGAGCGTGCCACTCACCGAAAGCGTGTGGCTGCCGGCATTCGTCGTGTTCGTGATGCCGAAGCTATTCTCCAGCCCGGTCAGCACCGCGACCGTCTCGCCATTCACAAGTCCATCCGCCGCGAAGCCGGGATTCGTCACATCCGCATCGCCGTAAACTGACGCACCGCCGTTCGCCGTCACGATGATGTCTTTCGGCGACACCACCCACGTGCCATCATTCCGCGCCGTCACGTTGTAGTTTCCATTCGTGAGCGTGCCGCTCACCGAAAGCGTATGGCTGCCCGCATTCGTCGCATTCGTGATGCCGAAGCTGTTTTCCAACCCCGTCAGCACCGCCACCGTCTCGCCATTCACCAAGCCGTCCGCCGTGAAACCTGGATTCTCCAAATCCACATCGCCGTAAACCGACGCACCACCATTCGCCGTCACGACGATGTCTTTCGGCGACACCACCCACGTCCCATCATTCCTCGCCATCACGTTGTAATTTCCATTCGTCAACGTGCCGCTCACCGAAAGCGTATGGCTGCCCGCATTCGTCGTGTTCGTAATCCCGAAGCTGTTCTCCAACCCCGTGAGCACCGCGACCGTCTCACCATTCACGAGCCCCTCTGCCGCGAAGCCGGGATTCACCAAATCCGCGTCACCATAAACCGACGCACCACCGTTCGCCGTCACGATGATATCCTTCGGCGACACCACCCACGTCCCATCCTGACGCGCTGTCACGGTATAGTTTCCGTTCGTGAGCGTCCCGTTCACCGAAAGCGTATGGCTGCCCGCGTTCGTCGTGTTCGTGATGCCGAAACTGTTCTCCAATCCCGTCAGCACCGCCACCGTTTCGCCATTCACGAGCCCATCCGCCGTGAAACCAGGATTCTCCAAATCCACATCGCCGTAAACCGACCCACCACCGTTCGCCGTCACGATGATGTCCTTCGGCGACACCACCCATGTGCCATCACTACGCGCGATGACATTGTAGTTTCCATTCGTCAGCGTCCCGACGACCGAGAGCGTATAATCGCCGGCGTTTGTCGTCCCGGTGATCGAGGTATCCATCGAAAGCCCCGTCAACACCGCGGCCGTCTCTCCATCCACCAATCCTTCTGCGGTGAAGCCGAAATCGGCGGGAGTGTCTCCATACGTGGACGTGCCGTTTCTCGCGGCGACCGAAACCGTCCGCGGCGTGATCGTCGCCGCACCGCTCGCCTGGGTCGGCAACACATAATTCGACGCCAAAGTCCCCTCGCCTGCGGCGAAATTATCCTCGCTAAGCGTCGCGATCACCACGCTCGCGTCCGCCACATTGACGCTATCATAGGAGCCAGCGGCTTGTGTGACCACGAAGCTTTCGCTTCCCACCAAACCTTCCAATTCATAATCGCCGGGCTTCAGCGAGGCCGCCACCGTGCCATCGTAAATCTTGCTCAGCTCGCCGCTGAGCTTCGCCGTCAACACCTTGGGCGCGATCGTCAGGCTGCCGCCTGCGAACACCAGATCGTAACCTAGCTGGTGCGAATAAAGTCCGCTCAACAACAGCGTGTCCGTGTCCATCCTGTAACCGCCGGCATTCGCGCTCTTGGCGACGTAAACGCCCGTGCCCAAAACGCCTCCCGTCTCCGGCGTGAGCGAAAAGGAATAGTCGCTCTCGTCGAGCGCGTGCGTCGCCGCGCCATCGTAGGTCACCGTCACCGTTTTCCCCGTCACGGTGAGCGGCGTGAGAAACGCCTTCAACATGGGCGCCGTAGTGCCTTCATAAATACGCCACGTGTCCTCGCTCCCGCCCACGGAATCGATCTCCCAGCCAACGAAGCTCGTCGCGCTCCGCATTTGCGCCGTCGTCAAACCCGCATCTTCCGGGCTGCCGAAACTCGCGCTCTGTCCTGTGGTTTCCTTGTTCCAGTAACTGTTCGTGATCGAGCCGAAGTCTTCGAAGCCGAACCCGATCAGACCACCCGTGCTCGCAGCGTCAGCCCCCGTCACAAGTCCGGCAGCGTAGGCCTGTGAAATATCGCCGAAATTGCTCCCGACCAGACCACCGGTGCTTGCGCCGGTCCCCGTCACGCTCGCCGTGGCGTAGCTGCTCTCGATCAAGTAGCCATTGAAGCCGACCAAGCCGCCGACGTCGCTAATCCCCGTGACCACTCCGCCGGCGTAGGAGAAGCGAATCGTGCCCATATTGAATCCCGCGAGCCCGCCAATGTTCATCCCATAGTCCCGGCCCGTGACCTCCGCGTCCGCGTAGCTCCGTTCGATTGTGCCACGATTACCGCCTACCAATCCGCCGACACTCATAGAGCCATCGATCGTCATTCCCGTCACGTAGCTATCTCGGATCGTGCCATAGCTGGAGCCGGCCAAACCACCCGCCCCCGCGAACTCTCCACCCGTGATCCTCCCACCGATCAGGCCAACGTCGAGAATGCGTCCTTCATGACCGTTGCCGTCGAAGGGCTCTCCCTCGACCATGCTAAACAAGCCTACATCCCAAGTTGAATCGGGCTGATTGATGACCAAACCCGAAATCACATGGCCGCGTCCGTCGAACACACCGGAGAATCCAAGATAATTTTGGGAATCCCATAAGGGAACGAAGCCCGCGCCGCCGTTCCAGTTCTCCGTCCCGCTGGCGTCGATGTCTGCCACCAGCGCATAATCCGCGGTCATGTCCTGCGTCATGATGCCCTGCAGGCCGTAAATATCCACGAGCTGCCAAGGTGCCTCCTCCGTTCCATCGCCACCTTGCACACGCAGAAACCGACCGCCCTCGATGCGGAAATCCCCCGTCGTAAACTCCGGCAGCGTCGCCGCATTCTGCACCCAATCGCCGCCCGCCAAAATGAAAGCGCCCGTGCGCAACGAAGCCGCCGCCGTCAACGTGCCCGCGGACGCCACCCGCAAGGCCCGGTCGGTCAAATCGATCGCCGCATCGAAATTGAAATGGTCCGCCGTCAGGTCGAGGCGCAGCCCGATCCCCGACGCCAGCTCGAGCGTTCCATCGTTCACCGAATAAAGAAGCCCCTCTGCCGTCAGCGCGCCACGCGCCGCGCGGAGTTCCTCGATCAGTTCGCTCAACGTAATCGCGCCGCTGACCGCCCTCACCCAACCCGGGTCCACCACGAAACCGCCCGTCACTGTCCCTTCGAGCGACAACAGTCGGTTGGCCGCAAACTCTCCACCACCGTTCACGTAAATCAGTGCGGTCGTGCCGGCCGCATACTCTCCCGCGTAGTCAAAGATAAATCCTCCGCTTGCGCCCGTCTGCGTCGTCGCCACCGCCACACCGTCGATCACCAAGGTCAGATCCAAACCTGCACCCGCACCGACCAGCGTGCCCGTGACCGTGTTGCCCAGACTCGGCGGCAAGGTCCAGCGCAGCGGCGGATACTCGCCGGCACGCACCGACCAAATCGACGCATCGAAACCAGCCGGCAACCTGCCACTGCGAAATTCCCCCGTCGTCAGCCCATTCGCCGCATCGCTGCCAGCGCTCGTCGTCCGGCCGGTCGTTTCCGGATCCCAGTAGCTGTTCGATATCGTTCCACCTGTCGCGTTGCGACCGACCAATCCACCCAACTCGCTCGTCCCGGTCACCGCTCCGGTCGCGTAGGTCTGCTCAATCGTTCCGTAATTCGAACCCACCAGTCCGCCGACCCGACTCACACCTTTCACGGCACCAATCGCATAGCTGTGCGAGAGGATGCTGGTTTCACTATTGTAGCCGACCAAACCGCCCACGTCGCTCCCTGTCGCGGTGACCGATCCTTCCGCGATGCTACGGCGAATCGTTCCCCAAGCATTTTCTCCGACCAAGCCACCGATGCTGTTCACACCTTCGACATCGCCGGTCGCACGACTCTCCTCGATCACCGCGCCGAGGCGGTTGTATCCAGCGAGACCACCCGCGTAACCGTAGCCCGTGGCCACCACATCACCCGTAGCCTCACTGCGCACGATCGATCCGTCCTGCCCATTTTCTCCGGTCAACCCGCCGACATACGACGCGCCTGTCACCGAAACTGAAGCCACACTCTCCACGATCTCGCCCCAGTTGCCGGCGACCAATCCGCCCGCGCTGCCGAGACTCCTCACCTGGCCGCTGCGCACCTCGACCCGCTCGATCGTGCCTCGATTAAATCCCGCCAGTGCTCCCACGGAACTCGCACCACGGACATCCACGTCGGTGAGAATCAGATCCTCCACCCGACCTTCATCTCCGACAAAGCTAAACAAACCCACGTCCGACTTATCCGTATCGATCGTGAGATTCGAAAGGATATGCCCTGCACCATCGAAGCGGCCTTGGAAAGGCACATTGCCGACCCGATCGCCGATAGGATCGAACCCCGCACCGTCATTCCAATTCGCCGCGCTGCTCGCATCGATGTCATTGCCGAGAACGTAGTGCTTCGCATTCGAAGAACCGACCGCGACTCCCTGCAGGCCGTAAACATCGACAAGTTTCCACGGCGACTCGCCGGAGCCGTCGCCACCCGCCGCGCGAAGGAAACTTCCCCACACAATGCGGAAATCTTCCGCCGTGAACTCCGGCAGCTCCACCTTGTTCTGCACCCACCGGCCGCCACCGGCCAAGATGAACGTCCCCGCCTTCAACCCCGAATCCGCCGCATACTCCGTCCAGCCCGTCAGGTGCAACGCATGCCCCGCCAAATCCAATTCCGTGTCGAAAGTCACATGGAAGGCGGTCGTGTCCAATCGCAGTCCGATGCCGTCCCCCAGCACCGGCTTGTCTCCATCGAACGAATACAACAGTCCGTCGCCGATCAGTGCCCCAATCGCGGTCTGCATTTCTTCGAGTAATGCACTGAGCGTCGTCGCCCGGCTCGTTACCCACACCCAGTCCGCCAGCAATCCCACATTCGTCGTAAGCCAGCCTTGCAGCGGCACCACCCGGTTGGCCCCGTGGCTTCCTCCGCCCGTCACATACACCAGCGCCGGCGCGTTCTCCGTCACGGTTCCCTCGAAACCAAAACTGAAAACCCCGCCTGCACCCGTCGTGGTCGTCGCCACAATCTGCCCGTCAATCGCGAGCGTGAGTTCCACGCCTTCCCCCACGCCGGCATACGTCCCGGTCACGAGATTCGCCGCTCCCACCGGCGCACCGCCTTTCAAGATCGGATACACGCCCGCCGTCACGTCCCACATTTCGGGATCGAAACCGGTCGGCAGTGCTCCGCTCTGCAGTTCCGCCGTCGTCAAACCCGTGCCAGCGGCGCTCGTTTCACGACCCGTGGTTTCCTTATCCCAATAACTCTGATCCGTCGTCCCCACCGAGGGCAGGTTGTAACCCACCAAACCTCCAACCCAGGTGCCGGTCCCCGTGACCGCTCCCGTCGCGTAGCTCTCGCTGATCGCTCCGGAATGATAACCGACCAGACCTCCAACATTAGTCCCCCCGGCGCTCACATCGCCTCTCGCATAGCTTTGTCGGATCGCACCAGTATTCATCCCGGCGATACCTCCGGCCGAATTACCCGTAACGCTCACGGCGCCCGTCGCGTAGCTCTGACGAATCGCGGCATCATCCGTGTTCCATCCGACCAACCCGCCGGCGATTCCGACGCCGCTCACCGCGCCGCTGGCATGACTCTCGACGATCTCGCCCACGTTGTAGCCGACCAACCCGCCCAGCCGCTCCTCTCCTTGCACCGTGCCGCTCGCCTCGCTCCGGCGAATGCTTCCGTAGTTCGCCGCAACCAGCCCGCCCGCGTAATCGTCCACGGCGATTACGCTGCCACGCGCGAAACTATCCTCGATCTCGCCGTAATTCCATCCCACCAATCCGCCCACGGAATCTCCGGTCACATCCCCTCCGGCATAACTCGAGGCGATCGTGCCCGAATTCGCCTGCCAGCCCACCAAACCGCCCGCATAAACCCTCCCCGCCACGACAGCCACGGAATAACTGTCGTCGATCCCACCGCGGTTGTCCCCCACCAATCCGCCCACGCGAGCGTCCGCGCCAGTCACGGTGCCCGTCGAATGACTGCCAACAATGTCTCCTGAGTTATAGCCTGCGACACCGCCCACGTCCGCACCATCGCCCGTCACCGAGCCATGCACGTAGCTCCCTTCGACCGTGCCTTTGTCATTCCAACCGATCAGGCCGCCCGTGCTGCTCCCGCCTCGCACGGACACGTCCACCAATCCCAAATTTTTCACCGAGCCCGTCAGCCATTTGAACAAGCCGACATTCGTCGTTCCCGGCTGATCGATCGTCAGCCCTGTGATCCGCTGACCGCGTCCATCAAAGCTCCCCCTGAAAGAAGACCCGCCGCCGATCGGCACAAACCCCGCGCCTTCGTTCCAACTTGCCGTCACGCCCGCATCGACGTCCGCCGACAACGCGTAATGCAGCGAAAGTCCCATCGACGTCACGCCCTGCACGCCATAAATATCCGCCAGCAAATACGGCGAAGCCTCCGACCCATCGCCACCGGTCACCCGCAAAAAGCGCCCGCCTTCCAAACGGAAATCTTCCGCCGCAAACGCCGGCAGCGTCGCTGCATTCTGCGTCCATTGGCCCCGCTCAAAGATAAAGGTGCCAAAGTTCATCTCGCCGGTCGCGGTGAATACGCCGAACCCGGTCGTCGTGCTTAATCGCATCGTGCGCCCGGTTAGATCCAGTGCCGTGTTGAAATCGAAGTTCGTCGCCGACAGGTCCAGTCGCAAACCGATCCCCTCGCTCAACCCCAGCGATCCGCCCTCCAACGAGAAAAGAATCCCGTCGCTCGTCAGACTGCCTAACGTATTACCCCAATCGGTCAGCAGCGCGGTCAGCGTCGAAGCTCCGCTCGTCGCCCACACCCATCCTTTCTCCAGCTCGACCCCGCCCATCAGCGACGAATGCAGCGGCACCAGGCGATTCCCCGCCGACGCTCCACCGCCCGACACAAACACGAGCGCCGTCGCTCCCTGAGCAAAGCTCCCCTCGTATTCGAAACGAAACGCTCCGTCCGCATCCGTCGTCGTCGAGGCGACCTTCGTGCCTCCGATCACCAAATCCAATGCCACCCCCGCCCCCGCGTCCGCCAACGCGCCCGACAACGTGTTGTCCGGCTCCGCCGGCAGGATCGTCTTGAACACCGGATATCGCCCCGCCGACGCCTCCCAAAACCTTTCATCGAACTCCGCCGGCAACGCGCCGTTCTGAAAATCCGCCGTGGTCAGCCCAATCGCTCCCGATCCCACCGCGCCGCCCTCCGCCGTCTTGTCCGCATCCCAATAACTCCGGGTCACCGTGAATCCCGTGTTCGCCCGCCCCACCAGACCGCCGACCGAGGTCCCTCCCGTCACCACGCCCGTCGCATAGGATTGGTCCACGCCGCCGAGTTCGCCGCTAAACCCCACCAAGCCGCCGATCATACTCCCGCTGCCAGATACGTCGCCCGTCGCGTAGCTCTGGCCGATTCGGCTGGAATTGGCACCGACCAAGCCGCCAACCCGATCCCCGCTGCCAGAAACGTCGCCGCGCGCATAACTCTGGCTGATGCGACCGATATTATATCCCACCAAGCCGCCGATATAACCATTCTCACCTTCGACGTTCCCGGTCGCGTGACTCTGGCTGACACGGCCCGAACTCTGTCCAGCCAAACCGCCGACGAAGAAACTCTTACCACTCACATCACCTTCGGCACGGCTGCCACGAATCGTGCCGCTGTTGCTGCCGACGAGACCACCCGCATAAGCCTCCGTGGCCGTCACCACCCCGGTCGCATAACTGTTCTCGACCGTGCTCGTCCCCGCATTGTCGCCCACGAGTCCACCGATCGTCCTGGTGCCGCTCACCGCGCCCGTCGCAAAACTCTCGCGGATCACACTGATGTTGCTGAATCCCACCAAGCCACCGGCATACGACCCGCCCGTCACGACGCCCGTCGCAGAGCTCTCGCTGACGGAGCCTTCTTGGACAAATCCCACCAGACCTCCGACGTTACTTTCTCCAAAAACACCACCGCTCGCGTGACTCCGCTCGATCGTTCCGGAATTCCGGCCCGCCAGCATGCCCACCGAATTTTTGCCTGTCACGCTGCCCGCGGCCAAGGTCACGTCGCTGATCTCCCCAGACGGCCCTACCGCGCCGAACAAGCCCACATAATTGATGCCGGGCCGATTGATGGTTAATCCACTGATCGAGTGCCCCTGGCCATCGAACACGCCTTCGAAACGCCGGCTCGAGGTCAGCGGATCGCTGCCCAACGGCGCAAAACCGTTTCCGTCGTCCCACTCCGTTGTCGCACTCGCATCGATATTTCCACTGAGCGCGTAATTCCCACGGAGGTTGGTGGCGATCGCCTGCAGGTCATCCACGTCATGCACCCACATGTAAGCGGTGAACTTGCCGCCACCGGACACCGTCACATTCGAAGCATAGTTCGTGGGCCCGGCGTAGCTCGTCGGATTATAGAAAATCTTCACGTCGCCCCCGCCTGTATTCGTCACCTTGATACCGGGATCGAACAGCACCGTGCCTGCACCGGATCGGTCGATGTCGGCCTTCAGGCCTAGATCGCCGGTCCCGCTCGCCGCGACATTCGCCGCCACGGTGATGTTGTTGTCGGCCTCCACGGTCACATCCGTGCCGGCATTCACGCTCGTCACGATCGTCGCGGCCGCCGCTGCGTCGATCGTCACGTCCGTGGGATCGATCAACCATCGCCCGCCTTCGCCCGTGCGAATCGCGCCCGCCAACTCCACCGTCTCCCCGCTCGTCTCGATAAATCCACCGCGTCCGTCGACGTCGCTCGCCGCGAGTTCTCCCGTATTGCTCGCCCGTCCCGCCAGCCCGTCCGTCGTTCCCGCCACCAGCCAGATTTGCCCATCGCGCGTCTCCGTTCCGCTCGCGCGCACCACGCCCGTGTTGTTGATCGCCAGCGCATACGGATTTCCTCCCGCTGCCTTCAACTCCGCCGTCGCCGCCGAAATATCGCCCGCATTCACCACCTCGCCCGGCGCCGTGCCCGCCCGCACAAACACCCGCTGCTCGCCACCCGTCGTGAGCAACACTTCCGATCCCGCCGCCAAACCCACCACCCCGTTCTCCGCCGTCAGCGTGCCGCGATTCTCCACCTTTCGCGCGATCAGGAAAATATCCCCGCCGTGCACGTCGATCGCGCCAAGATTCTGCACCGCCGCCGTCGACTCGCCGGAAAACACCAGCTCGCCGCCCGCAAGAAATTGCTCGTTGGTCACATTCAACGTCGACGCCAGAAAACCCGCCGCATCGATCCGCGCATCGCGCCCGATCAACACGCCATTGGGATTGATCAAAAACACCTGCCCGTTCGCCTCGATATTTCCCAACAACGACGAGGGATTTCCGCCGAGCACGCGATTCAAGGTCGCGCTCGCAGCATCCGGTTGGACAAACCGCACCAACTCGCCCGCACCGATCGAAAAATCCTCCCAGTGCAGCACCGCCCGCGCCGTCGCCTGCTGAATCGTAAGCGCACCCGCGCCACCCGAAATCTCCGCCACGCCCGCCACCACGGCGCCGCCCGTGGGATTTCCTTTCACCGCTGAAATCGCGGCAGCAAACATCAGCGCACCGGCGAACGAGCGCGCGGAAAGGGAAGAGCGAAGCGTGGACCGCATCGCCCCAGTCTATTCGCTCGCACGACAACCCGACACTCTACTTTGGGAGGGAGTGACATCCCTCACCTCACCGCTCCGCGCCGCGTCAGCTCAGCGGCGTGGGACGATGCGGCGGCGCCGGCACTTCCACAAATCCCTGCGGCGCCGCGCCCGCATGCCGCAACTGCAAACACGTCCGCTGCGCCCACACGATCGCCGCATGCCGGTTCTCCGTCCCCGTTTTATCGAAGAGCGTCGCCACGTATTTCTTCACCGTCGCCAGCGTCAGCCCGAGGATCATCGCGATCTCCGCATTGCTCTTCCCATGCGTCATCCAGAAGAGCGTGTCCGCCTCCCGCGGCGTCAGCCCCGCACACACGAGCAACTCCGGTTCAACAATCTCATCCAACGCCGTCGCCTGCGCCCGCGCCATCGCATGCGCGTTCGTCAACTGCGCCTGAACCAGCCCAATCAAACGCAACTCGTCGTCGCTGAAATCCGGACCGCGCGCCCGCTCGATCCCATAATAAAGCACCTCGCCCGGCACCGAGGGCACGTGCACCGCGCAATGATTCGAAATCCCCAGCGGCCGATACACTTCCGAATACATCGCAATGTCGCGAAACTGTCGCTCCGTGAAGAAATGCCGCCGGCAATACGGCCGCCCCCCGTTCGTCGTCGGATTGAAATCATACAGCGCATACCGATCCATCAACCGGCCAAACACCGGCATCGTCGTCGCGAAATCCGGATGATCCGCATCGAATCCGATCGTCAGCCGGCGCGTGCTCTTCTCCAACACGCCACACGCGATAAACTCGCTGGGCACCATCGCCCGCAGCATCGCGAAGCCCCGCGTCACGAAATTCTCCAACCGGAGTCCGGGCGCGTAGAGCGCTTCACACGCGCGGCTGAAGGCGTGAAGGTCTCTCAATCGCATGCCGACAGGCGAAACAACTTTCGCCGGCACGGCCAGAACAGACTTCACTTTCGATCGCGAATAAATCGCGTATCCTAATATTTAATACGCCGCGCGCGCTCCTTCCGGCGGGAGCGCGCCCTCGCCCGGCGCGGGCTCAATCCACGTCCACCGCTCCGCCCGCCTCGCGCTTCTCCAGACTTCGAAACGCGAACATCGTCTCGCTCTCGACAATCCCTTCCGTGCGCAACAGCTCGTCCGTGATCACGTATTCGATCTTGTCGATCGAATCGCACTTGATGATCGCCAGCAGATCCCAGCGACCGGACACCGAATACACATCGGTGATGTCGCGGATCTCCAGCAGCTTCTCCGCCGTTCCCGTCACCTTCCGGTGATCGATCTTCAATAATACGATTGCAGTAGCCATAAATTAGCGCGCCCGCCGCCGCTTCATCGCCAGCGCCGTCGCGCATCGACCCTACTCTTCCTCCCGCCGATTGCACGCCCCGAACCGCTTCGCCAAAGACGCCCGACCACACCCCACCTCACTGCTGCTTCTCGCGCCCGCGCAGAAATTCGGCCAGCGTCCGCGCCGCGAGACTCAACGGCCGCGCTTCTCGATGCACCACGCCGATCGCGCGCGTCATCCCGCCCAGCGCCCGATAGCGCACACCTTTCACTTCCGGCTTCCGCGCCATCGCCGGCACAATCGACACGCCCCAGCCTTCCGCCACGAACGCGAGCACCGTCTCGATCTGCGCACTGCGAAAACTCACCCGCGGCGCAAATCCATTCAACCGGCAGAACTGCAACGCCTGCCCCGCCAGACAATGTCCTTCCTTCATCAAGATGAAGGGCTCCTCCGCCAGATCGTCCAGCGTCAGCGCCCGGCGCGTCGCCAGCCGGTGTCCCGCCGGCATCGCGACGAGCAGCGGTTCGTCGAAAAACTCCTGCGCCGCCAAACCCGCCCGCTCGACCGGCAAACTCACCAGCGCGAGATCGATCTCCTTGGCCAGCGCCGCCCGCGCCAGCGCCTCCGTCGTGTCTTCGTGCACGACGACTTCGACTCCGGGATGCGCCTTCGAAAACGCCCGCAGCCGCCCCGGCAAATAATACGGAGCCACCGTCGGCAACGCGCCCAGCACCACCCGGCCGCGCATCATCCCGCTCACTTCGCGCACGCTCTCCCCCGCCAGCTCCACCTGGTCGAGCACGCGCTCCGCATGCACCCGGAAGATCTCGCCCGCCGGCGTCAGCGCGACCGTCCGCTTCGTCCGCTCGAACAACCGCTCCCCCAGTCCTTCCTCGAGTTTGATGATTTGCTGGCTGAGCGAGGGCTGCGCCACCCGGCACCGCTCCGCCGCCCGGCTGAAGTTTCGCGTGCGCGCCACCGCGACAAAGTAGCGTAGTTGATGCAGCTCCATAGGCGTTTCCTATTACTGATAGCGGAACTTAGTCTTTCTCAATTTTCCGGCCAGTTGATAATCTCCGGGTTCCTCCGCGGGCCGCCACGCGCCCGGGACGAACATTCGTTACTTCATGTCAACTGCACCTCAGCTCACCACCGCCTCCGGCATCCCGGTCGGCGACAACCAGAATTCGCTCACCGCCGGTCCGCGCGGTCCCGTCCTTCTCCAGGATTTCCACCTGCTCGAGAAGCTCGCGCACTTCAACCGCGAGCGCATTCCCGAGCGCGTCGTGCACGCCAAGGGCTCCGCCGCCTACGGCACGTTCACCGTCACGCACGACATCACGAAATACACCTCGGCGAAGCTTTTCTCCAAGGTCGGCAACACCTGCGAAACCTTCCTCCGCTTCTCCACCGTCGCCGGCGAACGCGGCGCCGCCGACGCCGAACGCGACGTTCGCGGCTTCGCGCTTCGTTTCTACACCGAACAGGGCAACTGGGACATCGTTGGCAACAACACGCCCGTCTTCTTCCTCCGCGATCCGCTGAAGTTCCCCGACTTCATCCACACGCAAAAACGCGACCCCCAAACCAATCTCCGCAGCAACGTCGCCGCCTGGGATTTCTGGTCGCTCTCCCCCGAGTCGCTCCACCAGGTCACCATCCTCATGAGCGATCGCGGCATCCCGCGCAACCTGCGCCAAATGCACGGTTTCGGCTCCCACACCTATTCCTTCATCAACGCCATCGGCGAACGCCACTGGGTGAAGTTCCACTTCAAATCCCTCCAGGGCATCGCCAACTACACCGACGCCGAAGCCGCCGAGGTCGTCGGACAAAACCGCGAGTCCTCCCAGGCCGATCTCTTCCACGCGATCGCCGACCGCAACTTCCCGCGCTGGCGCTTCTGCATCCAGGTCATGACCGAGGAGCAGGCCCGCACGTGGAAATTCAATCCTTTCGATCTCACCAAGGTCTGGCCGCACGGCGAGTTCCCGCTCATCGAGGTCGGCATCCTCGAGCTCAACCGTAACCCGCAGAACTACCACGCCGAGGTAGAACAGGCCGCGCTCGCTCCGTCCAACATCATCCCAGGCGTCAGCTTCTCGCCCGACAAGATGCTCCAGGCACGCATCTTCTCCTACGCCGACGCCCAACGCTACCGCATCGGCGCCAACTACCAGCAGCTCGCCGTCAATGCCCCGCGCTGCCCCGTGTTCAACTACCAGCGCGACGGCGCCATGCGCTTCGACTTCTCCAAGGACGTCTCGCCCAATTACGAGCCCAACTCCTTCAACGGCCCGAAAGAATGCCCCGCCTTCAACGAGCCCGCGCTCAAACTCGAGGGCGATGCCGACCGCTACAATCATCGCGCCGGCAACGACGACTACACCCAACCCGGCAATCTCTTCCGCCTCTTCGACACCGCTCAGCGCGAGCGTCTCTTCGGCAACATCGCCCGCCACATGGCCGGCGTGCCGCAGGAGATTCAGCTTCGCCAGATCTGCCACTTCTTCCGCGCCGATCCGGAATACGGCTTGGGTGTCGCGCGAGCCCTCGGTCTCGACCTGAGCGCGTTCTCCGCGCAACTCGGCGCCCACGCGCCCGCAGCTCGCCCATGAGCTCGCCCGCCCAGCCCCCCGCGCTCACCAGACCCGCCCCGCCCCAACCGCGCTCTCGAGTGTCGCATATGCGACACCCGAGAGCATACCGACGGATCCCTCAGAACTTGAACTTCACATACCCCTCCACCCGCAGCGGCAGGTCCTGAAACACCAGCACGTGATTCGAGAAGTTGCTCCTCATCGCCGCACCGCTCTGGCTGCGCGCCGGCGCGTGACCGCCCCACTCGCGCGGTCCCGGTCAATCCCGGGCCGCGTTTCCCGACTCTCACTTCCTTTAACATGAATAACTCCCTCCCTTCCTCCCTCCGCACCGCCAACCCGGCCGACGGACTCGCGCTGGCCCGCCAACTCGCCGCGCTCTCGCCTTCCGCTTCTTCCGCGCCGGTCACCATGGCGGACTGCCTCAAGACGTCCGCGACATCCGCCTCCGACGATCTCCTCGTCGCCGTTTACTTCCAAGCCGTCGCCGCCGCCAACGCGGGCTGGCGCAACTAAAGCCCCGGCAACTCCACTTCACCGAAACGAAGCGTGCAGAAATGCACGCTTTTTTCATGCAGTTTTCCCTGACCATGCCCCCGGAAACGAACTCCGTTCCACCCACCCGGTCAGACGCCCCGTCCTCTTCCAACTCGGCATGTTCGTCGCGATTCTCAATCACGGCCATGTTGCCCAAGCGCTCGATCTCAAGCGCGCCTTCCTCCCGCACGCCCGCACGATCGCGATCGACAGCGGGTCCACGCTCACCCCGCTCGAGCGCAGCGGCTTCGACCTCGCCCTTCCCAACGTTTACTACTCCGGCCTGCTCAACGCCGTCGCCGAACGCACCGAACACTTCGCGCCCGACGATCCCCTCTTCATCTGGTGCTCCGACGTCGCCTGCGACGACCACGCTCGCATAATCGAACTCGCCCGCCGCGCATTCACCCGTCCATGGATCGGCATCTACGCGCCTTCCGCTTCGCACTCCGACCAACCGCAGATGCGCAATCGCAAGACCGGCACCGTCCGCCGCGTCACGTTCGTCGACGGTTTCTGTTTCGCCGTTCGCAGCAGCATTCTTCATCAACTCTGCCCGATTGACACCCGCCTGAACGCCCGCGGCGGGGGCCTTGAGGTCCAACTCGGCTACATCGCCCGCCACCACCGCTGGTCCACCGTGATCGACGATCGCATCGAGGTGCAACATCCCCGCCACTCCGGCTACTCGCGCGCCGATGCCTGGCGCGAACGCGGCGCCTGGCAAGCCGCCCTCCCACCCATCCCGCGCCTCTTCCACCGCCTCGCCCGCCGCCCGCTCGCCAAAAAACCGCTCACCATGCGCCTCATGCTCGCGTTGCCGTGGTAAATCGCGCGCCTTCCCCCGCGTAGCAACCAAACGGATACGCCTCCCTCTAGTGTCATATAATGTATGATACTTCCCTTCGCCCTTCGCGCGTTTCCCCGACCGCGCGCCCGCTGGCAAGAGTCCTGCTAAATCCGCGTCGCTCACCCGCCAGCGATCGCCTCTCGTGTCCATCTTCAGCTCCACCTACGACGCCGGAAATTTTTTCGATGAAATGCTCGCCCCCGGCGGCGACGTCCGGCCGCACTACCGCCGCCTCACCCAGCGGCTGAGCACGCTGCCCGAAACCGAATTCAACCAGCGCCGCGCCGCCGTCGACCTCGCCTTCCTCAGCCGCGGCGTCACGTTCACCGTTTACGGCGACGGCGAGGGCACCGAGCGCATTTTCCCGTTCGATCTCATCCCGCGCATCATCCCCGCCTCCGAGTGGACGAAACTCGAGGCCGGCCTCGCCCAACGCATCACCGCGCTGAATCTCTTTCTCCACGATATTTATCACGAGCAGAAGATTCTCCGCGACCGCATCGTCCCGGCCGCGCTCGTTCTCGGCGCAAAACACTTTCGCCGCGAATTCATGAACTTCGACGTTCCCGGCGGCATCTACATCCACATCTGCGGCACCGATCTGATCCGCGACAAAGACGGCCGTTACCTCGTCCTCGAAGACAATCTCCGCTGCCCGTCCGGCGCGTCCTACATGATCGAAAATCGCGCCGCCATGCGCCGCGCGTTTCCCCAGCTGTTCAACAGCTACCGCGTTCGCCCCGTCGAAACCTATCCCGATGCCCTCCTCAAATCCCTCCTTCACGTCGCCCCCGCCCGCCGCGACCGTCCCAACGTCGTCCTGCTCACTCCCGGCGTCTACAACAGCGCCTACTTCGAACACACGTTCCTCGCCCGGCAAATGGGCATCCCCATCGTCGAGGGACGCGATCTTCTCGTGCGCGATTCGCGCGTCTTCATGCGCACCACCGCCGGGCTCGTTCCCGTCGACGTGATTTATCGCCGAATCGACGACGACTTTCTCGATCCCACCGTTTTTCGTCCCGATTCCATTCTGGGCGTTCCCGGCCTCGTCAACGCCTACCGCTCCGGCCACGTCGCCCTCGCCAACGCCATCGGCACCGGCGTCGCCGACGACAAGGTCATCTACGCCTACGTCCCCAAGCTCATCAAATACTACCTCGATCAGGATCCCATCCTGCCCAACGTAAACACCTACCTCCCGTCCGAACCCGCCGACCGGAAGTTCATTCTCGAAAACATTCCCAAGCTCGTCGTCAAAGCCGCCAACGAAGCCGGCGGCTACGGCATGCTCATCGGACCCGCCGCCACCAAAGCCGAATGCGACGACTTCCGCCGCAAGGTCGCCGCCCACCCGCGTGACTTCATCGCCCAGGATCCAATCAGCCTCTCCCGTTCGCCGACATGGTGCGACGGCCGCCTCGAGGGCCGCCACATCGACCTTCGCCCCTACATCCTCTACGGCGAAAAAATCACCGTCGCTCCCGGCGGCCTCACCCGCGTCGCCCTCCGCAAGGGTTCCCTCGTCGTCAACTCCTCCCAAGGCGGCGGCTCCAAAGACACGTGGGTCCTCCAAAAGAACGAGTAAACCTCCCACCCGCGTCCGCCTGCCTTCGAATCGAAAATCGAAAATCCAAATTCGAAAATCCTCCGAAAATCCTCCGTGCCTTCCGTCCCGATCACTCGTCCGCAAGCCACCGTGATGCTCTCCCGCGTCGCGCACTCCTTGTATTGGATGTCCCGATACATCGAACGCGCCGAAAACATCACGCGTCTGCTCGAGGTGAATCTGCAGTTCCTCCTCGACTTTCAGGACATCCAGGACGGCGCCCTCAAGGACCACTGGGGCTCCATCATCGCCAGCTCGGGCAGCGAGGATCTCTTCTCTTCCCTCTATCCCGCCGCCAACAACCAGACCGTCACCGCCTTCTTCGCCTTCGATCTCCGCAACCCGAGCTCCATCCTGGCCTGCATCTACGCCGCCCGCGAAAACGCCCGCATGATCCGCGACCAGATCTCGCTCGAGATGTGGGAAACCATCAACGAGCTCTACCTCTTCCTCAAAAATCGCGACTCCACCGATGTCTGGGAAGACGGACCCCAGGACTTCTTCGAACACATCAAGCGCCACTCCCACCTCTTCCAGGGCCTCACCAGCTCCACCTACCCGCGCAACGAGGGCTGGGAGTTCATCGAATTCGGCAAATTCATCGAACGCGCCGACATGACCACGCGCATCCTCGATGTGAAATATCACATCCTCCTCCCGAGCGCCAAAGACGTCGGCGGCGCCATCGACACCGCGCAATGGCACGCCGTCCTCCGCTCGGCCAGCGCCCTCGAAGCCTACCGCCGTTTCTACGTTCACGAGATCCTTCCGTGGAAGGTCGCCGAGTTCCTCATCTTCTCCGACGCCTTTCCTCGCTCACTCACTTACTGCGTCTCCCAACTCGACGAACTTCTCCGCCGCATCCTCGGCGACAACGGCCCGCGCATCCGCACCACCGCCGCCCGCACGTCCCGCCGGCTCCTCGCCGACCTTCAATCGCTCACCATCGGCGATGTCCTCGAGAAAGGCCTGCACGAATTCCTCCTCGACCTTCAGAAATGCCTCGATCGCATCGGCGACGAGGTCGTCCAAACCACCATGTTTTATCCCGCAGAAGCCCTCGCCGACGACCAGCAGCAACAGCAGCAACAACAACAGCAGCAGCAAACGTCCGCGCTCTCCGCCTGACCGCGCCCGGCGCTTGCCTTCGCCTCCGCCCTCCGGCTGCCTGCTTTTTTCCGGCGGCCTCGCCGCCTCCCATGCTGCTCCACGTCCTCCACCGCACCACCTTCATCTACGCCGGCCCGGTTCGCGACAGCTCCAACGAGGTCCGACTCCGCCCCGTCGATGACGCCGATCAAACCACCCGCCGTTTCGCCCTCAATCTCACCCCGGCCGCCCCGGATCTGCGCGACTATCTCGATTACTACGGCAATCGCGTGCACTACTTCGACCTCGCCAACGCTCACGACCACCTCGTCATCGAAGCCCAATCCGAGGTCGAGACCACCCCCGCCGCCCAACGTCGCCCCATCCCCGTCGTCCCGCTTCCGCGGCATCACGGCATCTCCGCCGAAGACGAACTGGTCGCCGAATACCTCGTCGACTCCCCCTACGTCCCGTTCGGCGTCGAGCTCCGCTACGAGTTGCAACAATTCCTCGCCGCGCACGCGTCGGACGATTCCTGGACGCAAGCCTGCCTCCTCGGCCGCCACGTGTATCAAACTTTCAGCTACAAACCTCGCACCACCGGCGTGCACACGACCGCCATCGAAGCCCTCCGGCTCCGCACCGGGGTCTGCCAGGATTTCGCCCACGTGATGATCGGCCTGTGCCGCCTCGCCGGACACCCCACGCGCTACGTCAGCGGCTACTTCTTTAACCCCGACCGCCGGCCCGACGAGCTCGAAGCCTCCCACGCCTGGGTCGAAATCCACCTTCCCGGCTACGGCTGGGCCGCCTACGACCCGACCCACGATCGCCCCGCCGACGAACGCTACGTGAAAGTCGCCGCCGGCCGCGACTACTCCGACATCCGCCCTGTCAGCGGCACCTACCGCGGCGCGCCCACCCAGGAACTCCGCGTCGACGTCTCCGTTCGTCAGATCGGTTGAAACGCGTCCTCAGCGACTCGCCCGTTTTTACCTCTCCTGCTCGACCGAAACCACGCGACCGTCGCGAAACACGACTTCATCCCGCGACCGTTCGCGCCGTCCCGGAATCGTCATGTAATAAGGATAATACGGGCTGCCCCAACCGCGGTGATACCAACCGCGATACAGCAGCATCCCATCCGGTCCTTCATAAGAGATATACGACCACACTTCGCTGCGTCCGCTCTGATCCACTCGCTCGCGCACGCGATCCGGATCGCCGAGCGCGAGCTTCACCATGTCGGGCGTGAATCCCATCCCCACCCGGCCTTCGCGAATCAACTGCTGCTCCTCCGGACTCAACGCATTGAACAGCTCCGGCTGCTTCGCGATCCGCGTCTCCGGCGTCGAGCAACCGCTCAACATCACCATCCCCACCATCAATGCCACCACCGAAAGAATCGTTTTCATGGAAAGAAATTGTCTGCTGCTGCTAGTGAATTTGCGCCGCGTCGTTCCGCAAACCGGAACAGTCTTGCCGCACCTGTGACGACGCGCGTTCATCAACGGTTTCACCAATGAAGACGCTCGTTCTCTGGGATATCGATGGCACTCTCATTCTTTCCGGCGGCGCCGGTGAACGCGCCCTCGTGGTCGCCCTGCGCACCGAATTCGGCCTCGACGGCAATCTCGACGGCATCGAAATCTCCGGCCGCACCGACCGCTGGATCGTCCGCCACATCCTCGCCAAATACGCGCTCCCCCTCACCGCGGAAAACATCAGCCAATTCCTCGCCGGTTATCTCCGCGCACTGCCCCACGAGCTCGATAATCCTGACTCTCACGTTCTCCCCGGCGCCCGCGATCTCGTGACCGCCCTCGCCGCCCGCGGCGACGTCGCGCAAGGCCTTCTCACCGGCAACCTTCGCGCGGGCGCCGAACTCAAACTCCGCTACCACGATCTTTGGACACCTTTCGCCTTCGGCGCTTTCGCCGACGACAGCGAACTGCGCAACGACCTCGGGCCCCACGCCGTCACCCGCGCCTGCTCTCATCATTCCGTCGAATTTTCCGCCGAGCGCGTCTGGATCGTCGGCGACACCCCGCACGATATCGAATGCGGCAAAGCCATCGGCGCCTCCACCCTCGCCGTCGCCACCGGCCGCTACAGCCTCGAAGAGCTCCGCGCCCACGCGCCGACCGCCTTGTATCCAGACCTCCGCGACACCGCCGCCGTGCTCGAGACGCTAACCCGCTGACCGCCGCCTCACACGGCAGAAGATCCAAGCTCCAAGATCCAAGCTCCAAAGAACTGCCAACCTCCAGCCGCTCCTCGCTGTTTGAGATTTCCTTGGAGCTTGGATCTTGGTCCTTGGATCTTCGCTAGCGCGCTCCGCGCGCTAGCGCCTCCGCTCCACCGCCGTCACCTGCCCGCCTTCGAAAATCACGCGCATCGACTCGTCGCCGCGCCACATGTTGTCGCCCACCGTCACACCGCCGCCGACACCGGTGTTTCCGCGCATGCTGCCGACGCCCAACCCGATCGAAAACTTCGGACTCTTGTCCTCATAGAGCCACACTTCGCCCTGCCCTTGCGCCGTCGTCCGCGTCACTTTCCGCGCCGGCTCGCCCAGCGCCACCAGCACCATTTCCGGCGTAAACCCCACGTCCACCTGCTTGTCGCGCACTTTTTGCTGCACCTCCGCCGGCCACGTGTTGAACGCCGCTTCATGCTCCTTCACCCGCGAATCGACCGTCGAACAACCCGCCACCAGGCCAACAACGCTCGCCACCGCCGCGATCTTCAAAAAATTAGTGTTCATTCGTGTGCATTCGTGGTTTCCACTGCCTGTTCGTTCCATCGACACCGCCTGACTCCACCGGTTCATCTCTCGCCCAGCCCTTCAGCATGAAGAAATTCACCATCGCCATCGGCTCCGATCACGCCGGCTTCGCCTACAAGGAAGCCATCAAAACCATGCTCCTCCAGGAAGGACACACGGTTCGCGACTTCGGCACCCACAGCGACGCGGCGTGCGACTACCCCGATTTCATCCGCCCCGTCGCCGAAGCCGTCGCCCGCGGCGAATTCGAACGCGGCATCGTTCTCGGCGGCTCCGGCAATGGCGAAGCGATCGTCGCCAATCGCGTCCGCGGCATCCGCTGCGGCCTGTGCTGGAACGAACAACTCGCGATCTGGAACCGCTCCCACAACGACGGCAACTGCCTCTCCCTCGGCCAACGCACCGTCACCGAAGCCGAAGCGCTCCACATCGTGAAGGTCTGGCTCGCCACCGAATTCGAAGGCGGCCGCCACGCCGCGCGCATCGCCAAGATCGATCGCTGATCCGGTCCGTCGGCGCGCCGCCCGGATTGCTCCGCCCGGCCCAATCCCTTTCACTCGACGCGTGCCGCCCGCCGCCTCCAGCACCCTCACCGGAGTCATCGAACGGATCATTTTCCTCAACGAGGAAAACCACTACACCATCGCCGAGCTCCGCCCCGACGCCCCGCGCAACGCGCGTGTTGTCACAGTGCCCCCGTCGCGCCCGGAACGCCCCGAGCCCGTGACCATCGTCGGCGCCCTCCCCGGCGTCGAATGCGGCGAAACGCTTCACCTCACCGGCGAGTGGACGCGCCACGCCACGCACGGCTCCCAGTTCAAGGTCGTCTCCTTCAAGAGCGAACTTCCTTCCAGCGTGTATGGGATTCGCAAATACCTCGGCAGCGGCCTCGTTCCCGGCATCGGCAAGGTTTACGCCAACAAAATCGTCGACGCCTTCGGCACCGACACGTTTCGCGTCCTCAGCGAGGAATCCGGCAAACTTCGCGACGTCGAAGGCATCGGTCGCAAACGCGCCACCGCCATCAAGGCCGCCTGGGACTCCAAACGCACCGAGCGCGAGCTCTACATCTTCCTCCAAACCTACGGCATCACCCCGAGCCAGTGCGTGAAGATCGCCAAACACTTCGGCCCTTCCGCCAAACAAATCCTCACGACCGAGCCCTACCGGCTCGCCCGCGAAATCGACGGCATCGGTTTCAAAACCGCCGATCGCATCGCCATCAATCTCGGCTTCGCCAACGACGCCGCCCCGCGCCTCGACGCCGGCATCCTCTTCGCCCTCGAAACACTCCAGGACGAGGGCCACACCGCCTTCCCCGAATCCGACCTCGTCACCCACGCCGCCGCCCAACTCGAAACCGAATCCCGTTTCATCACCGCCCGCCTCGACGCCCTCGTCGAACAAAAGTCCCTCATCCGCCACACCCCAAATCTCCAAACATCCGTCCCCCAACCCGGAACCCGGAACCCAGAACCCGAAACCGAACTGCACGACCGCAGAGCGCTCGTGCAGTTACCCCACAACGACCGCTTCGAACGCAAGATCGCCGACGTCGTCCACCGACTCGCCCGCGTCGCCAGCGGCCTGCCGCCCATCAAAACCGAAGCCGCCATCGACTGGGCCGAAAAAAAAGCCGGCTTCGCCTTCGCCTCCCTCCAACGCACCGCCATCGCTCACGCGCTCACCCACAAACTTTCCATTCTCACCGGCGGCCCCGGCACCGGCAAAACCACCATCCTCCGCGCGCTCGTCGAAATCCTCCGCGCCAAAAAGGTCCGCGTCCACCTCGCCGCCCCCACCGGCCGCGCCGCCCAACGTCTCGCCGAAACCACCGGCGGTTTCGCGTCCACGATTCATCGCCTGCTCAAATACGATCCCGCCGCCGGCGGTTTCGTCGCCAACGAATCCGCCCCGCTCGGCACCGACTTCCTCATCGTCGACGAGGCTTCGATGCTCGACACCCGCCTCGCCTCCGCGCTCCTCCAAGCCGTTCCTTCCCGCGCCCACGTTCTCCTCGTCGGCGACACCGACCAGCTCCCGAGCGTCGGCGCCGGCAATGTCCTCAAAGATCTGATACAATCCAGCTCTGAGTCACTAGCCCTGCCGGTGACCCGCCTCAACGTCATCTTCCGCCAGCAAAACCAGAGCGCGATCGTCACCACCGCTCACGCCATCAACTCCGGCGACCCCACGCTCCCGCCCGCCGTCACCGATCTCGACCAAATCCAGGTCTGGAGCGATCTCACCTTCGTCACCGCCACCGACGCCGACGACTGCCTGCGCAAGGTCATCCAGCTCTGCACCGAGTTTATCCCGCAGAAGCTGAAATGGCCGCACCCGGTCAACGACGTCCAAATCCTCGCGCCCATGCACAAGGGCATCGCCGGCGTCGCCAATCTCAACCTTCAGCTCCAAGCCGCGCTCAACGGCCACGCCCGCGGCCTCCGCGGTCCCGGCGGCGAGTTCCGCCCCGGCGACAAGGTCATCCAGCTGCGCAACAACTACGACAAGAACCTCTTCAACGGCGACATCGGCACGATCCAAAATGTGGATACGGAAAACGCCACGCTCGAGGCCGACTTCGACGGCGACCGCCACACGTTCGAGCGCGCCGAGTTCAACGATCTCGCGCTCGCCTACACGATCAGCATCCACAAGTCCCAGGGCAGCGAATACCCCGTCGTCATCATCCCGCTGCTCAAGGGCCACTTCATGATGCTGCAGCGGAACCTCATCTACACCGCCATCACGCGCGGACGCAAAAAGGTCTTCATCGTCGGCGAACCCGCCGCCTACGCCATGGCTGTTCGCAACAGCGAATCCAAACAGCGCCTGACCCACCTCCGCGAAAAACTCGCCGGCTGAGCGCATTCAAATACAACTCCGCCGCCTCGCCTCAGCGACCCGGTTCCACGCCTCCCTGTCATTCTGAGCGAAGCGAAGAATCCACGGCATCACTCGCCTACAGCGTCCCGGCTCTCCACCAGACGGAGCCTCGCCCTCCATGAAAAAGCCCGGCGTTCCCGCCGGGCTCGAACTTCTCCAAGGACCTCCGCCGCCTTTAATTCAGATTCGCCGAATTCACCAGGAACGGCGTCCCCTTCAACGGCAGCTCGCCCGCGAACTCGTATCCATAATTCGGATCGCCCGGCGGATACGACACGTTGTTGCGCAGATCCTTCAGCGTGCCCATGCGGAAGCTCAGGATCTTCTTCCCGTTGAAGTCCGCCACCGTGAGGATGTTGCCGCGAACGGCCGTGCTCACCGCCACTGGGTCGCCCATGCGCGAATCCTTGATGCGCTGATACATCGCGCCCTGACCGTGCCAGGTCACCACTTTGTCGACCGACCGCTCGCCGCGGCAGGCGACGTAGAACAGGTTGTTATACGGATCCGGCGCCCGCTGCTCGCCACTGTCCGCATTCGGCAGCAGCGGCAGCCCGCTCTCCTTGCGGCGCGCGAAGACCATGCTCACCGGATTGCGGCCGACTTTCACCGAGCCGATCTGCTCCAGCTTGCCGCGCACTTCCCACGAATTGCGCGCCATGATGGGCGATGTATCCAAAATGTGGATCGTGCCGTCGCGCGTCGCCACATAGCCTTTGTAACGGTCCTTCGACCAGCGATCGACTTCGAAGCCGGCCAGCACCGTCGTCGGCCGGTTGAAAGTCCCCTGCCAGACCACCGCCGGCTTGATCGCAGGCTTCACGTCGAAGGTCTGCGGAAACTGCTCCGGCGCCGCACCGCGCGCGGCCAGCGTCGCATGGAAGCTTTCGCCCGAGCTCAGGTAGCTTTCGCGCATGTAGGCGAAAAGCGAGGTCAGGTCGACGATCACGGCCTTGTTGTCCTCGTTCGACGACACGATCGCGTAACCGGCATTCGCCACGACCGATTTCCACGCGCCGTCATAGATGTTCTTCCGCGCGCTATCGAGTTTGAGGTCGATCTGGCTGAGCACTTTGTTGGCCGTCGACGACGGTCCCTGCCAGAGCCCGTTGCTCGCCGCGCTGATCGCGTCGGGCGACTTCATCGGCAGGTCCACGTAACCGAGCAACTTGAAATCCGAGAAACTGCCTTGGTTCGGCATGCCCATGTAGGGCCAGGTGTGGAACGGCAGAAACTTCCCTTCCATCGCCACGACCGCGAGCTGGCCGATGTTGCGTTGCGTATCCCACACCACCACAAGCGCGAACTCGTTGCTCGTCGTCACCGCGATCGCGCGCGGTTTCTTGTGACTCGGGAATTTGAATCCCGGATACGGCCGCTCCGATCCCGCGCGGCTCGTCTGCATGCCCGCCACCGCGAAAAGCCCGTCGCGATACACCATCACCTGCTCGTTCTGCTGCATGCCATAGCTGCGCACCATCGCCACCGGCTGCATCGGCTTCGTGCCGCCGTTCAACTTGATGTAGTTCGAGTCGCGCGTCTGCGGATCCGGATGCGGCGTCCCGCTCGCCCAGTCATGCCGCGGGCTGATCGCGAACACCTTGTTGTAATACGCATAGAGCTGCACGCGATCCAGTCCGGGATCGTTCGCCGGATCGTCGGGCACATAACCCACCTGACCCGACTCGCTCCAATAATCGCCATCGCTCGCCGGCTCGCCGCCCAGCTCGTAAGGCTTGATGCGCACGTAATATTTCGCCGGCGGCGTCTTCGACTCGCGCTTGAACAGCGTCGGACGATCGTCCGGAGCACCGGGATTCAACTGCTCGAACGTCGGACCGAGCCGCGCGTTCACCGCCTCCCGCGACCAGCTCATCGCCGACGCCGAATACGCTCCATAACCGGAAACCGCATCCGACGCCGCCGCCTTGCCCGTCAAATCATACACTTCCAACAGCGCCACACCGCTCGCGCCGTTCGCGCTTTTCACGTGAATCGAGTAAGGGCCCGCACCGAGTTCGGTAATGACCGCCGCATCCTTGCTCCCCGCCTCGAGCGGAAACGCTCCCGCGCTCGCCCCGAGCGCACTCATCATGCTGCCGACGCCGTTGTCATCCCAATTGTCGTTCGACGCCACCGCGACTCCATGACGATTGATCACCGAAACCGTGGGATCCGACAACGTTCCCGTCACTCCACGCGCTTCCAATCCCGGCCCCACCGCGCGAATCAACACCCGCCGGCTGCCCTGCGTCACCACCAGTCCGGAAATCAAAATTCCTTCCCCGCCTTCCACTCGCGCGCGCGTCGACAACGCCATCAGCCGACTCGCCCCATCCATCTCATACACCTCCGCCAGCGCCACGCCGCGTGTATTGTTCGCCGCCGACACGTGCGCCGTGTAAACACCGGGCGACAAGGTCAACCGCAACGCCGTATCCCGGCTGCCCGCCGCCAGAGGCGACGCGCCCACCAGCTTGAAAGCGTCCGACAACGACGAGGACCAGTTGTCGTTCGTCGCGATTTCCTTTCCGGCGCCATTGAAGACCTGCAACCGCACTTCGTTCAACGCCCCGCCCACGCCCGCCTGCGCCAGCGTCGGGCCCACGCCGCGAATCAACACGTCCTTCGGCGCACTTCCGTCCACGACGAAGCCCGCAATCAACGTATCCGCGCCGGAACGCACCACACCGCGTGACGAAAGCGCCACCACTCGGGAATCATCGTCGGCGGCCCACGCCGCACCGACCAGCAATCCCGCCAGCAACCAACCACGGCCAAGCCGTAACATGTAATTCATCGGACTAAAGTATCAGGGAATCCACCAAGTATTCGTTAGGGTTTTGCTGGAGGGGCCATGGATACGGGGCGCGGTCCGGTGGAAGCCAGCTCCGCCTTCGGCGCATCATGCCTTTTACCCGGTTTTCACCCCATCCGGAATGCACCCGGGTTTTGGATACGTTTTCCCACCTCTGGGATTTCTTGGTTCCGCGAGCGAACACCTCCCCACGCCATTATCCGCTCCGACGATTTTTAAGCCTCTCCCGCCCAGCCAGTCGCAACATCGCGTCCATCCACGGCACAACCTCTGCAAACGCCCCGCCGGCCGTCCCCGCTGCGTTTCAATCCGCTGGCAACTTGCCCTCCACGCGCCACGCTCTCCTCCACCTTTCCCCCATCATGAAATTCGCCGCCTTCGTTCTCTTCCTCTCGCTCGCCGGCTCCGCCCTCGCTTCGGATGCCGCCAAAAACGATGGCTCATCCTCCTCCGCTCCCAGCGACGCGTCGAAAGCCGCCAAGGCCACCGAGGAAACCGGCAGCGCTCCCGCAAAAAATAACACCCGCACACGCCCGCCCGCCACACCCCGCCGCATTCCGTATCACATGCTGATGATCTCCTGAGGATCTTCTCGTCCGCCCACCGCCAGCCAACCCGCTTTCATGTCCCTCATCACCCTCCGCCAAATCGATCGCGTCTATCCGCTGAAAGGCGGTCCGTTCTACGCCCTCCGCAACATCAACCTCGATATCGAACAAGGCGACTTCCTCTCGATCATGGGCCCCTCCGGCTCAGGCAAATCGACGCTTCTCCACATCCTCGGCCTCCACGACAGCGCGTGGAGCGGCGAATACTTCCTCGCCGGCCAACCCGTCCACGCGCTCGACAAGAAAAAGCGTTTCGATCTCCAGAAAAAACACCTCGGCTTCGTCTTCCAAAGCTACCACCTGCTCGACGATCTCACCGTTTACGAAAACCTCGAGATCCCGCTCTCCTACCGCGACACGCCCAAGAAGGACCGCGACAGCATCGTGTGCGATGCCCTCGATCGCTTCCACATCGTCGGCAAGAAAGACCTCTATCCATCCCAACTCTCCGGCGGACAACAACAGCTCGTCGGCATCGCCCGCGCGCTCGTCGCCAAACCCGCCATCATCCTCGCCGACGAACCCACCGGAAATCTCCACTCCGACCAGGGCCGCGAAATCATGGAGCTTTTCAAAAAGCTGAATCGCGAAGACGGCGTCACCATCGTCCAAGTCACTCACTCCGAAGAGAACGCTTCCTACGGCACCCGCATCGTCCGCCTCGCCGATGGCATGATGATCTCGTAACCGTCGTAGTCAGATTCCCACTACATGAAAGCGCGGTGCCCTCACCGCGCTTTTTTCATAAACAGGGATCCTGCCTTTCGTTTCCGCGCCCGATCACGCCTCTCGCAGAGTCGCTCGCTCCCATTTCCCAATTCCGGGAAAAATCGATTCCGCAGCCGGACAACCGCCGTCCAACGAAAAACCTCGCTCATTTTTAACCGTCTCCCGCGCCGCCGTTTACATCTCGCACGCGAGGCTGGCACGCACCTTGCGAAAGCACTTCGTCTCGCAGTCATCTCACTTCTTTACGCTCGTGCCACTTCGCACCTTTTTCCTCCCCGTCGTCCTTCTCGCCGCGCTTCTCCCCGCTCTCCTGCCGGCCCAAACCCTCACACTTGAGGATGCCGTTCGCCTCGCCCTCGAAAAGAACCCGCAAATCGAGGTCGAATCCTACGGCCGCTCCATCGCCCGCGCCGACTACCTCACCGCCCTCGGCCGCTTCGATCCCGCGCTTACCTTCCGCCGCAGCTACGCCGAAGACGACAGCCCGATCTCGTCCAACCCGATCGTCTCGCAACTGATCAAAACCGACGACTACAGCCTCGCCCTCGAAGGCACCACGCCGTGGGGCATGAACTACAGCATCGGCGGAAGCGCCCGAAATCAGCGCGGCCCGCTCGACGGCTACGACGATCACTTCGCCACGTTCGGCGGCGTCACCGTCACGCAGCCGCTCCTTCGCGGCTTCGGCTTCGGCCCCAACCTCGTCGGCGTCCGCATCGCCAAAGCCGATCGCGGTATCGCCGATTGGATCTTCCGCCAGACCGTCATCGATACCGTCACCGCCACCGTCATCGCCTACAGCGAAGTTTCCTACGCCCAACAACTTCTCCGCATCTCCATTCGCTCCCGCGAACTCGCCGCCGGCCTCCTCGCCGAAAACGAACGCCGCTTCAGCGTCGGCAGCATGTCCGAAAGCGATGTCACCCAGGCCCGCGCCCGCACCGCCACGCGCGACGAATCCATCCTCTTCGCCCAACAAAATCTCCGCGACGCCACCAACCGCCTCCGCCAGCTCATCGGCGAAACAGAATTTCCCATCGATCCCGGCACCCTCGTCGTCGAACCGCCCGCCGTCCCCGAAATCTCGATCGACGCCGCCGCCGATCTCCAACGCGCGCTCGCCGACCGCCCCGATTTCCAAGCCGCCCAACTCGGCATCTACAAACGCGAGGCCACCTACGCCTCCGAGCGCATGCAAATCCTCCCGCAGGTCGATTTCGTCGGCAGCTACGGCTACAGCGGTCTTGATCGCGATTTCGGCGTCAGCCGTCGCATGGTCGCCGACAACGACCACCGCTCCTACTCCGCCGGCGTCGTCGTCAGCATTCCGCTCACGTTCGCCGAGGGACGCGGCCGCGCCCGTTCCGCCAAACTCCGTCTTCGCCAAGCCGAAGCCGACATCGTTCGCCTCGAGCAGGACATCGCCGTCGCAGTCGCCAGCGCCGCCGGGCAAATCGAAACCACGCGTCTCCGCGTCGAAGCCAACCGCGCCGCCTACGATCTCGCCCGCCAGGCACTCGACGACGAACTCAAGAAACTCCGTGCCGGCACGAGCAACACGTTCTTCGTTCTCAATCTTCAAGGCGAACTCATCGGCGCCGAGAACAGCCTCTTCCGCGCCCTCGCCGACCAACGCCGCGCCCACGCCGTTTACGACCGCGAAATCGCCCGCACGCTCACCGTCCACCAAATCACCCTCGCCGACCCCACCTCTCGCTAACTAAACCATTTAGTAATACATTATATTACAACCCGCACCCGCTTTCCCTTCGGGTTAGTCATACATTATATTACATCCACGCCGCGCGTTTCCGCTCTGCCACCGCGGCGAACGCCACCTCGCTTGCGCCCGCCGCGGTCGCCGAAATATTCCGGCATGCCGTCCGCACTCCTTTCCTTCGAATACGCCTTCGAACCCGGCACCGTCGCCTCCGCTCCGCCGCTTCTCCTTCTCCACGGCACCGGCGGCAGCGAACACGATCTTCTTCCCCTCGGCCGCACCTTGTCTCCCGGCTCCGCCTTGCTCTCGCCCCGCGGCAAAGTCAGCGAGCGCGGCGCCGCGCGTTTCTTCGCGCGTCTCGCCGAGGGTGTCTTCGATCCCACCGAGGTCGCGCAACGCACCAACGAACTCGCCGATTTCATCACCGCCGCCGCCGAGCGCCACCAAATCGACGTCTCCCGTCTGATCGCCGTCGGTTTCTCCAACGGCGCCAATATCGCCGCCACGCTCCTTCTGATTCGCCCCATCGTTCTCGGCGGCGCCGTGCTCATTCGCCCGATGGTCGTCATCGATCGCCCCGCCGCGCCCGATTCGCTCAGGGGCAAACGCGTGCTGCTTCTCAGCGGCGACCAGGACCCGCTCGTCCCGCTCGATCACCCGCGCCGTCTCGCCGCGCATCTCCGCGCCGGCGGCGCCGAAGTGAACCTCGAAATATTCGCCGCCAGCCACACGCTCACCCGCAACGACATCGCCGCCGCCCAATCCTGGCTCACCTCCCCCGTCTTGTAGAGCGGGGTCTCCGGTCCCGCCCTCCCATCCTCCTCATGCGTCTCACGTATTTCGGCCACTCCGCTTTTCTCGCCGAAGTGTCCGGCACGCGTCTCGTCTTCGATCCCTGGCTCCGCCAAAACCCTCACGGTTCCATCGATCCCGCCACCCTCGTGTGCGACTACGTGCTCTGCTCTCACGCGCACGACGACCACATCGCCGACGCCCTCGAACTCGCGCGCACCCATCACGCTCAAATCGTCGCGCCCTACGAGCTCGCGCTCCACTTCGAAACCCAGGGCGCACGCATCATCGATCTCATGCCCGGCGGCGGCGTGAATCTTCCTTTCGGCCGGATCGAAATGACACCCGCACTCCACAGCTCCGCGCTCGAACTCCCCAACGGCGACAACAAATCCATGGGCGTCGCGAGCGGCTTCGTCATCCGCACTTCCGATAAATCCCTTTATCACGCCGGCGACACCGCCCTGTTCAGCGATATGCAGCTCATCGGTCGCCACGGCCTCGACGTCGCCCTCATTCCCATCGGCGATTTCTACACGATGGGACCGCGCGACGCCCTTCACGCCCTCGACTTCCTCCGCCCGCGCCTCGCCGTCCCGATGCACTACAACAGCAACGAAAAGATCTTCGTCGATCCCCACGCCTTCGCCACCGACGCCGCCCGCGCCGGCCACACCGTCCGCGTCATGGCCCCCGCCGAAACACTCGCTTTGTAGGTGGAGCCCGACGTCCTCGTCGGGCTCGATCCCTTCACTCCAACGAATACACCCGCACGTAATCGATCCGATACTCCTGCGGAAACTCCGTCGTCTCGTCCGGATACTTCGGCCACAACCCGCCCACCGCCAGATTCAACAACAGAAAAAACGGCGCATCGTCGAAAACCCACTTCGCGCCCGCCGGCAGATCCTTCGGCGTCAGCGTTTGATAAATCTTCCCATCAAGCAGCCAGTCGATCCGCCCGCGGCGCCACTCGACCGCAAACACGTGATACGCGTCCGCAAAGATCGCTCCGTCCGGTAGTGTCGTGGATTTCGTGATACCGTCCGCCCCCGAATAGCCCGGCCCATGCAGGGTGCCGTGCAACGTTCCCGGCGTGTGACCGACCATTTCCATCACGTCGATCTCACCGCACGCCGGCCACGACACCTGTTCGATGTTTTCTCCCAACATCCAAAACGCCGGCCAGATCCCCTGCCCTTTCGGCAACTTCAACCGCGCTTCCACGCGCCCGTGAGTCACCGCGTAATTGCCCTGCGTTTTTATCCGCGCCGACGTGTAGCGGCCATCCGCCCCGCGCACCGCTTTGATCACCAGCGCGCGACCGTCCGTCGCTTCGGGATCCTCCACCACAAACGAATTCTCCCGCGAATCCGTGTAGAGCTGCAGCTCCTGATTGCCCCAGCCGTTGTCGCCGAGGTCGTGCACCCACTTGGAGAGATCAGGTCCGGATCCCGGCGGCTGGTTGAATTCGTCCTGCCAGACAGGCGTCGAGGCAACGCAAGGAGTCATGAGAAAGAAAAGGAGATGGATGGATCGCAGCGTTTTCATGGCTCAGGCCGACGCGGCGGCGGATTTGCGCGCGGCCAGCTCGCGCTCGATTTGTTTCACCTGCGGCTCGTCGAGCCGGTAAAAGAAAATTGCCAGTCCCGCGAGCAGCGCGAAGACGCCGGGAATCAAGCTGAACAACAGCGTGATGCCGTGAACGACCGAGGGCGTCTGCGACGCATTCGCTTCAAACCCGAGATAACCCAGCAGCCACCCAATCGTCGCCGCCCCGATCGCCAGCCCGACTTTCTGCACAAAAACCGTGACCGAAAAAATCAGCCCGGTCGCGCGCCGCCCAAACTTCCATTCGCCGTAATCCGCCGTGTCCGCGTAAAGCGACCACACGATCGCCGGCGTCGGCCCCGCCGCGAAACTCGCGACGATGTTGCACAGATACAGCAGCGGCACGTTCTGCGGGTTCACGAAATAGCACGCCGCGATGCCGAGCGCGTTCACGATCGTGAGCCAGATCATCAGCGATCGACGCGAGAAAAACTTCGTGAACAGCTTCGTCGAAAGCGCCCCCGCGATGAAGCAGAGAAAACCCACGAGATTGAAAGTCCCGATCAACGACTCCTGCCCGACCACATACTTGAAATAATAAATCCCCGCACCATTCCGCATGCCCGTGTTCGTCAAATTCAGAAACGCCACGAAAAACAACACCAGCCACGGGCCGTTGCGCGTGAGATCAAGCAGGTCGAGTTTCAACGATCCCTTCGCCGGCGCCGGCGAAACCACGCGTTCACGCGTGTTCGCAAAGGTGTAAACGAACATCCCCACCGAAATCACCGCGAAGATCGCCATCGTGTTCCGAAATCCCTGCGCCGCATTTCCGCCTTCCGGCACCAGCACGTCCTTCAACGTCGGCACGAGCCAGCCGATCAACAACGCTCCGAGAAACGCACACGCGAAGCGATACGACGACACCGACGTCCGCTCCTCCGACGAGGTCGAGATCACGCCCATCAACGCCCCGTAAGGCGTGTTGATCGCCAGATACGCGATCAGCACCGCCGTGTAGGTCGCGTAAGCGAAGATCAATTTCCCCGCGGGACCGAACGCCGGGTTCGCGAACATCACGTATCCTAAAACTCCATACGGAAGCGCGCCCCACAGGATCCACGGACGAAACTTGCCCCAGCGCGTCTGCGTGCGATCCGCGAGCATGCCGACCACCGGATTCAACGCCGCCACCGCGATCGGCACCACAAACATCAGCGTCCCCGCCGCCGCCGGATTCAGCCCGAAGATGTCCGTGTAGTAATACGCCAGAAACAGGTTGAACGCCTGGAAGTAGAAATTCGACGCGGTGTCGCCGAGCCCGTAAGCCAGCTTTTCGCGGAAGGAGAGTCGTTCGGGGGCAGCAGTCACAGCCGCCGGTTCTTCCACAGCAGCGACCCTCTGACCATCCCGAGTTTGAACATCAATGCTCATGGTGGAGCCCGGCGTCCCCGCCGGGCTTGAATTGATTAACGACGATCAAACCCGACCACACGTCGGGTTCCATCGATCAGAACGCATACCCAAACTCCAACCGCGCACTCCGCCCGGGCGCATAGATCAAACCGTAAAGGTCTTTGTCACCCGCGACATTGTAAACGTTGAGCTGCACCCACGCGTCATGCTCGCGCAGCTTGAACGGATAACGCACCATCAGGTCGACGTTCAGCCGCGGATCGTGCTTCAAGATCGTCAACTCGCCCTTGCCGTTCGTCTGTTTCTGACCGGCCACCGTGACGCCCGAGAAATACTCGCGCTCCGATTCCCACTGGCCGCCAACACCGAACACGAGCCCGTTCAACGGGCCATCCGTGAAACGATAACTCGCCCACGCGCTGACCGCATGCTTCGGCGTGTCGTCGCGACTCTGACCCGCACCCCAGCCGATTCCCGTCCACGTCGAGGTGTCGCTCGGATCGGTGTAAACCTCTTCAAGATCATAGCCGGTCAAACCCCAGTTGCTGTCCGGAAAATACCAGATCGCCCAGCGATTCTCGGGATGCGGATATTTGATGAACTTTCCGGGATTCGTGATCACGCGCTTCGTGTGAGCATACGTCACGATGAATTGCAGATTGTCGTTCGGCGTGAACATCAGCTGCGCGTCCCAGCCATCCGACTCGTCCTCCTGCTGCACGTAGGACTGATAGCCATTGCCGTCGCCGCGGTCTTCCCAGCCGTTGTTCGTGTGATCGTCGGCCGTGAACAACCAGCCCGGCCAACCCGGATTCGTCGTCTTCGTCAGATCGAAAACGCGGTCCAGATACGCCGCACCGGTCGATTGCGAAGCGTTCACATACCACTGATTATTCAACTGGTAAATCGCGCCCGCCGCCACGCCCGCATTCCATTCCGGCAGCGCCGCATCCGCCGCGCCGTTGCCGCCGTTGCTGCCACCGGGCACCGTGCTCGGACTGAAGTTTCCAACGTTATAGATGATCGGACGCGAGGTATCGAACGTGCCTTTCAACGTCGGCATCCACCACTGGCCAAACGGCACGCCGGAACGCTTGATCTTGAATTTGCTGATCGTGCCCGAAATCCGGCCGTCGAGAAAATCCACCTTCACGCCGATTTCCTTGCTCTTCGCCGTCACGGGTCCGAGCGGATTTCCCGCCGCATCGCGCAAGCCTTCGAAATTCGGCTGAATGCCCGCCGCCTCGAGTCCGTAAACGCTCAGGTAATCCGTCAGCTTCACCGTCACGCCATACTGCTCCGTGTTGTCGCTCTGCGAGGGACGCGTCACCGAGCTCTCGCTCGGATCCGGATGAAAGATCCGCGAGTCCACCGCGTTTTCGTTCTTATCGCGACGCCGCCCCGCCACCACCACCACGCGCTCATCGAGAAACTTGCCCTGATAAACGATGTAGTCGCCGGTGTTCTTCGCTTTGCTGGCAATGTGATTGATATCGACCATCGCCACGTCCGCGCTGCCGTCGCCTTGCGTGCCAAAGCGAATGTAGGACGTGTCCGTCGGACGCTTGTAATTGAACGTATTGTTCGCCGTGCGCTTCAACCGCGTCGTGCGATCCGCCTCCTCCACCGAACGACCGAGCAGGATGCTGTTGTCCATCTTCAGCCACTTGCGGTCTTCGAAGAGTTGAAACGCGTAGTTGAGCTCGAAGCGCGCCTGATCGCGGATGTTTCGCTCGGCTGTATCCGCCCATTGATACTCGAAAATCGTGTTCGGCGTCTCCGCCTGCTGAAACTCGCTCGATCCATTCGCGACATCGATCGGGATCACCGTGATCGTGTCGCGCAGCCCGACCGGTCCCACATTCTGACGCATCGAGCCATTCACGTCGCGCGCATCGAAGGTCACCCGCGAGCGATTGAAGCCGGCCAGGAAGTTGAGCCCGGGAAGCAACTCCTGCGTGAGCTGCGCCCGGATATTGTTCTGGTTGGAATTCCGAAACGTATCCGGACCCGACCAGCGGAAGGTGCGATTATCCTTCCCTGCAAACTGAACGAAGCCGGAGCTCTGCAACCGGTCCGCCTGCCCAATCCCATCGATGTCGGAGCGCGCCCGCACGCTCTGGAAACCCAACGCGTCCTCCTCCTGCTGGCCCGCTTCGAAATCGACGACGATGTGCGTCTTCTCCCACGGACGAAAACTGATGCTGGGCGAGATGAACCAGTGCTTCTCGTTGTAGAGCTCCGTGTGATTGCCCGTGTCCTGAATCGCACCGGTCAACCGATACGCCAACGTGCCCGCTTCATTCAACGGCCCCGTCGTGTCGAACCACGCGCGCATGAAATCATGGCTCCCGTAATTCACCCCCACCGCCGAATGCCGCTCCGCCTCCGGCGCCTTCGGCAGGTAATTCACGATGCCGCCGAAATTCCCGATGCCATAAAGCAGCGCCGCCGGCCCGCGAATCACCTCGATGCGCCCGATGTTGATCGAATCGGTCGCGCTCTGACGCCGATAACCGTCGCGCAACACGATGTCCGAGATGTAACCACGAATCTTATACGTCGACTGCGTCTTGTTCGCCGTCGCGCCTTCGGGATTGTGCACGCCGCCCGCGCCATAAAACGCATTCGACCCCTGGTCGTTCTGCGACTGCAGGATGATGCCCGCACTGTAACGCAAACTCTGCCTCAAATCCGTCGAGCCCGTGTCGCGGAGAAACTGCTCCGTGATCACCTCGATCGGCATCGGCAGCTCCTTGATCGGCGTGTCGAGGCGCGTCCCCGAAATCGAATTGGTGGCGCGATATCCTTTGTCCTTTTCGGTGCTGACAACGAAAGGCGACAAACGGACGACTTCGTCCGTTGCGCCTTCCTCCGTCGCAGTCGGCGACGCGGCAGTCTGCTGCGCGCGAGCGCTCGGTAAGCTCGCAGCCAACGCGAGCGTGCTCATCACAAATCCGGCGTAAAACGCGGAACGGGTTCGGGGGGTCATGGGGTGTTAGGTGTTGAAAGCTCCTGTCCGCGGACACTCGCGAAGCGCCTGCCCCGCAGGTCGCACCACGATTACGGACAAAGTGAGTTGGGAAGGATCACCACGCCTTTGAGGCGGGCCGTGGCAAAAAGAGCCGACGACCATCAGCGATGTCAACTTTTATGTGCATGACACATTGCACATCATTGTTGCGCATTCCTGATGCCTACTTCATTTTGCTATGCAGTCACTTACATATTTCTATCACGCCCGTTCTACGCGTTTTCACGCGAAACTTTTTAATCTTGTTGCATAACTTTTCTCCTGTTTGTTGCTTCACACCGTGCCCCCGACCGTCCATATCGCTTCGCAATGCCCCGCCCTTCCTCGGCGAAAAAGTCCATGCCGCCGCTGAATCAGGAGCTCATCGCGCAGCGCCTGAATCTCTCGCGCGCCACCGTTTCTCGCAGCCTCGCGAATCATCCTGCGATCAGCGAGGAGACGCGCCGCCGCGTGCAGGAAATGGCCGCCAAACTCGGCTACCAGCAATCGCCCGGCCGCCTCGGCCGCCGCGGCAAAAACTCCCGTGCCCTCACCATCGGCGTCCTCATCGGCATCCCCGCCGAGAAGGTCGTCATGGCCACCTTCCCTTACATCCTGCGCGGCATCCAACAGCGCGCCGAAATCGACCACGTCACCATCGACGTCTGCTACCAGGCGCCCGCCGATTTCCACCCCGAATCCACACGCCAGCCCATCTTCCGCAACATGCGCCAAAACGACTGGCGCGGCGTGATTCTCATCTACCCGTTCGAGGAAAAAGCCGTCGAAATGATCTCACGACGCCTCTCGACTGTCGCCGTCCTCGAGAGCTACAGCCAACCCGCCATCGACATCATCGACACCGACGACGCCTCCGCCATGGCCTCGCTCGTCGAACGCCTCGCCGCCGCCGGCCATCGCCGCATCGGCTTCCTCTCCTGGGACTACCCCGTCGGCGGTCACTGGGTCGCCCGCCGCTTCAGCGGCTACGTCGAAGCCGTCTTCAACCTCGGTCTCGAATTCAACGAACACTGGGTCATCAACGTCCGCCGCAATCTCCCGCCCGTGAAACCACCCCAGGTCGCCGACACCGTCGCCCGCCTCGTCCGCGACGAACGCGTCACCGCCTGGGTCTGCGCCGCCGATCACCAAGCCTACCAACTCGCCCAGGATCTTCCCGCCCGCGGTCTTCGCGTGCCCGAGGATTGCTCGATCACCGGCTTCGACGGCCTCGACCCCGCGCACGGCCAAAAACGCGTCACGTCCATGCGCGTTCCGCACGAACAAATCGGCTCCGCCGCCGTCGCGCGTCTCGTAAATCGCATTCAACATCCGACCGCGCCCCGCCGCAAAATCCTCGTCGAAGCCCAATACATCGCCGGCGAAACCATCGCCCCTTCCCCGAGCTAACCCTGCTCATGGAGGCGCGGTGCCCCCACCGCGCAGATGTAGCTACGCACTCCGCGAACCCGCCAAGGTGAGCGCAGCGATCCAAATCTCTCGCTTGCGAGCCTCCCCACCGCGTCTCACCGTCAGCCATCGACATGGCTTTACCGACTCCTCCCGCGATCCTTTCAGCGCGCGATCTCCGCGCCGCGGACCTCGAGAACCCAACGCCCGACACTCTCCTCCGCCTCTACGCGTGGATGCAGCTCTCGCGCAACGGCGATAACCGCAACCTCGACCTGTTCCGCCAGGGCCTCATCAAAGGCACCGTCACCGGCGGCCAAGGCAACGAGGGCCTCATCATCCCGCTCGCTCTCCTCGCCGACAAATCCATCGACGTCGTCAGCTTCACGCATCGCGACTACGGCGGGCATCTCATCTGGGGCGGACACCTCTGCGACCACTTCAACCAATACTTCGCCAACGCCCTCAGCCCCACCAAGGCGCGCGAGGGCAACGTCCACCGCGGCGATCCCGCCAATCGCTCGCTGCCGATGATCTCCCACCTGGGCGCGATGCTCGGTCCCGTCCTCGGCACCACTGACTCCCAACGCCGCAAGGGCAAACCCGCCGTGGGCTTCGCCATCTTCGGCGACGGCGGCTCGAGCACCGGCGACATCCACGAGTGCCTCAACCTCGCCGCTCTCCTCTCGCTACCCGTCGTTTTCGTCATCGAAAACAACTGCTACGCCTACTCCACCCCCTGCGCCGAACAATTCGGCCCCGACGTCGAGCTCTGGCGCCGCGCCGCCGGCTACGGCATCCACGGCTTCGCCCTCGACACGACCGCCGACGTCGTCACCACCGCCCGCACCCTCGCCGCCGCCATCGATAAAGCCCGCGAAACCTCGCGGCCCATCCTCGTCGAAGCCCATACCCTCCGCCTGCGCGGTCACGCCGCTTACGACACGTGCAACTACCTGAAACCGGGCGAAGGCGACGCCTTCCTCGCCCGCGATCCACTCCCGAAATTCCGCGCGCAGCTCGAAACCGCCGGCCTCACCGCGCAACTCGACGCCATCGACGCCGAGCTCTCCGCCTACATCGAGGCCTGCATCAAGATCGCCCTCGCCGTCCCGCGCCCCGAGCCCGACGCCGCTCAACTCAAATCCGACGTCTTCGCCCCGGCCTCCGCGCCCATGACGTGGCGCCCCGAGCCCGCCACCGCCGAAACGTTGACCTTGGCCCAAGCCGTCAACCACGCGCTCCGCAAAATCCTCACCGAACGCCCCGAATCGATCGTGCTCGGGCAGGACATCGGCACCTACGGCGGCGCGTTCAAGGTCACCGAAAACCTCCTCAACGAATTCGGCCGTAACCGCGTTTTCAATACACCGCTCGCCGAAAGCGCCTGCACCGGCTACGCCATCGGCCTCGCCATCAACGGCCACCGCCCCATCGAGGAATTCCAATTCGCCGACTTCTCCACCGAAGCCGTCACGCAAATCACCCAAAACGCCGCGACGTTCCACTACCGCTCCGGCGTCGCCTGCCCGCTCGTCCTTCGCTTCCCGTGCGGCGGCGGCATCACGCTCGGTTCCTTCCACTCGCAGGAACTCGAATCCGTTTTCCTCTCTTTCCCCGGCATCAAAGCGCTCTACCCGAGCACGCCGCAGGATGCCTTCGACGCCACGCTCGCCGCCTACGAGGACAACAACCCGGTCATTCTCTTCGAACACAAGGGCCTCTACCGCCGCGGCAAACACCCCGTGTCGTGGAATCCCAACTACCGCGAGGTCTGGACGCCCAAACAACTCCGCACCGGCGACTACGCCACGTTCGTCAGTTACGGCGAAATGGTCCACCTCGCCGCCGAGGTCTGCGATTACGTCGGCGCCGAATACGAACACACGTTCGATCTCTTCGACCTCCGCTGCCTCTCGCCGCTCAAGCTCGACGCCATCCACGCTTCCGTCGCCCGCACCGGCCGCCTCGTCGTCCTGCACGAGGGCCGCCGCACCCACGGCTTCGGCGCCGAGCTCGTCGCCCGCTTGACCGAGCAAAACTTCTCCGCCCTCAAAACCGCCCCGCTCCGGATCGGTTCGCTCGACATCCCCGTTCCGTTCGCCCCCGAACTCGAACAACTCCACCGCCCCACCCTCGAAAAAGTCATCGAGCAGGTGACCGCCTGGCTGGAGTGAAACGACGAGACTCTACATTCGCGCCTTCGAGTCACCCACCGTGCTCTTGCTCGTAATCGTGCTCGTGATCGCCTGCCGCTTCCCTCCTCTCGATTCTTTTCGAGCACGAGCACGATAACGATCACGAGCACGATTCAGACAAACGATGCCCTCCGCCGCCTCCTTCCTCCCTTGGTCCACCATTCGCCTCTTCGCGATGGACGTCGACGGGATCCTCACCGACGGCACCGTCCAAATCCACTCCGACGGCTCCGAGTCGAAAGGTTTCTCCATCCTCGATGGCATGGGCCTGAAACGCCTCGAAAAAGCCGGCATCCTCACCGCTTGGATCAGCGGCCGCGGGTCCGCCGCCACCTCCGTTCGCGCCGCCGAACTGAAAATCCCGCACCTCGTCCAGGGCCGCATCGACAAGATCACCGCCCTTCAGGAACTCGCCGCGCAACTCAACCTCACCGCCGCCGATTGCGTTTACATGGGCGACGACGATATCGACGCCCCCGCGATGCGATGGGCCGCCATCGGTGCCACCGTCCCCGACGCCATGCCCTCCGCTCTCGCCGCCGCCGACTACGTCACCCAACGCCCCGCCGGCCGCGGCGCCGTCCGCGAAATCTGCGAGCTCATCCTCGCCGCCCGCGCATGATCTTTCGCACTCGCATCCTCAAAGGCGCAGCAGCGCCGGTAGTGCGCGCTCTCCGAGCGCGTCGCCGCGCCTCATCCGCCTTTCTCCTCCTCGCCTTCCTTCTACCTCCCACCCTCGCCTTCGCCGCCGCCGTCACCGCCCCCGCCAAAAACTGGATCCTTCCCCTCTTCACCCAGGAAGGCCACCGCTCCATGACCGCCCGCGGCTCCGAAGCCCGCGCCCTCACGAACGACCGCTTTCAAGTCGTCGACCTTAATCTCACGCTTTTCACCGGCGACGTCTCGACCACCGTCGACACCATCATCCTCAGCCCCGCCGCCACGTTCATCCCGGACGAACAACAGGCTTTCGGCACCCAACACGTCCGCTTCATCCGCGACGAGGTCGAAGCCTCCGGCCGCGAATGGACCTACGATCACCGCCAGAGAAAAATTTCGCTCAACGGCGACGTCCGCATCACCTTCCAAGCCGAGCTCACCGATCTTCTGCAATGACCCGCCGCCTCTTCTTCAGCCTGCTCGCGCTCCTCGCCGCCGCCGCTCTCCGCGCCGCCGCGCCGCAGCCCACCACCCTGTCCTGCGATCACATGGATATGTGGTCCGAAGGCGACGAAACCAAAGCCATCTGCACCGGCAACGTCGTCGTCACCGGCACCAATCTCCGCATCGAAGCCGACCGCCTCGAGCTCATCGCCTCCCGCCTCGACGACGAACGCAACCAGTCGATCCCCACCCTCGAAAAATTCCGCTACCTCCTCGCCACCGGCAACGTGTCCATCACCCAAGGCACCCGCACCGCCACCTGCGGCCGCGCCGAAGTTCTGCCGCGCGAGGAGAAAGTCGTCCTCACCGAAAACCCCGTCGTCATCGACCGCGCCACCGACTTCGTCAGCGCCGGCGAAAAAATCACCATGCTCCGCGGCCAGGAACGCGTCGAGGTCGAGAAACCCCGCCTCACCGGCCCGCCGATCAAAGACCTCGGCTTCGACCGCAACGCCACCGACTCGTCGAAGTGACCCACCGCGCCACGACTTCACCATGGCGCGGCAGCGCCGGTAGGGCGCCCGCTCCCCGCGCGCCCCCCCCCCCCCCCCCCCCCCCGCA
>JAFAAS010000008.1 GCA_023426435.1 Verrucomicrobiota bacterium | reverse complement strand
AGCCTGGGGTGGGAGCGGCGTGCGGGAGCTTGGCAGGCGGGGCGGACATGGGGGCGGTGGAGTGAAGGAGGAATACGGCGGCGGGCAAGACGGGGAAATGAGAGACGAAAAAAGCGACTCCGGGGAGGAGTCGCTGAAAGAGGGCGCGGTGAGGGCACCGCGCCTCCATTGGTGATCGTTAGCGGCGTCTTTTGGAGCCGGCTTGTTGGAGCTCGGCGATCTGGGCTTGGGCTTGTTCGAGGCGGGATTGGAGATCGGAGGCTTGGGATTTGGCGGCGTCGACCTGGCGTTGCGCTTCGGCGACGGCGGCTTTCGCGTCTTCGGCTTCCTTGCGGAGCCGTGCGGTGGCGGTCTGGGCTTCGTCGGCCTGGGTGCGAACGTCGCGGCCGTAAGCTTCGGCCTTCTCGAGCTGGGAGCGAACGCGACCCGTGTTGGCTTTTTCCTCCTCGATTTGCTTCTGGAGTTGGGCGGCGTTGGCGCGGGCTTCGGAAAGCTGCGTCTCGAGTTTGGAGGATGCGAGCCGCGCTTCTTCGAGTTGTTTTTGAGCGGTGTCGGCCTGGCTCCGGGCTTCGGCGAGTTGGGATCGAAGCTCGGCGGTTTCGGCCTGGGCTTCGGCGACGCGAGTTTCGCTGTCGCCGATGCGTGTATTCGCTTCGCCAACACGCCCCCACAACACGACGGCCGCGATGACGGCGGCGAGCGCGAGGAGCAGGCTGATGACAACGGGAACGATGGAGGATTTGGGGCGGGTAGCAGGGGTGGAGCGATCGTTCATGGCGGCGGAATTTACACCTGTTCGATTGCGCTCGGTATAGGGACAAACCCGGCGTTTGCGTCGGTGGAATGCGGAGCGGCGAATGTTGAAGGCGAAGGTGCTGCGAAAAAAAAAGCGCGCTGCGGAGGGGCAGCGCGCGAGGGGAACGAAGCGGTTCCGACCGAGGCGGGTGTCAGCGTCTTTTCGCGGGAGCGGCGAGCTGGGCTTGAGCGGCGTCGAGACGCGCCTGAACTTCGGCGAGTTTCGATTTGGCTTGGTCGGCTTCGCGGCGGGCTTGGAGGACTTCGACCTTGGTGTCGGCGAGCTGGCGGTTGAGTTTGGCGTGTTCGGTTTCGACCTCGTCGGCTTTGGCGCGGACCTCGCGGGCGTGCACCGTGGCCTGTTGTAGTTCGGATCTCAGCTGAGCCGCGGCGGAGCGGGATTCGTCCCATTGGCGCTGGGTGCGGGCGAGCTCAGCGCGGGATTCGGAGAGTTGGACCTGGATTTGAGAGAGGAGGGTTTTGGTTTCGTTGGCCTGGGTTTGGGCGACGGAGGCGGCGGAGCGGGCTTCGGCGAGCTGGGTTTGGAGTTGTTCGATTTCGGCGCGAGCCACGGTGAGTTCGCCCTCGACCTCGGCGCGGCGGATGTCGGCGGCGTTGACCCGATTCATGAAGGCGAACACGACGACAACGAGGGCGGCCGCGAGGGCTCCGATGACGACTGCCGGAATGAGCGGCAGTTTTTTTTCCTTGGGGTAAACGTCGTTCATGGCGCCCCAAGCGTATGTGAGCGGGGCGGGGTCGCAACGCGCGCGGGCTGGAATGACAAACGGCGCGCAGAGAATGCCAAGAAAGCGGGAGGCGAGCGGGGTTACTCGAACATGCGATTGCGGCGGAAGCGCCAGATCGAAAAAGCCATCACGGCGGCGGCGATGCCGGTGAGGATGCCGATGTGGGGGAGAACGGCGGAGAGGGGACGACTCGCCCACAGGACGTCGGTGAAGCCCTCGACGGACCAGTAAACGAGGGTGAGCTTGCTGAACGACTGGATGTAGTCGGGCATGAAGCTGACGGGAAACCAGGCGCCGCCGATGGCGCTCATCGAGAGAACGATGAAGGTGGCGATGGGGCTGGCGGCGTCGGCGTTGGGAGCGATGGCGACGACGAAAAGACCGAAGGCGGAGCAGGCGGCGGCGGAGGCGAGGGCGACGGCGAAAAGCGGAATGAGGTGCTGCGCGATTTCGAGATCGTAGAGGAAGTTGCCGGCGAGGAAGAGAACGCTGACCTGGATCAAGCCGAGGATCAGGCCGAACCAGAATCGTGCCCAGATGATGTGAGACGGGCGAACGGGGGAAGAGAGGAGACGTTGAAAGACGCCGGTGTTTTTCTCTTCGAAAAAAGAGGTGGCGGAACCGCTGACGGCGAAGAGGAGAAACATGATGGCGTAGCCGCCGACGAGGCGGGCGGCCATGGGTTTTTTCACTTCCTTGCCGGCGATCTGTTCTGTCTCGAAATTCAGGATACGACTGAGGACGTCGGCGGAGGAAGATTGCGGCGCAGAGGAAGCGGTGGAATCGGTCGAAGGCGGAGAGGCGGAAGTGGCGTCGGCGGGCAGGAGATTGCCTTGTTCGATTTGTTGTTGGATCGCGGTGGCGTCGCCGCCGAAGGCGTTGGCGATGGCGGTGGCGATGGAGCGATTGAAGTTGTCCATCGGAACGGAGCCGATGCGCTGGCGGGCGCTGGATTGAAGCGACTGGCCGAGGAGCTGTGGGACCTCGGTGAAGATGGTTTTTTGGAGGATGCCGTTGACCATCTGCGCTTCGATTTCGTTGCGCGGGTTGGTGAGGAAAACGAGATGAAGGCCGAAGCCGGATTCGGGGATGAGGTCGGACGGGATGATGAGAGCGTAGCGATAGTCGTTGTGGGCGAGCGCGGCGCGGGCGTCGGCTTCGGTGAGCGGGCGCTCGGCGTTGTCGGCGTCGCGGTTGGTGGAGATGAGGCGGAAGGTTTTTTCGGCGCGCAGGGCGGCGAGGAGTTTTTCCGCGCCGGGATGCGTGCTGGCGTTGACGACGGCGAGCGGGATACCGGTGGGGCCGGACTCCTGGCGATACAGGCCGAAGACGTGGCCGAAGAGGGCGACGAGGATGATGGGGACGAGAAACGTGATGATGACGGCGGGTTTGGAGCGCCAGAACATCAGCAGGTTTTTGCGGAGAAGGACGAACGTCGGAGACATCGCAGCGTGAGGTTGAGGAGCGGAGCTCAGGCGTCGCGCAACGTGCGACCGGTGAGATGGAGGAAAAGCGCTTCGAGCGTCGGGCGGCGGTGATGGAAAAGGCGCGGTGAAACGTCGTGCGATTCGGCGAGCGTGAAGAAGGCGGAGAGCGGAAAAGCGGAGCGCGGACGGAAGCGGTGGGTGCCGTTGGCGGAGGCGAGTTCGCCGTGCGGAGCGAGAGCGGCGGCGAAGGCGGCGGTGGGAGGTTGGTCGGGGAAAACGATTTCGTCTTCGAACGGGAGTTGGGTGAGGAGCTCGTCGAGCGTGCCGAGCGCGAGAAGTTTGCCGTGATCGATGATGCCGATGCGCGAGCAGAGGCGTTCGGCTTCCTCCATGTAGTGCGTCGAGTAGATGATGGTGACGCCGGAGCGGTTGAGGAGCTGCAGGTAGTCGAAGATGGCGTTGCGCGATTGTGGATCGATGCCGACGGTGGGTTCGTCGCAGAGGAGGAGTTGGGGGCGGTGGAGGAGACTCGCGACGAGGTTGAGACGGCGCTGCATGCCGCCGGAAAATGTATTCACAACGGCACGACGGCGGTCGGCGAGTTGGACGGCGGAGAGAGCTTCGTCGATGCGCGTTTGGAGCTCGCGTCCGCGCAGACCGTGGAGCTGCCCGAAGATGCGGAGGTTTTGTTCGGCGGTGAGGTCGGTGTAGAGCGCGATGGATTGCGGGACGAGTCCGAGCGTGCGGTGAGCGAGCGTGCGATCGGAGGCGAGGCAGCGGCTCTCGAGGGAGACGGTGCCGGAGTCGGGGGCGCGCAAGCCGGACGCGAGCGACATCAGGGTGGATTTGCCGGCGCCGTTGGGGCCGAGCAGGCCGAAGAATTCGCCGGGCGCGATGTCGAGCGAGACGTCGTCGAGCGCGAGGATGGAGCCGTAGCGCTTCGTGACGCGTTGGAACGAGAGCATGGTGGAGCGATGAGGTGCGTCGGGGTGGTTCGAGGATTGAATCACGCCCGACCCACGTCGAGCTTCACCTAACTGGCCAAGGCTTGGGCGCGGGCGTGGAAGGCGGGCCAGGCGGAGGCGGGGATGATGGGGCCGAGGTGGCGGACGGTTTCGGCGCCGATCAGCGAGGCGAGTTCGCCGCATTTCGGAAGAGGAAGATCGCGGAGGAAACCGGAGAGGAAACCGGCGGCCCAGGCGTCGCCGGCGCCGTTGGTGTCGATGACGTCGGACACGATGACGGGCGCGACATGGTGGAGTTCGTTTCCGCGGGCGAGCCAGGCGCCGTCCTTGCCCATTTTCACGGCGGCGAGAACTCCGGTGGAGGCGAGGCGTTGGGCGAGTTTGGCGTAGTCGGAAGTGCGATCCTGATAGAGCGCGCGGATTTCGTCTTCGTTGGCGAAGACGACGTCGATGCCCTTGTGGAGTTGGGAGAAGATCCAGTCGCGCGTGGCGTTTATGACCTCGAAAGAGGCGAGGTCCATGCTGACGGTGCAGCCGGCGGTGCGGGCGCAACTGAGCACGCGGTCGATGAGGGCTTGGTTGAAGACGAGGTAACCCTCGATGTGCGCGTGGCGGAAGCCGGCGAAGTCGTCGGGCGAGATTTCGTCGGGCGAGAGTGTCATCGCGGCGCCGAGGCTGGTGCGCATGGTGCGTTGGGCGTCGGGCGTGACGAGGATGAGCGAGCGGGCGTTGGGGAGCTCGGCGCGTTTGAAGCGAGAGGTGTCGACGCCGGCGGCGGCGAAGGAGTGACGGTAGGCGTCGGCGAGGCCATCGTTGCCGAGCTTGCCGAGGAAGGCGGTGCGAAGGCCGAGGCGGGCGGCGTTGAACGTGGCGTTGGCGGCGGAGCCGCCGGTGGACGTGGCGGGGGAGATTTCGAGGTGTGAAAGGATGCGATGCATCTCGGCGTCATCGATGAGGACCATGCCGCCCTTTTCGCCGCCGGCGTGGGCGAGGAAGGAATCGGGAACGGGAGCGAGGAGATCCATGATCGGCGAACCGACGCCGAGGAGGTCGAATGGGGGAGTGGGCATGGTGTTGAAGCGGGAAGGGTGCCGGTCGCGAAGATCAAACTGGATTCTACGCTTCGCTCAGAATGACAGTCGCGGGGGAGAAGAATTACGAGGTGACGGTGAGGTTGGTGACGAGGAGCGGTTCGTCGTCGATTTCGATGAGGATGCTGTAGTCGCCTGGTTGGGGGAAAGTGAGGTTGCGGATTTCGTTGATGAGGTTGATGCGCTGCAGCGGATTTTTGGCTTCGAACGGGCGCTGGAGAAGTTGTTGCGGGCGGGTGGGGTCGAGGCCGATGGAGATGCGGATTTTGTGTTCGCCGGGACTGCAGTCGGTGATGGTGAGAAACCAGACCATGAACGGATGCGTGACGGGGAACTGGCGGGCGCCGATGTTGCAGAAAACTCCGAGCAACGTGTGTTTGCCGGAGCCGGGATCGATGTGCACGCCGTCGCAGGTGACCCACGCGAGCAGTTGAGGCTTGGATTTCATTTGGGGTGAGTGGGGCGGCGAGCGGAAGGTGGGGCAAATCATTTTCCGAGAAGGTGAGTTGGAGGATTTGGGCTTGGAGACGGGACGGGGGTGAGACTTAACGGGCGCGTGCCAGTGGAGAATTCGCCGAATCCGTTGTTTGAATCGCTTGCGGGATATCCGGAGTGGTTGGTGGCGGCGTGTTTGACGATCGTGGCGGCGGTGGCGATCTGGGTGATCGCGAAAGTGCTGAAGTGGAGTTTGTATTTGTTGATGGTGCTCGTGGTGATCGGCGGGGCGGTGGCGACGGTGTGGTTGGTTTTCAATTGAAGCGGCTG
>JAFAAS010000182.1 GCA_023426435.1 Verrucomicrobiota bacterium | reverse complement strand
CGCCTGGGTCGCCGCCGAACAATTCGAAAAAATCACCGGCGACGACTATCGCATCTGGGGCGAAAGCCCGCCCGCCGGCCAGAAGCTCACCAACGATCTCGTTTCCGAAGGCGTCGAAATCGAGCTCACCGCCAATCCTCTCCCCAACTGGCGCCTCACGCTCAACGCCGCCGAAATCAAAGCCGTCCGCAACAACATCCTTCCCGACTGGGCGCCTTTCGTCGCCGCGAATCGCGAGCTCTGGTTCGAGGGCTACAACAACAATCCCGGCGGCCCGAGTCAGCTGAACTACTGGACCATCGACGGCTTCGCCGATCTTCGTCACTGGGGCGGCGGCACCACGTATTCATCGGAGCAGGACACGTTCGGCGGACGCATGATGCAGGACGTTTACGGTCCCTATCTCAACGCGATCTCCGGCGAGGGCGTCGCCGTCAGCGAACTTCGCCGGTGGCGCCTGAACTTCGTCACCAATTACACCTTCCTCAGCGGCGCCCTGCGCAACGTGAACATCGGCGGCGCCGTCCGCTGGCAGGACAAAACCGCCATCGGCTACTACCCCCAATACAACACCGACGCCAACATCTGGGTCACCGATGTCACCCGCCCGATCTACGGCCCCGCCGAAACCAACTACGACGCGTGGATCGGCTACGAGCGTCCGCTCCGCGGCAAATACGTCTGGAGCATTCAGCTCAACGTCCGCGATCTCTTCGCCGACGAAGAACTGATCCCCATCCTCGCCAATCCCGACGGCACAATCGCGCAAGCCCGCATCCCCAGCCGAACCACCTGGATGCTCACCAACTCCATCCGCTTTTAAACGCCGCTCCAATTCGCTCCTCCTAGTTTTTCGAACACCTTTCCCTTCTGTCATTCTGAGCGAAGCGAAGAATCCAGATGTTCGTCCGCTTGCGATGCCCGCCCCCGATTTCTGTCGCGTCCCGGCTTCTTGTTTGCCTCGGCGCCGGTTCGCTCGCGGCAATCGCCGACACACCTCCGCACACCTCTCCGCTCACTACCGCCGCCCAGGTGCGCGCGCTCCCCGAAAACGAAGCGCGTCGCGAACTCCCCGTCCGTTTACGCGGCATTTTCATGGGCGAAGCCGACCCGGAGGGAATCGCATTCGTGATCCAGGACGAAACGGAAGGCATCTACGTCCAAGGCCCTCCCGACCTCGTCACCACGATGAAGCGCGGCGACGTCCTCGAAATCGCCGGCGTGACCGATCCCGGCGGTTTCGCGCCTTACGTGATCGCGCGCAATCTCGTCAAAATCGGCGAAGCTCCGCTGCCCGACCCGGTTCGCGTTTCCCTCGACGAACTCAGCGCCGGCCATATGGACGCCACATGGATCGAGGTTTCCGGCATCGTGCGCAGCGTCCAACCGAAATCTCCCAGCGACAACGGCTCCCCGCCGCCCGGCACCCGCTACGAATCGCCTCCTCAAGAAAGCAGCGCGCACGCGAGCCACCCGAAAGTCATCGTCAGCCTCGCCTCCGGCAACACGCGCGTGAGCGCCCAAATCTGCGGTCACCTCGATCCCGCAGATTACGTCGACGCCGTGATCCGGTTGCGCGGGCTCTGCTTTAATCTTCACAACCGCAACCGCCAGTTCGTGCGTCCGTTCGTCCAAGTCCCTTGCGGCGAGGAGGTGCGGATAGAGAAGCCTCCGCCTCCTCTTCAATTCGACGGACAACCGCGCGCCGTCTCCACTCTGCTCCGCTTCGAACGCCCCAACGGCAAACACGGCCATCGCGTCCACGTGCGCGGCATCGTCACTCACTACCAACCGGGCGCCGCTCTCTGGCTGCGCGACGGCGATCACAGTCTCCGGGTGCAAACCACGCAGGATTTGCCTCTCCAACTCGGCGACGAAGTCGACGTCATCGGCTTCCCCGGTCGCGGCGGCTACAGCCCGGTGCTGGAAGATGCGATTTTTCGCAAACGAAGCTCGCACGCTCCGCCCGCCCCGCAGGTGTTGACCGACATTTCCAGCGCCCTGCAGCGAGACGCCGACTTCGTCCAACTCGAGGCTCGACTCGTCGAACTGCGCCGCTTCCCCGATAGCATCTCACTGACGCTCGACTGGCGCGACACCCCGCTGCGCGCCCAATTGCATCTCCCCGAAAACACACCCGCACCCGACACCTGGCAGCCGGGAAGCCTCGTTCGGATTTCCGGCATCTGCTCCGTCCTCACCGACGAAGCCGGCCCGCTCGGCGGCCTGTGGGAGCCGCGATCCTTCCAACTCCTGCTACGCTCGCCCGCCGATGTATCCATAATTCAAACACCATCGTGGTGGAGCGCCGAACGCATCGGCTGGGCGCTGTCCGCCTTGCTCGTCCTCCTGCTGGGCGCCGTCGCCATCGTCACGCTCGCGCTGCGCCGCAGTCTTCGCGAGCAGCAACACCGCCGCGCCATGGCCGAAACCGAGTTCACCGCGATCTTGAGCGAACGAAACCGCGTCGCGCGCGAAATCCACGACACGCTCTCCCAAAGTCTCGGCGCCATCTCCGTCCAACTCGAACTGCTTCGCACCCGCGCCGGCGAACTCAGCGCCCCCGCCCGCCAAAACCTCGCCGTCGCCCACCAACTCGCCCGCGCCGCGCTCACCCAGGCACGCGAAACCATCTGGAACATGCGCTCCCAAATCCTCGAGCGCGGCGATCTCGCGCAAGCGCTCGAAAGCATCCTGAAACAGACAACCGAGGACACAGGCGTGACACCTCACATGCGCATCGAAGGCGCGACCCGCCGCCTTCCGCCCGTCGTGGAAAACAACCTCCTGCGCATCGGCCAGGAGGCCATCATGAACGCCAGCAAACACGCCCAACCGCGTCGCATCAGCGTCGAGCTCGCATTCGAGGGCCGCAACGTCCGCCTCAGCGTCGAAGATGACGGCGTCGGTTTCTCCAACGGAAAACCGCTCAACGGCGCCCACCGCAGCTTCGGCCTCGTCGGCATCAGGGAACGCGCCGAGTTGCTCGGCGGAAAAGTCGAAATCAAAAGCACGCCCGGCCAGGGCACTCGCATCGCCGTCACCGTCTCCGTCTAACTTCGATCCTGCGCGCCATGCCGCCCGACCACCCGCTTCCTTCCGCTAATCTCGGCGAACCGATCATTCGCGTGCTCGTCGTCGACGACCACCCGCCCATGCGCATCGGTCTCGTCGGACTCATCGGCAGCCAACCGGGAATGGAGGTCATCGGCGAAGCCTCCAACGGCGAGCAAGCCATCGAACTCTACGACGAACTTCGTCCCGATGTCGTGCTGATGGACCTCCGCATGCCCGGCATCGGCGGCGTCGAAGCCATTCTCGCCATCCGCAAAAAACATCCCGACGCCCGCGTGATCGTTCTTTCCACTTACGACTTGGACGAAGACATCCATCGCGCGATCCAGTCCGGCGCGAAATCCTATCTTCTCAAAGACATGTCGATCGAGGAAATCGCCGGCACCGTCCGCGGCGTTTTCGCCGGCGAAACACCGCTTCCCCGCTCCGTCGCCGAGCGTCTCACCGAGCGCGCCCAACGCGAGCAACTCACCGAACGCGAGCGCGACGTCCTCGAGTCGCTCATTAAGGGCCGCAGCAACAAGGAAATCGCCGCCAGTCTCTTCATCTCCGAAGACACCGTGAAATCTCACCTCAAAACGCTCTTCGCCAAACTCCGCGTCCACGACCGCACCGGCGCCGCCATCGAAGCCCTCCGCCACGGCATCGTCTATCTGAAATAATCCCGTGCGCAGCCCCTCCTCTCTCCTGCGGCAACTTCCTCGCTCCCAACTAATTGGTGCCAGAGGCCGGGATTGAACCGGCGACCAAAGGCTTATGAGTCCTCTGCTCTACCACTGAGCTACTCTGGCGCGAAAACGCGTCGAAACGTGCAAACTCTCCCGGGAAAATCCATCCAAAAGTTTTCCCACCTCAAACGTCCTCGGGCAGCAGCCACCGAAAATAAGTTACGACAAACCGCCGCCCCACCGCGCCATCGACGATCTCCGCCGTCCGCTGCACCCCCGCCTCGCAATACGCCACGGCCCGCATCCCGCCCGTTCCCGTCGTCGCCTCACCATACGCCCGCACGCGAAACGTATCCGATCTTGTCGTCAACACCGGTCGCAACTCCTCGAAAAACTCTTCTGCGGTGATCGTCGTGATCTTCGGCGACGCACTATCGAACGCCGCCTGAATCAAGCCCGAAGCCTCGAGTTCCTCCACCGAGGCAAACGGTCGCCCGCGCTGCGCAAAAAGATCCCGAATGCGCCGCGCTCCGCTCAAGGTCCGATTCGCCGTCTGCCCGAACACAGCGTCGTTGTGATCCGGATACTCCAACCACGCCCGCCACGCCGCTTCACTCGTCGTGTTCACATTGAACGCTCCCACGATCCTCCCTTCCGGCGACGGCATTCCCCATACCGCCGTGGCAGGCAGCGCCACACTCCGATGCGTCAACGCATGAAACGATCCCGTCAGCGACACCCCCGTCGCCGCCTGCTTCAGCTGTTCGAAACTTTCCACCTTCGCCGCCGCCGCCGATTGCGCCGAAAAGCTCCCGCTCACCAGCCGTCTCACATTCGCCCGCAGCTCCACTCCACTCGCACCCGCCACCTGCGCTTCCCCTCCCCGCACAACCGCACTCACTTTCACGCCTTCATCTCCCACCCAATACGCAAACCGACCCCGCCCTCCCCGTTCCGTTTCCGGCAGCTCCACCAAGCCCACCTCAACCAGCTCCTGATCCGTGCGGTCCGCCGGGTTGCCGACCGTATTCGTCCCCACAATTACGATACGTTCGCTACTCAGCTGCGGAACCGCCCCATTTCCCGCACCGGAAACCAGCCACGCCTCCGGCGCCGCCGCCCCCACCCGCCACACGCCGCACCAATGCCGAAACGAACTCTGCGGCAGCTCGCCCGCCATTCCCGCCATCGCCGTGATTCGACCATCCGGTCCGGCCGTCGTCTGTAGTTGATCCAGCGCTACACCCAAACCCAACAACGCATTCTGCCGCGCCTGCGTCTGAAGTTCCGCCGTCGCCGCCATCCGCGAACCCACGCGCGCCGTCATCGCGATCGCGACCGCCACCACCACCGCCAAGGCCAGCAATGACAGCGTCAGCACCAACGCGAATCCGCCTTCACCCCTCCACCTCACCACGCCCTCGCTTTCACTTCAATGCTCCGCACGCAAACCCGTGAATGCGCCTCGACGATCGACCACCACGCTTCATCCGCACTCATACCCGCCCGCGGCTCAATCCGTCCCGTCTCAAACGCGTGCAACAGCGTCGCCCCTTCGTCGCTTAACACCCGGAGCATCACCTGCACCTCCACCGGTTCGCCTTCGCGCGGAAACTGCGCCGCCGTCGGCACCGCATTCACCGTCGGAAACAACCGCACCCGCTGCCCCGCCGAATCGCGCGCAAACACCCACACGCCAAAATCGACGACATGGCTCGCCAACACATCGTCGTTTTCCACCCCGACCAAAGCCGCCGGCGCACTCGCACCGAATCCCACTCCCATCACATTTTCGAACGTCGCTTTCGCGCTCATCTTCTCCCGAAACAACGCATACCCCGCCGGCGATCCGCTCCCCGATCCCAACGCCCGCCGCGCGATCTGATACGAAATCGCCACCGGCTGACTCGCCCGCGCGTCGCTATCGTAGTCGCTGCTCACCAGTCTCAACCACACTCCCGCCCGCCCGAATCTCGCATCTGCGATCGAACCCTCCACGCGTTCCAGCACCAGCCGCTCGCTTTCGCTTGCCGGCTTCATCCTCCCTCCAAGTTCCCAACCATGCGCCGCCAACTCGCCCTCACCCACCACGCGCACCTCCCACCAAACCCTCCCATCGCTTCGCAACAACGCCGACTGCACATCGCGCTCCAGTTGATCCAACGCCAGCTTTGCTTCGATCGCTCCCACCGCGCCGCCGTGCGTCCGCTGCCAAACGGTGAGTAATCCGCGCACCGCCAAAACCGACATCACCGCCAGCAACAAGGTGACCGCCAGCGCGACGACGACCTCCACCAATGTGAATCCTTCCACCTCCCGCTTCATCGACTTAACACCAGATTGAACTCCACCCATTCCCGCTGCGTCACGGGCGTCTCGACGCGCGATTCACCCACTCCCACCCGAAACGGCCAGCTCACCTTCGCCCGCATCGCCTCCGCCGCCTGCAACCGCGCCGCCACGCTGTCCTCAGGAAACGAATACAACTCGACCAGGAAATACTGCTCACCTTCGTCCCCGCTCGACCACGCCCGCAATCCGCTCCCATCACGATTCGCGACCAATTGGAGCGCGTCGCTCGTCTCACTCCCCGCACCCGCCAACTGCGATCGCAGCACCGCGATATTTCCTCCCGTAATCGTCCTCAGTTCGCTCTGAATCCCATCCGCCATTCGCACCGCCGTCAGCGTTCCCTCCGCCGCCTGCTGCTCCCGCAACAATCCCGGCAACAAACCCAGAATCGCCCCCACGCCCAACGCAAACACTCCCACCGCGATCACCACTTCCACCAGCGAAAATCCCGCTCGCGCCGACATCTTCGTCAAAACCCGCTCCGATCGTTCAACAACCGCGGCACGCCGTAGTTGCTCAGCATTACACCGCGCACGTTTTCCGGATCGACCAATTCGACCATCGAGCTCCCCGCCTCCGACGGTCCTCGCTCCCTCCCCGTCGCCGCAATCAGCGATCCCGCTCCATCCACGGTCCCGCGCGGCGTGAACGCCAGCCACTCCCAGCTCTCAACCATTTCCGCGTCGTAACTAAATTCCATCGGCGCTCCGGCGAGCGCCGACGACCCCAACGCTTGCTGATTATTCGCCGTCCTCCAGTCCGCCGGCACCGCGAACATCCCCGTCGGCACCCGCGTGCGATACGGCAGCAGATAAACCCCGTCCGGAAGCTTGAATCCATCCACCGCCCGCCAATCGCCTCCCGCCTCTTCCACCATCACGATCAAGCGCCGGTATCGCTCGTGCGCGAGCGGTGACTGCGGCGAATTGTGCACCAGCACACGCACCGTGCCGCCACTCGCCACCGCGCGCGTTCGCGCCAGCGCCACCGCATTCGCGAGCGTCCCCTGCGCCGTCTCCAGTGCCACGCTCCTCCGTCCTCCTCCGGCCGCTCCGACCATCGCGATCGCCACCGCCGCAATCAGCGCCACCACCACCAGGAGCTCCACCAACGTGAACGCACTCGCGCGCCGCGTTCTCATTTCCAACTAAAGATAAAGGCCGGCGCCTCCGCCGTCGCACCAGGCGCCGGCGCATAAAACGCCACTCCCATCCGCAATCCCGTCGCCGGAAAATCCTCCGTCGTCGGCCGCATTCCTCCCACCGTCGGCAAACTCCCGCCGTAATCGCTCGCTTCAATCACCCCGTCCAAATTCCGATCCACAAGCACCACGATCTCCACATTCCCAAACGCATCGCACAACAAATTCGGCATCGGCGAATCCGCCGCGGTGAACTCCGCTTCACCAAACGCATAAAACGAAATCCGTTTCCGATTCTGCGCCGCCGCCGCGCTCCCATTCGCCAACGCGCTTCCATCGCGTCTCCGTCCCGCCACTACATCGTGAAACGGATGCTCCGCTCCCGCGACACCACCGTTCACCCGCTGCGTCTCATGAAAGCTCGGATAAAATCCATACTCGCTCCGAAACGCTTCAATCGCCGCCGCCCATTGATTGAATTGCACCCGCGTGCGCGTCTTGTTGGCCGACACCTTCGCCGCGTTCACCGTCGGAATCAGAATCGCCGCGAGAATCCCCACGATCGCGATCACCGTCAGCAACTCCACCAGAGTAAACGCCCGCGAACCTCTTCCCCGCCCTCCGCTCTTCATAACTCGGCGTAGATATTGTCCGCGTTGTCGAGATGCAGCGGATCGAAAAATCCGCTCGCCGCATCCGGCGGCACGTGCACGCCATTCGGCCCCGCCGAATACAGCACAAACCCGGTCGCCTTCCACGCCGCCGCTCCACCCGTTTTATAGAAGTAGAGATACGGGTTCCCCCACGGATCCAACACCCGCGCCCCCGCTTCGCTCGCCGCCTCCCGTCCCGGCTCGATCGCCAAGCGTTGCAGATCGAGCTTCGCGCTCACGCCCGGCGAACTCGCCAGCACGTGCACCCACTCCGTGGCATTTTCCACCCGCGGAAAATCGCCCTGCTGCCGTCGATACGTTTCGAGCGCAAGCGCCAGCGCCCCGATCTCCGCCTTCGCTTTTGCCACTTTCCCCGCCTCGTTCGCCCGCCTCCCGCCGCCCAAGACCATCGCCGCCAAAATCCCCACCACCGCCAGCACCGCGAGGAGTTCGATCAACGTGAAACCGCCCGCCACCCTCGCACCTCTCACGCACGTGTCGGACGAGCTGGACCTCGGCATGCCGCCATCGAGTGGCAACAATCACCGCAACTCAACCCGTTTTCCCGTCACAAAAAAAGAGGGCGGAGCCCGAGCCCCGCCCTCCAATTCTCACGGGCCGACGCGCTTACTCGTCGTTCTGCAAACTCGCCACGACGCTGAAATCCTCGAGCGTCGTCGTGTCGCCTTTCACCGCACCGCCGGTCGCGATCTCCTTCAAGATGCGACGCATGATTTTTCCGCTGCGCGTCTTCGGCAAGGCCGCCGCGAACCGAATCACGTCGGGCTTCGCCAGCGAACCGATCTCCTTGCCGACGTGGTTGCGCAGTTCCTCTTTCAGCCCGTCGCTCGCCATCTGCCCCGCTTTCAACGAGACGAAGACCACGAGAGCCTGCCCTTTCAACTCATCCGGCCGCCCCACCGCCGCCGCTTCCGCGACCGCCGGGTGCGACACCAATGCGCTCTCCACTTCCGCCGTGCCGATGCGATGTCCCGAAATATTCAATACATCGTCGATCCGGCCCACGATCCAGAAATAGCCGTCCTCGTCCTGCCGCGCGCCATCGCCCGTGAAATAGATTCCGGGAAACTCGCTCCAATACGCTTTCTTGAACCGCTCGTCGTCGCCCCAGAGCGTGCGCAACATCGACGGCCACGGTTTCGTAATCACCAGCTTTCCGCCCGAATTCCGCGGCACTTCCTTCCCGCGTTCGTCGACCACCTTCGGCACCACGCCGAAAAACGGCCGCGTGCCGGAACCGGGTTTCAAGGGCGTGATCCCTGGCAGCGGCGTGATCATGATCGCGCCCGTTTCCGTCTGCCACCACGTATCCACGATCGGACAACGTTTCTTTCCGATCATCCTGTAATACCACATCCACGCCTCCGGATTGATCGGTTCGCCCACCGAACCGAGCAACCGCAGCGAATCCAAACGGTGACGCAAAACGTAGTTGTCGCCCCATCGCATGAACGCCCGGATCGCCGTCGGCGCCGTATACAAAATCGTGATACCGTGCCGGTCGATCATCTGCCAGAACCGGTCCGGCTCCGGCTGGTTCGGCGCACCTTCATAAATGAAGATCGTCGCGCCATTCGACATCAGACCATAGACGACATAGCTGTGGCCGGTGATCCAGCCGATGTCCGCCGAGCAAAAATAGCGGTCGTTCTCCTTCAAATCGAAAACGTAGTGCGAGCTCAGCTTGCAACCGAGTAGATACCCGGCGCTCGTGTGCAACACGCCCTTCGGCTTCCCCGTCGAACCGCTGGTATAAAGAATGAAGAGGGGATGCTCGGAATCGAACGCCTTTGCCTTGTGCGTATTCGGCGCGCCTTCCCACGCTTCCTTCCACCACACGTCACGGCCCTCGACCATATCGATCGGATTGCCGCAGCGTTTCACGACCATCACCGTGTGCACCGTCGGCGCGCCTTCGAGCGCCTTGTCGACGTTCTTCTTCAGCTCGATGATCTTCCCACGCCGCCAGCCGCCATCGGCCGTGATCACCAGTTTCGCCTGACAATCGTTGATGCGATCCTTCAGCGCCTCCGGGCTGAATCCGCCGAACACGACCGTGTGAATCGCTCCCACACGCGCACAGGCGAGCATCGCCATCACCGCCTCGGGAATCATCGGCATGTAGATCGCCACGCGATCGCCCGCGCCGATTCCCATGTTCTCGAAAATATGCGCCAGCCGGCACACATGAAAGTGAAGTTGTTTATAAGTGATCGTGCGAACGTCGCCCGGTTCACCTTCGAAAATCAGCGCCGCCTTGTTTTCGCGGGGCGTGCCGAGATGACGATCGAGGCAGTTTTCCGAAACGTTCAACTTCCCGCCCACAAACCACTTCGCGTGCGGCGCTTTCCAATTGAGAACTTTGCGGAAGGGCTTTCGCCAAACCAGGTGCTCCTTCGCCTGCCGCTCCCAGAATTTTTCTGGGGAGTTGACAGACTCCGCATACAATCTTTTGTAAACGGCATCGCTCCCAAGATTAGCTTGGGCTTTGAACTCGGCCGAAGGCCTGAACAACCGGTGTTCCCGGGAAACTGAGGTAATCGTCTGGTCTGTCACGTTAGTGGCGGATGGGGGTTTAAGGACGCAAAACGCGGCTCTTATCCCGACATGAGTTTGAAGCGTCAAGTTTTGGCCAGCCCCAGACTCATTCTACGTATGGAAAAGAAATCAGCGTCCGCCCCCGCGGACTCCAACGCGCCTTCCCCGGCCGACTCCCCCGCCGCAGCTTCTTCTGCTGAAAGCGCGCCGGCCGCCCCTTCCTCCCCACCGCAAATCGAGACGATTCGCGTCGAGGGCATTCTCGACGTCGATCTCCAACGCGGCGGCAACGGCCAGCTGATCGACATCTCCAAGGGCGGTAAGCGCCGCCCCACCGATCCTTTCGTTCCCAAGGAACTCATCCGCCGCTTCAAGCTCCGCGCCGGCTCCATGATCGGCGGCACCGCCTTCCCTCCCGAGGGCCGCTTCCCGAACCCGAAGATGCGTTTCATCGAAACCGTCGACGGCGTTCCGCTCGAAGAGCGTCGCTCGAAATTCGAGTTCACCACGCTCACCACCATCTCGCCGAATCAACACCTGAAGATGGAAATGAAGGATGGCCGCATGACCACGCGCGCCGTCGACCTCTTCTGCCCCATCGGCAAGGGCACCCGCGGCCTCATCGTCGCTCCGCCGCGCACCGGCAAGACCACCCTCCTCCGCGACATGGCGCTGGGCGTGTTGGAAAACAACCCCGAGTGCTTCGTCATGATTCTCCTCGTCGACGAGCGTCCCGAGGAAGTCACCGATTTCAAACGCAGCGTTCCCGCCGAGATCTGGGCTTCGTCCAACGACGAGCAGATCGAAAACCACATTCGCATCGCCGATCTCTGCATCGAGCGAGCCAAGCGCCTCGTCGAGGTCGGCCGCGATGTCGTCCTCTTCGTCGACTCCATCACGCGTCTCTCCCGCGCCCACAACACCGCCCGCAACTCCGGTCGCACGGGCTCCGGCGGTCTTGATGTCCGCGCGCTCGAGAAGCCGCGCCAGATGTTCGCCACCGCCCGCCGCACCGAAGAGGCCGGCTCGCTCACCATCATCGCCAGCGTGCTCGTCGAAACCGGCAGCCGCATGGACGATGTCATCTTCCAGGAGTTCAAAGGCACCGGTAACATGGAGCTCGTCCTCGACCGCAAATGCGCCGAGATGCGCCTCTGGCCAGCCATCAACATCGCCGCCTCCGGCACCCGCAAGGAAGAGCTCCTCATCGACGAAAAGACCCTCGAGGGAATCCACTTCTTCCGCCGTGCCCTGGTGCAACAAAAGATCGAAGAGGCGACCGAAACCATGATCGCCCGGCTCTCGAAAACGAAAACGAACGCCGAATTCCTCAAGCTTATCGCACGCTGATTTCCTTGTAGGGCGGGTTTCAAACCCGCCCTACTGCTTTTCCGGGCGTTCGCTCCAAATTCCCTCTTGCTCCCCCTCCGATTCTCCTGAGATTCATCCGCTTCCCGCGCTCCTAGCCGGCTCTCCGACATCACGCCAACTCACCGCATGCACAGTTTCTCCGAGCAATGTCTCGACATGGCCAGATCAATGCTGGCCCACAATCTGGACTCGATCCAACCTGACGGCACCCTCTCCCCCGTAACTGGCGAACACTCACGCGCCGACGAGCCGGGTCACGTCGCCTTCGCGTTGGGCGAGTTCTATCGAGCCACGGGAGAAACCACGCTCAAGGGCCACGATCTCATCGATCTCGCGGCCCGCTGCATCACCGCACAGATGTTCACCGAGCCCGCGACCGAAAACGGTCTCGCCTACGCCGCACTCGGCCTCCTCTGTTTCGGCCCGTCGAAGGAACGCAATCCCGTCTGGGAACGCCTCGTCCCCGAAACGCAGGAGCGTATCGACAAAGCGCTCCTTCACCGCAGCGACTACGACAACCACTGGCAGGCGTTCAACATCGCCAAAGCCGTCGCGCGCTTCTCCTTCGGCCTCTCCAAAAAAGACGAAACCTCGCGCCTCATCGAGCGCATGGTCGATCGTCTCGCCCAAACCAGCTCCGCCGGTTTCTTCGACGACGCCACCACCGGTCTCGGCGGCAACTTCAATCTCTACGGCGTCTGGCTCTTCGTCTTCACCCGCTCCGCGCTCCAGCTCCACGCCAACTCCGGCGTCCGCGACCGCAAGCTCCCCACGCTCCGCACCTACGCCGAGAAATACATCAAGATGATGCCCGACCTCGTCCGCGCCGATGGCCTCGGCTGGGCGTTCGGTCGCGCCGGCGGCGCCTACGGGCAGATGCACCCGATCAGCTTGATCCTCCAAGGCCTGCGCGACGGCTGGATCCCCGACGACCAGAAGGTGAAGTATTTCGACATCCTTCGCCGTCTCTTCCTCTTCTTCTACGGCACGTATCTCGATCAGGAACACGGGTTCCTCGATCTCCGCGACACCGAACGCACCGCCTACGAAAAACACACCACGCGCATGGCCAACTTCGACGCCGCGCGCTACCTGTGCCAGTGGTCGCGTCTCGCCAAGACCGTCGCCATGCCCGCCGGTATTCCGAAGATCGACCCCCCGCGCACCAGCGGCCGGTTCGTCATCTTCGACAAATCCAACCGCAAGGAGCAGGGGCTCTTCCTCTATCGCGACGCCGAAAGCGGCCTCCACGCGCAGATCCCCCTCATCAGCTCCGGCAGCCGCCTCACCGCCGACTCGCTCCCCTTCCCGCACTGCCCGGGGGTGTTCGACTGGCCGAACAACGTCTACGCGCCGATCATGCTTCCCGAACTCACCTTCGGCGAACAGGTCACGCTCCCGGCTTTCTACGGCAAGAACTGCGTCACCGGGCTCGGTCTCCGCAACAGCTTCTACTTCCGCTACGAGCAGCCCGAGCTGATCAACATCCAGGAAGAGACGGTCAAGAATCTCGGCAGCGTGAAGGTCCAGTGGACATTCGCCGGCAACAAGATCTCCGCCGAATTCGCCTACACGGTGAAGCAGCAGGTCACGTTGGATAAATTCCGCTACGTCCTCGCGATCGCCGCCCCCCACTCGAAGTATCGTCTCCCCGGTTCGCTCACGCTCGGCCAGCAAGGTCACCGCTGCACCGTCGCGAAAGACGACTTCCAAGGCACCTGGCGTGAAACCGAAGTGGTCAGCGACGATCCGACGTATCGCACGAACTACGGCAAGGTTCACTACCTCCAGTATCTCGTCCGCGATCACCCGCTGATCATGCGCCCCGGCCACGTCTACCGCCTGATCGTCAACTTCGATCCCGACGTAGCGCTGCTCGACGCCTAAGCGGCGAGCAGCCGGTTCCGAGTTCGGAGTTCCGGGCTTCGAGTTCAGCATGGCGACCATCCGACGCTTCGAGGACCTCGATTGCTGGCAGGCTGGTCGAGCACTCAAGCAGCAGATCTACCGGCTAACCCGCAAACAGGAATTTTCTCGGGATCTACCGCTTGTTTCACAGATCCGTCGCGCCGCATCGTCGGTCACGTCCAACATCGCCGAAGGCTTCGAACGCGACGGAAACCGTGAATTCGTCAGCTTCCTCTCCATTTCGAAGGGCTCTTGCGGCGAGGTGAAAGACCACCTCTACACGGCCTTCGATGAGCGCTACATCGCGGAGAACGAATTCGAAAATACCTACAAACTCGCCGACGAAGCCGGCCGGCGTATCGGAGCCTTCATGCGATACCTGGAACAATCCGACTTGAAAGGTCGCAAGTTTGCCAACCGACCGCGCAGTTCGACAACTCGGAACCCGGAACCCTGAACTCGGAACCTCCTCCATGCTCTCCCGCCGCATCATCCCCTGCCTCGACGTCAACGCCGGTCGCGTCGTCAAAGGCGTGAAATTCCAACAGCTCCGCGACGCCGGCGATCCCGTTGCCACCGCCCGCGCCTACGACGCCCAGGGCGCCGACGAACTCATCTTCCTCGATATCACCGCCTCGAGCGACGAACGCAAAATCATGCACGACGTCGTCGCCGCCACCGCCGAACAATGCTTCATGCCGCTCACCGTCGGCGGAGGCCTCCGCTCGGTCGCCGATATCGAAACCATGCTCAGAGCCGGCGCCGACAAAGTCTCGCTCAACACCGCCGCGATCAAAAATCCCCAGCTCATCGCCGACGCCTCCCACCGTTTCGGCGCCCAATGCATCGTCGTCGCCATCGATGCCAAACGCGAACCCGACGGCAAATCCTGGCGCGTTTACACGCACGGCGGACGCAATCCCACCGAGCTCGACGCCGTCGCCTGGGCGAAGCACGCGACAGAGCTCGGTGCCGGCGAAATCCTTCTCACGTCCATGGACCGCGACGGCACCGGCGATGGTTACGACATCGAACTCACGCGCGCCGTGAGCGACGCCGTCACCGTTCCCGTCATCGCCAGCGGCGGCGCGGGCACGCTCGATCACCTGGCCGAAGTCCTCGACGAAGGCCACGCGAGCGCAGTCCTCGCCGCGAGCATCTTCCACTTCGGCACCTACACCATTTCCCAGGCGAAAACCTTCCTCGGTTCCCGCGGCGTCCCCGTCCGCCTGTAGCTCGCCTTTGCCGATGGAGGCGCGGTGCCCTCACCGCGCAAGCGCCTCCCCGCCCACGTTGCGATTCCCCCGCGTCGTGTAACATTTCCGTTACGCCCGCCAATCCGCTCGTCCGCCGTCCGCGGCCGCGCAACCTCACTTCTTCGCATGGCCCCATCTTCCGTGAAACGCCCCCGCAAGCCGCGCATCGCCGGCGCCACCGGCAAATCGATCGCGCGCACCGCCACGACCGAAAACCGCCCCCTTTACGCCAACCGCGAACAAAGCTGGCTCAACTTCAACCGCCGCGTTCTCGAACAGGCGCGCAGCGACACCAATCCCCTCCTCGAACGCATCAAGTTTCTCGCCATCGTCAGCTCCAACCTCGACGAATTTTTCGAAATCCGCATCGCCGGCCTCATCCAGCAAGCCGACGCCGGCGCCGCCGACCTCAGCCTCGACGGTCTCTCGCCGCGCGAACAACTGAAACGCGTCCGCTCCGCCGCCAACGATCTCGTCAACGATCAATACCGCTGCTGGCACGAACAGCTCGTCCCGCTCCTCGCGAAAGAACACATCCACTTCCGCACCGCCACTCAGCTCACCGACACCGAAGCCGCCTGGGCTCAAAACTATTTCCACACCCAAATTTCCCCTGTCCTCACCCCCCTCGCCGTCGATCAATCCCATCCATTTCCCCAGATCGTCAACAAAACCCTCAACGTCCTCCTCGCCCTCGACGACCCCGAAACGCCCGAGATCGAAAAGACCATCGTCATCCTCCCGGTCCCGCGAATTCTGCCGCGCATCGTCCAGCTCGAACCCGATTCCGACGGCCCCGAGCGCTACATCTTCCTCAGCGAAATCATCAAGCTCTACGCCGTGTCATTGTTTCCTGGATACCGCATCCACGGCGCCCACGCATTTCGCATCACCCGCAACAGCGACCTCTACATCGACGAGGAGGAGGTCGAGAACCTCCTGAAAAAAATCGAGGAGGAGCTGCGCAATCTCCGCCGCGGCGCCACCGTGCGCCTCGAAATCGAGGACGGCGTCGACGAAGACCTCTTCGCCCTCCTCTGCAGTCACCTGCAGCTCCCGCGCGAATTCGCCTTTCGCGTTCCTTCGCCGATCAACCTCCTGCGCCTGATGAGTCTCTACGACATCATCGACCGCCCCGACCTTAAATACCCGCCTTTCGCCCCCGCCGACGTTCCCCGCCTTCGCACCCACGTCTCCATTTTCGACGCCATCCGCGAACGCGAGATTCTGCTCCACCACCCCTACGATGCCTTCACGCCCGTCGTCGATTTCATCGAGCAGGCCGCGCGCGATCCCGAGGTGTTCGCCATCAAGCAAACGCTCTACCGCACCAGCGGCGACTCGCCCATCGTCCGCGCCCTCATGGACGCCTCCTCCAACGGCAAACAGGTCACCGCCCTCGTCGAACTGAAAGCCCGCTTCGACGAGGCCAACAACATCCACTGGGCCCGCCAGATGGAGGAAGCCGGCGTCCACGTCGTTTACGGTCTCATCGGCCACAAAACCCACTGCAAATGCTGCCTCGTCGTCCGCCGCGAGGGCGGCGCGATGAAACGCTACGTCCACCTCGGCACCGGCAACTACAACCCCAAAACCGCCCGGCTCTACACCGACATTTCCTTCCTCTCCGCCAACGAATCGCTCGGCGAAGAGGTCGCTCAACTTTTCAACACCCTCACCGGCGCCGGACGCACGCCCGAATTCAAACGTCTCCTCGTCGCTCCGTTCAACCTCCACGCTCGCACCCAGGAACTCATCGCCCGCGAAGCCGCCAACGCCGCCGCCGGCAAACCCGCGCGCATCATCGCCAAGATGAACAAGCTCGTCGACCAGGTCACCATCGACAACCTCTACGCCGCCTCCCAGGCCGGCGTGAAAATCGACCTCATCGTCCGCGCCACGTGCTGCCTCGTCCCCGGCGTCAAAGGCCTCAGCGAAAACATCCGCCTCCGCAACATCGTCGGCCGCTTCCTCGAACACGCGCGCATCTACTATTTCGAAAACGCCGGCGACCCGCTCGTTTACTGCGGCAGCGCCGACTGGATGTCCCGCAACTTCTTCCGCCGCGTCGAAGCGCTTTTTCCCATCGACGATCCCGAATTCAAGAAACGTCTCGTCGACGAAATCCTCGCCTCCGAACTCCGCGACAACGAAGACGCCCGCGAGCTCCAGCCCAACAGCACCTACGCTCCGATTCCTCGCGCTGCGAACGAACCGTCCTTCGCCGCCCAGCGCTTCTTCATGGCCGCCGCGCTCCTCCGCGGCAGCCCGCCCGCCGCCGCCGCCGGATAAGTCGCGCGACGCCTCAGCTCGCCCCTTCCTGTTTCTCCACCGCTTCCGCCGCCTGCGGCTCTACCTTCTCACCCTCCGACTTCGCCCCGTCTTCCGTCTTCGACTCCGGCGTCGCCGCGCCCACCGTCGTCTGCGCCGAGGGCTCGCTCTTCACCTCCACCGCTTTCTTCTTCGGCCCGCCCACCAACAAATCCAGCTGCCCCTGAATCTTCACGAAAAACGCCTCATCCAACACGCCCGCCGGCACCTCATACGTCAGCTTGGTCTTCGCGTGTTCGTAAACCTGCTTCGTCTTGTCCGCATTCAGCCCGCGCGGCTTCAACACCTTCTTCCGCTCCAACATCAGCGCCAGAAACTGCAGCAAGGGCGTGTTTTCCTCATTCGGCTCAGCCAACGGATCCGCCAGCGTCACGAACAAATTCTCCGCCGTCAGCTTCATCGCCCGATCCGGATTCTCCTCCGCTCGCTTCGTCTTGAACGCCAGCGTCCACGAGCAAAACACAAACGCCGGCCGCTCGTAACGCTCCACTTCGCTCGCCAGCACATCATGCCGCGCAATCTCGCCATTCTCCTCGCGCACCAAAAAAGACGCCACCCGCTCGCCTTCCAAAAACTCGCGTCCGGTCACCCGGCAATTCTTCCCCAAAGAGTGCAGCGTCAGTTCCATTGCGCCTTGTGTTTAGCCCCCCAAAAATCGAACGCTAGTCAAAATCCTGCCCGATGAGAGGACGCCTCATCGCCATCGGCGATATCCACGGTTGCCATCGCGAATTCGAAGATCTGCTCGAGAAACTCCAACTCGAACGCCACGACCGCGTCATCCTCCTCGGCGATCTCGTCAACCGCGGTCCCGATAGCTCCAAGGTCATCGCCCTCGCCCGCCAGCACGCTCACCTCTCGCTCCTCGGCAATCACGAGCTCCGCCTCCTCAACTACCGCAAGACCGGCGATCCCACGCATCTCAAGAAAACCGATTTCGACACGCTCAAACAACTCACGCGTCGCGACTGGTCCTACCTGAACGCCATGCCGCTCACGTATCACGATCGCGAACACGACATCGTGCTCGTCCACGGCGGCTTCCTCCCCCACGTGCCCTGGCGCCGCCAGCCCGCCCGCATCGTCACGCGTATCCAAAATATCGATAAAAGCGGCGAACCCCGCAAACGCTCCGAAGCGCCCGATTGCCCGCATTGGTCGTCCCTCTGGAAAGGCCCGCCTTTCGTCATCTACGGCCACACTTCCCGCCCCACCATCCAACGCCTGACCTGGTCGCTCGGCATCGACACCGCCTGCGCCATGGGCGGACGCCTCACCGCCTGCATTCTCCCCGACAAAAAAATCGTCCAGGTCAAAGCCCGGGAAAAATACTTCGCCGGCTAAACGCCCCGAACCACTTCTTTCATGAGCAGCCATCCCAATCTCCTTCTTCTTTGCCTCGATCTCCAACCCGTCTTCCTGAAAGCGATGCACGCCTCCGACGCCCTCCAGCGTCGCTGCGCGTTCGCCCTCCAGGCCGCCGCCGGTCTCGGTCTCGACATCCTCTTCACCGAACAAGTCCCCGAAAAACTCGGCCCCACCACCCCCGAACTTCTCTCACTTCTTCCCTCGCCCGTCACACTCCCCAAAACCACCTTCTCCGTCTTCGCCAACGATTCGATCCGCTCCGCCATCGAATCCCGCCGCATCGAACACCTTCTCCTCTGCGGTCTCGAGACGCCGGTCTGCGTTTACCAAACCACCCTCGACGCCCGCGCCGCCGGCCTCGAGGTGACGCTTCTCTCCGATTGCCTCGGCGCCCGTCGCCCCGACGACGCCCGCACCTGCCTCGACGCGCTCGTTCGCGCCGGCGCCCACGTCCTCCCCAGCGAAACCGTCTTCTATTCCCTCCTCCGCGACGTCCACCACCCCTTCTTCCGCCCCTTCACTCAACTCGTGAAACAACACGCCACGCCCACGCCTCCCCGAGAAGTGTCACCTATTGGGTGACACTTCTCCCCCTTCTGCTCCGCGAACCGAAGCTTGTCGCTCCCAAACACCTCCGCCAAACCTCCCGCATGTCCGACGAATTCCCGCTCTCCTGCATCCGCGAACTCAAAGCCTTCGAAGGCGCAGGAAGCGGCCGCCCTTTCACCAGTCTGCTCGTCGTCAAAAAGCTCATCGCCAAAACCGCCTCCAACGGCAACCCGTTCATCAGCGTCGAACTCGGCGACCGCAGCGGTTCGTGCAATTGCACCGTCTTCAGCGACAGCCCCGTCTTCGAAACCCTCCGCAGCGCCGGCGAAGGCGCCGTCATCCGCGTCGAGGGCAAAGTCGATTTCTACCAGGGCCGCCTCTCGCCCAAACTCGCGCGCGTCACCGTCCTCTCCGAGTCCGAGCTCAGCGCCCCCGGCCTGCTCGACAACCTCATCGAAACCGCGCCGGAAAACGCCGACGCGATGTGGACCGAGTTCAACACCTTCATCGAATCCATCGTTCATCCCGAACTGCGCGCCACCGTTCGCGCCGTGTTCGACGACATCGGCGAAACCTTCCGCTGGTCCCCCGCCGCCGTCGCGATGCACCACGCCTACCGCCACGGCCTCCTCGAACACACGCTGCACATGGCCCGCGCCTGCCAGGCCCTCCTTCCGCTCTACCCGGAAGTCGATGCCGATCTCGCGATGGCCGGTATCCTTCTTCACGATACAGGCAAAACCATCGAATACGAAGGCACGCTCGCCACGAAACGCAGTCGTCGCGGCATCCTTCAAGGCCACGTCGTTCTCGGCTATCAACTCGCGCGCAAGGCCGCGATGAAATCGAAGCTCGATGCCGAACTGCTCGAACGCCTCGAACACGTCATCCTCTCGCACCAGGGTGAACCCGAGTGGGGCGCCGCCGTTTACGCCGCCACGCCCGAAGCCGTCTTCGTCTCGATGATCGACAATCTCGACGCCCGCATGGGCATGGTGCAACGCGCTCTCCGCCAGGCCGGCGAAACCGACGAATTCTCCGAACGCCTCCCCGGCCTCAGCTCCCCCGTGCTCGTCAAAAAACTTCCCTTCCGCGCCTCCGCGCCGACTTCGGCTCCGCCATCGCTGCCGCTTCAGTAATTCAGTAAAACTGCGCGCGATCCAGGCTGCGATACTGGATCGCTTCAAGCAGATGCGGCGACTCGATCCGTTCGGCTCCCGCTAAATCGGCAATCGTCCGCGCCACTTTCAAAATCCGATCATACGCGCGCGCCGACAGGCTCAGCTGCTCCATCGCATGCTGCAGCAAATCGCCGAGCGATGGATCAATCGCGCAATGTTTCCGAATCTGCGCCTGGCTCATCCGCGCATTCGCCGTCGTGCGCGTCGCGGAAAAACGCGCCCGCTGCCGCTCCCGGGCCGCTTCCACCCGCCCCCGAATCGCCGCCGACGGCTCGCCCGCTTTCTCCGACCTCAACTCCGCCAACGAAAGCGCCGGCGCCTCGATATGAATATCGATGCGATCCAGCAACGGCCCGCTAATCCGCGATCGATACCGCTGAATCTGCGTCGGCGAACACCGACACTCATGCTTCGTATCGCCCAAATATCCGCACGGACACGGATTCATCGCCGCCACCAACATGAACGCACACGGCAGCGTCACCTTCCCCGCACTCCGCGATATCGTCACTTCCCCGTCCTCGATCGGCTGTCGCAACACCTCCAACGCCGACCGCTTGAACTCGGGCAATTCGTCGAGAAACAACACCCCATTGTGCGCGAGCGAGATTTCTCCCGGCCCGGGAATCGAACCGCCGCCCAACAAACCGACATCCGAAATCGTGTGATGCGGACTCCGAAACGGCCGCGAACCCCACGCCATCTCGCCGCACAAGGTCCGCCCCGCCGCCGAGTGAATGCTCACGATCTCCAACTGCTCCTCGAGGATCGGCGACGGCATGATCGAGGGCACGCGTTTCGCCACCATCGATTTCCCCGCTCCCGGCGGACCGATCATCAACAAATTATGCGAGCCCGCCACCGCCACCTCCACCGCGCGACGCAACGCATGCTGCCCCTTGATCTCCGCGAAATCCGCCGCGCCTTCCGGCAACGAGGCACGCGACGGAATCTGCCGCGCCGGCAACGGCTGGATCGCTTTCTCTCCCGCCAAAAATCGCACCGCCGCATCCAGCGAATCCACGCGGATAACCTCAATCCCTTCCACACACGCCGCCTCTTCCGCCGAAACTTCCGGCAACAGCAAACCGCGTTTTCCAAGTTTTCTCGCCAGCCGCGCCATCGCCAGCGCTCCGCGCACCGGACGCGTCGCGCCCGACAAACTCAGCTCCCCCGCAATCATCCACTCGCCCATCGACTCGGCCTGCACCTGCCGCGTCGCCGCCAGAATACCGAGCGCAATCGGCAAATCGTAAAACGGTCCTTCCTTCCTCAAATGACCGGGCGCGAGATTGATCGTCGTGCGCGTCCGCGGCGGCTTGAACCCGCTGTTGCTCAACGCCGAAAACACGCGGTCGTCCGACTCCTTCACCGCCGCATCCGGCAGACCGACCAAAATCAATTTCGGATCCCCCGCCTCGCCCGCGTTCACCTCGACGTGCACGAGCTCAGCGTCAATTCCTTGCAAAGAGGCGGATACGATCGTGGCGAGCATAGGTTTTCCGAACGCGCGGTTCAGCTCGCCGCCGCCAAACGCGCCGACCGGCTCTCGATGATCGCGATGTTCCGCTCCACGGCCTCGACGTAGGCATTCGCTCCGGTCACTGCGTCCTGAAGAAACGAATACGCGCCTTCGTAGTCGTTGCGCAGCTTGGGCAGCACGACACTTCGCCAGAACGCCGGCGTGCGCGCGATCAGCTCCTCCGCCGATTTGAACGCCCGCCGCTCCCGCGGCACATTCGCATAATCGTCCGATTCGCAAAACTCCGCGTAAAGGATCTCCAACTCGTCCGGATAATCCGGCGCCGCCATCTGCCCGAGGTAATCCGCCGTCGCCAGCGCACATCCGACGAAGCGCTCCAGCGGATTCTCGAACTGCAGCCGGCTGATCTGCTTGGTCGGCCCCGTGCAACTGATCGCCCCCAACACCCCCGCGATCTCCGCCTCCGTCGCCCCCAGGGTCGGCAGATACGACGCCGCAAACGCACAACTCCTCAGCACGTGACAAAACGTATACTTCGCCCCCGTGCCTTCTCCATCGTGGCGCAGCTTCAGATAACCCGCGTCGTGCAACATCACCGCCGCGATCGCGAACTGAAACTGCCGCGCACTCAGCCGCGGTGCCACCCCACGTCTTTCCCGTTGGTTCAACAACTCACTCAAACACACCGTCGCCTGCAGGGTGTGCTCGAAATCGTGATAACGAAGATCGACCGCCTGATAATCCGGATGCCGCCCTTCGAAAAGATCCGCCACGTCACTAAACAACCGCGGCAGCCAGCTGCTTTTCTCTTCGGGATAGAGCCCGGAGAATGTCTCCTGAACCCAAGCAGCGACGGCCGGGGCGCTCTTCGTGTCGACGCGCGGAAGCATGAAGGTTGAAGTGGAAGCCTCCGCCGGAGGGGAAAGCCGGCCAAGACGGCGCCATTAAGGATTTGCGAAATACGCGAGCAAGTCGAAACCTCCCACGCAAACCACACATGACACTGGGCCTTACGGGCGGGATCGGATGCGGTAAGACAACGGCGGCGGCAATGTTCACGCGACGCGGCTTTCGCCTGCTCGATTCCGACGCCCTCATCCGCGAACGCGTTCTACCTTCACCTTCCGTCGTCGCCGCCCTGCGCGAGCGCCACGGCGCCGCCGTGTTCCGCTCGGACGGTTCCGTCGATCGCGCCGCCCTCGCCGCGCGGGTGTTTCCCCATGACTCGGAGCGGCAGTGGCTGGAGGAACTTACGCATCCGCCGCTGTTCGGATTGTGGCGATCGGCGTTCGCCGCGGAACCCAACGCCGACTGGATCGTGGAGGTGCCGCTGCTTTTCGAGAAAGCTTTGGAAATTTGGTTTGATTTCACCGTGTGCGTTGCCTCTTCTGCCGCCCAGCAACTCGCTCGACTGGAGCAGCGCGGCCTCCCACGCGCGCTCGCCGAGCAACGAATTTCCAAGCAACTGCCACTGGCGCACAAAATTGAATCGGCCGATTTCGTTCTCTGGAACGACGGCTCGCCCGAGTTTCTCGAAGCGCAGATCGACCGGCTCGTCACGAAACTGCCGGTGACCCGCTGAGAAATCCGGTCGCTTCCTCCCACTTTTCCCCAGCCGGGGAACTCAAACTTGTTACGACCGACATGCCTTCGAAAAACGACGACGAAAACGCCACCCCCAGCGACGGTGCGGAAAGCACCGCAAAAAAGAAGCCCACCCGGCGTAAAACCACGTCGCGCCTGACCCGCGGCCGCACCAGCCGCTCCGCGAAGGCAACCGCCACCGAAAGCGCACCCGCCGACGCACAGCTGGAGCTCACTCCCGCGCCCGAACCTTCCACCCCGTCCGAACCGCCGCCTCCTCCCCGCGCCGAACCGGAGCCGCCCCGCGAAACCCGACGCGAGCCCGAACCCACCGCCGAGCGCGCTCCCGAGGCACATGCCCGCGAACCGCGCGAAGACTCGCGCCACGACGCACCTTCGGACACCGACTCATCACCCGCTCCCACCCAAACCGACGACTCCGCCCCACCGCGCCCGCAAACCCAGCCCGAGTGGCAGGAACGCGGCGGCGACCGCGGCGAAGATCGAGGAGGCCGCGGCAGCGAGCGCGGCGAGCGCGGTGGCGAACGCGGAGATCGCGGCGACCGCGGAGACCGCGGAGGCGACAGAGGCGGTCGCGATTTCTGGAAGCGCAACAAACGCAAACGCGGCCGCCACGGTAGCGGCGGCGGCGGACACTGGCAGGGCGGCGGCGGCGGCCCGCGCGAACAACACCCGCAACAACCACCCCCGCCCAGCACCGCGCCCGTCATCGGCGAGTTGCCCAATCCCGCCCGCTTCGAAGATCTCCCCGCACTCGAAAAAACCGCCGACGAAATCTCGTCCGGCGGCGGCACGCCGATCTTCCTCAACGAAATTTACGCCAAATCCCTCGGCGAACTGACTGCCTTCGCCCGCGAGCTCGGCGTTCCTGTCGATGGCGCCCCCAACAAGAAGCAGCTGCTTTCCGCCATCCTCACCCTCGCCGCCGAACGCAAAACCCCCATCAAGGATCGCGGCTACATCGACGTCACCGATCGCGGAGCGTTCGTCGTTCACGAACACGTCAATTATCGGCTGTATCCGGAAGATCCCTACCTGCCCGACAGCCTCATCCGGCTCTACGGCTTGAAACGCGGCCACCGCGTCGAAGTTGCCGTCCAAGCCCCTCAACCGGGCGAACGCTGCCCCGCCGTGCTGCGCATCGAATCCGTCATGGGCATGCCTCCGGCGGAAATCTCGAAGATCACGCCGTTCGAGGAACTCGTCCCCTACTACCCGCTGCAGCGCATCCTCCTCGAATCCGAGGAAACGCAGCGAGATGTCTCGATGCGCGCCGTCGACATCCTCACGCCCATCGGTTTCGGCCAGCGTGCCTTGATCGTCGCTCCGCCGCGCACCGGCAAAACCGTTCTGCTCCAGAACATCGCGAACTCGATCACCGCGAACAGCCCGCACGCCAAACTCATCCTTTTGCTCATCGACGAGCGTCCCGAAGAAGTGACCGATTTCCGCCGCCACACGAAGGGCGAAGTCGTTTCCTCCACCTTCGACGAAACGCCCGAGAGCCACGTTCACTGCGCGGAGATGGTGATCGAAAACGCGCGTCGTCGCGTCGAGCTCGGCGAACACGTCGTCATCCTCCTCGATTCCATCACCCGTCTCGCCCGCGCCTACAACGCGCTCACCACCGGCGGCAAAACCATGTCGGGCGGTCTCGAATCCAACGCGCTCCAAAAACCGAAGCGCTTCTTCGGCTCCGCGCGCAACATCGAGGGAGGCGGCAGCCTCACGATCATCGCCAGCGCGCTGATCGACACCGGCAGCCGCATGGACGAAATCATCTTCGAAGAGTTCAAAGGCACCGGCAATTGCGAGCTCCACCTCGACCGCGGTCTCGTCGAACGCCGCATTTTTCCGGCGATCAACATCGACCGTTCCGGCACTCGCAAGGAAGAGCTCATCTACCATCCCGAAGAGCTTCAACGCATCTACGGCCTCCGCCGCGCAATGCAGGGTCTCGGTCCGATCGAGTCGATGGAGATGCTCATCACGCGTCTCAAAAAGACGAAATCCAACGCCGAATTCCTCCTCGGCCTCAGCCGCACCTAGCACTCAAAGAACCGCTCGCCTCGCAGTCTGGGCGCTTCTGTCATTCACAGCGCCGCGAAGCCGTCCGAGCCTTCCTGTCATTCTGAGAGTTGCGAAGAATCCCGTTGGAATCCTCGCTCGTCACAGATGCCTCGCGCCGCCCCTGCGGGCCGCGCCCCTTCGCCGCATCTTCAACCCGCGACCTGCCCCCGCAGGGCCCGTCGCGAAAGTGTCATATTATGTATGACACTTTCCTCCCTTCGCGTCCCTTCGTGTCCCTTCGTGGTTCTCTTCTTTCTCCGCGTGTTTGCTGACACGCATCGCTCCACTTGCTAGTTGAATGCAACACAGCGACGCGGATACTCCGCGCGTCGCTTCCGTGTCCACTTCAGCCGACGAATTCGTCCTTCAACTCGCCCTCGCCAAGCGAGCGCTGACCGCAGACCAACTCGCCACCGCTCGCGAAACCGCCTCGCGGCATCAGGACACAGCGCTCCCTCCTCCGCGCCTGCTCGACATCCTCCAAGCCCAGGGCGCGCTCGATCAACCCACGATCGCGAAACTCCTCGCAGAGGCATCCGGCGTCGAGTTCATCGACCTGACCCGCGCGCATCCCTCTCCTGCCGCGCTGGCGCTCGTCCCCCAAACGCTCGCGCAACGTCATCGCGCCGTCGCGCTCGCCCTCGACGACTCCCGACTGCACATCGCGACCGCCGATCCGCTCGACACCGACGCCCTCGACACGCTCTCCCACGTCACCGGAAAGGAAATTCTCCCATTCGCCGCGACCCCCGCCGCCGTCTCACAAGCCCTCGAACGCGCTTACGGCATCGATCCCGCCATCTCGCGCGAACCGGACGGCACGTCGCTCTCAGTCGAAATCCAGCCGCGAAATTCTCTCCCTCCGCCTCACCCCGCCTCCGCCCCGGCCACAACGGATTCCGAAACCGCCGAAATCGACGACACCGGCGCTCCCGTCGTTCAACTGGTGCAATCGATCATCGCCGCCGCCGTCCAACGTCGCGCCTCCGACATCCACCTCGAACCGCTCGCCCGCCGTTTTCGCGTCCGCTACCGAATCGATGGCGCACTCGTCGAAGCCGATAATCCGCCCAAGCGCCTCCAACTCGCCGTGATCTCCCGCCTCAAGATCATGGCCAACATCTCCATCGCCGAGAAACGCATCCCGCAGGACGGCCGCATCCGCGCCGTCGTCGGCGGACGCGCCCTCGACTTGCGCGTCTCCTCTCTGCCGACCGCCCACGGCGAAAGCATCGTGATGCGTCTCCTCGATCCGGAATCACTGCAGCTCGGCATGCCCGAACTCGGCTTCGCCGCCGACGATCACGCCGCATTCCAACGCCTCATCGCACAACCCGACGGCATGATTCTCGTCACCGGCCCCACCGGCTCCGGCAAAACGACCACGCTCTACAGCTGCCTTCACCACCTCAACCGCTCCGATCGCAAGATCATCACCGTCGAAGATCCAATCGAGTATCAGTTCGCCGGCATCAACCAGGTGCCCGTCCGCCCCGAGATCGGCATGACGTTCGCCTCCGCTCTCCGCGCCATGCTGCGACAAGCCCCGAATGTCGTCATGGTCGGGGAAATCCGCGACCGCGAAACCGCCGAGATTGCGATCAACGCTTCACTCACCGGCCACATGGTCTTCTCTACCCTCCACACCAACGACGCACCCGGCGCCGTCACGCGCCTCGTCGATCTCGGTGTGCGTCCCTTCCTCGTGGCCACCTCTCTGCGCGCTGCCATGGCCCAACGGCTCGTCCGAAAAATCTGTGAAACGTGTCGCGCGCCTCACCCACCCAACGCGTCCGAACTCGCCAGCATTTCGCTCACCCGCGACCAAATCGCAGCCGCGTCCTTCGCGCGCGGCATCGGTTGCGCCGCGTGCAACGGCACCGGTTATCGCGGACGGACCGGCATTTTCGAAATTCTCGAAATCGACGACGAACTCCAGCGCATGATCCACACCGGCGCCAGCCCCGCGCGCTTGCGCGCCTACGCCCGCTCCCGCGGCATGCGCACCATGCGCGAAGACGGTCTGCGCAAAGCCAGCGCTGGTTTGACCACCATCGAGGAAGTCGTCTCGATCACCACCCGTGACGCCAGCTAGGATGTCCCGCCCGACCACCGGCCGACCGGACGCGCAACACCCCTCCTCTTTCCAGCCATGAGTTACGAAATGAACGAACTGCTCGACCTCGTCGTCGAGCAAAACGCCTCCGATCTCCACCTTCAGGTCGGTCAGCCGCCCACCCTCCGTCTCAGCGGCAGCATGACGCCCATCGAAGGCCCGAATCTCACTCCCGCCGACACCGAGAAACTCATGCTGTCGATCACGCCCGACAGCCACATCAGCAACGTGAAGCTCAACGGCGGCTCCGACTTCGGCTTCGCCTTCGCCGACAAAGCCCGCTTCCGCGTCTCCGTGCTCAAGGCCAAAGGCAGTTACGGCCTGGTGCTGCGCCAGATCCCCTACAAAATGTTCGGTCTGCGCGATATCGGCCTCCCCGACAAAATCCGCGAGCTCCTCTACCGCCCGCGCGGCCTCATTCTCGTCACCGGCCCGACCGGCTCCGGCAAGTCCACGACGCTCGCCTCGATGATCAATTACATCAACGAGAACCGCGACGGTCACATCATCACCATCGAGGACCCGATCGAATACTACCACAACCACAAGCGCTGCGTCGTCACCCAGCGCGAGATCGGCTCCGACGTCCCGAGTTTCGCCGAAGCCATCCGCCGCGCCCTCCGCCAGGATCCCGACATCATTCTCGTCGGCGAAATGCGCGATCTCGAAACCATCGAAGCCGCCATCAGCGCCGCCGAAACCGGCCACTTGGTCTTCGGCACGCTCCACACCAACAGCGCCGCAAAAACCATCGACCGCATCGTCGACGCCTTTCCGGCCAACATGAAGGACATGATCCGCACCCAGCTCGCGTCCTCCGTCCAGGCCGTCATCTCCCAGGTGCTCTGCAAGAAGGTCGGCGGCGGCCGCATCGCCGGCTACGAGATCATGGTTACCACCACGTCGATCGCGTCGCTGATCCGGGAAAACAAAACCTTCCGTATTCCGTCCGACATCCAAACCGGCGCGAATCTCGGTATGATCACAATGGATACACACCTGATGAGCCTCGTGAACCGCGAACTCATCACCCCCGACGAAGCCGTCGAAAAAGCCCAGGATCCCACGCTCATGCGCGAAAAGCTCCTCGCGATGGGACTGAAGTTGAAAGAACTCTGATCCTCCGCGATCCGCCGCCATGTTCGAGAGCCACAGCCAGGCCATCTACGAACTGGTGCGCGATCGGGCTCTCATCGAGCCCGCCCAACTGGAAGCCGCCCGCGACGAACATGTCGCCTCCGGCAAATCTCTCGCCGCCGTCCTCCTCGATTCCAGCCTGCTCGCAAAGGACGATCTGCTGCGCGCCGTCGCCGCCACGCTCCACTGCGACTATCTCCACGAAATCCCTTCCTCACTCGCGCCCGATTGCATCGCCTCTCTGCCCGCTTCGCTCGCCCGCGACTACGGAGCGCTGCCCGTGCGCCACGATCACCGCGGCCTCGATGTGCTCACCGTCGATCCGTTCAATCCCCAAACCGTCGACGATCTCACGTTCGCCACCGGGCGCGATGTCCGCCTCGTCATTGCCGACCCGGTCGAGGTGCAAGCGTTGGTGCGTCGCTACTACGGGGAGGACGAATCGTCGCTCGAAGACATTCTGCAGGAATTCGGCGCCGCGCCTCTCCCGCAAACGCCGGACAACGATCTTTCCGCGCACGATCTCGAAGCCCTCGCCGGCCAGACACCGATCGTCCGCTTCGTGAATCTCGTCCTCGCGCGCGCCGTGCGCGATCACGCGAGCGACATCCATTTCGAGCCGTTCGAAACCGAATTCCGGATCCGCTACCGCATCGACGGCGCACTCCACGAGCTCGCGCCTCCGCCCAAAGCTTTCGCCCTGCCGATCGCGTCGCGCATCAAGGTTCTCGCCCATCTCAACATCGCCGAACGTCGCCTGCCCCAGGACGGTCGGATCAAGGTCACGCTCGCCGGCCGCGCCGTCGATCTGCGTGTATCCACGCTGCCAACACAGTTCGGCGAAAGCGTGGTGCTGCGCGTGCTCGATCAATCCGCCGTCCAGCTCGATCTCGCCCAGCTCGGCATGCCGCCCGATGTCCTCGCCGGCGTCACCGCCACCCTGCGTCGCCCCAACGGCATCTTCGTCGTCACCGGTCCCACCGGCTCCGGCAAAACCACCACGCTCTACAGCGGTCTCCGTTTAATCGATACACCCGACTCGAAGCTGCTCACCGCCGAGGACCCCGTCGAATACGAGCTCGAGGGAGTCATGCAGGTGCCCGTAAACCCGCCCGTCGGCCTCACCTTCCCGTCGGCCCTCCGTTCCTTCCTTCGCCAGGATCCCGACGTCATCATGGTCGGCGAGATGCGCGATCTCGAAACCGCCCAGGTCGCCATCCAAGCCTCGCTCACTGGCCATTTGGTGCTCTCCACCTTGCACACCAACGACGCCGCCGGCGCCGTCACGCGCCTCATAGACATGGGCATCGAGCCGTTTCTCATCGCCTCCACGCTCGAAGCCGTCCTCGCCCAGCGTCTCGTCCGCCGCCTTTGTCCGTCCTGCCGCGAGCACTACACCCCGCCCGCCGAGTTGCTCAACCAGATCGGCTTCACCAACCAACGCGCCGCCCCATCCCGCTTTTTCCGCGGACGGGGTTGCGACGCCTGTGCGCAAACCGGCTACCGCGGACGCTTCGGCATCTTCGAATGGCTGCCGATCACCGAAGAGATCCGCGAACTCGTGCTCGCCCAAGCCTCCGCGCTCACCATCCGCGAAACCGCCATCACCCACGGCATGCGCCCCCTGCGCGAAAGCGCGCTGTCCGCCGCTCTCGCCGGAGAAACGTCGCTCGACGAGGTGCTGAGGCACACTTGACCGCAAACCACTCCGTTTCTCCATGCCGACTTTTGCCTACACCGCGATCGAAGCGAAGACCGGACGCGAACACGAGGGCGTCATGGAGTGCCACTCGCCCGAGGCTGCATCCGCAACGCTGAAGGCACGCGGCCTCGCTCCCATTGCCCTCTCAGCCGCGACCGATCGCCCGGCGCAACCACCCTCGCGTTCCCTCCGCAAGCGACTCGCCACGGCCACGCTCGGAAGTCCCGTCAGCCCCAGATCGCTGACCGTCTTCACGCGTCAGCTCGCCACGCTCGTCAAAGCCCGCATGCCGCTCGTCCGCGCCTTGGAGGTCCTGAGCCGGCAGGAGAAGAACCCTGCTTTCCGCGCCGTCATCGACCAAGTCGCCGAAACCATCCGCACCGGCGGCAGTTTCTCCGACGGACTCGCCGCGCATCCGAAAGTCTTCGACCGCCTCTATCTCAACATGGCCAAGGCCGGCGAAGCCGGGGGCGTGCTCGAGATCGTCTTGGAACGCGTCGCGCTTTTCCGCGAAAAAGCCGAGCGCATCAAAGGCAAGGTAAAGGCCGCGATGACCTATCCGCTCATCGTCATCATCCTCGCCGTCGGAATCGTCGCCGCGTTGATGGTTTTCGTCGTCCCGAAATTCGAGGAGATCTTCGCCAGCATGCTCAAAGGCCAGCCGCTCCCCGCCCTCACCCAGGTCGTGCTCGGCGCCAGCCGCTTCGTCTCCGAACACGCGCTGCTCTCTGCCGCGCTCCTCGTCGCGGTCGGACTTGCCACCGCGCTCCTCCAACGCACGCCGCCCGGACAACGCGCGCTCGACTGGCTCGCGATTCGCGCACCCCTTGTCGGCGACCTCTTCCTCAAAGCCGCCATCGCCCGCTTCGCGCGAACCCTCGGCACGCTCCTCTCGAGCGGCGTCCCCATTCTCCAGGCCCTCGCCATCACCGGCGAAACCAGCGGCAATCGCCACGTGACCGACGCGATCGACGTCGTGCGCACCCGCGTCCAACAGGGCGAAAACGTCGCCGCACCTCTCGCCGCCTCCCGCATTTTTCCCGCGATGGTCGCCAGCATGATCGAGGTCGGCGAAGAAACCGGCGCGCTGCCCGAAATGCTCGGCCGCATCGCCGACGTCTATGACGAAGAAGTCGACAATTCCGTCGCGAGCCTCACCTCGCTGCTCGAACCGTTGATGATCGTCTTCCTCGCCCTACTCGTCGGCACGATCGTCGTCGCGCTCTTCCTGCCAATCCTCTCGATCGTCCAACACCTCCAGTAAGATCGCGCTCCCGCCTCACCGCCGCCGCGCCGCCAGCAACATCGCCGGCCCATTCGCATTCGTTTCTTCCAGCAGATCCACCACGCGAAACCCGAGGTGCTCCACCGCTCCGACTATGTCGTTCTTCGGCAACCAGCACGAATCGATCGCGCCGCCTCCGCAAAATCCCTTCCACTCCAGCGCCTCGCCATAACGCTTGCGGAACAACGCGTGCCGATAACCCGCGACGGTCGCGATCGCCGGCTCCGGATCGAAATACTTCGCGACCTCCGGCTTCGCTTCGATCCCGGCACGATCGTAAAAATGCGTCCAAATCAGCAGCGTCTCGCAGTGTTGGGCCAGCAACGACAGCAGCTCCACCGGATTCTTCTGGTGATACAGCACGCCGCTCGCGATCGCGATGTCGAAGCTCGCTTTCGTGTTGTTCAGATAAGGAACGAAATCGCCCAGCTCGAACTTCGCGCGATGCAGCCCAAAGACTTCCTTGATCACGAGACACTTCAGATACGCCCGCGCATTCGCTTCGATCGACACGATCTCTGCCGCACCCGCGCGTTCCACCATATACGTGTGCGCCGCCTCGAGCGGACCGAGCTCGAGCACGCGTTTCCCCGCGAAACCGCCGATTGCCCGCGAAAACCATTCGATCCGATAATCCTCAAACGCCCGCACCGGTCCCGTGCTCGCAACGAGGCCCGTCTCGTCCGGCAAACGGCACGACCATTCACCCTTGAACAAATCCAGCGCATTCTGCGCCGAAGGCACTGCATCGAAGTAATTGGGAAAATCGGCCATACGCGCGTTGCGCCTGAAAACCGATCAGCCCCGCTCCACTGTCAACGCTTTGCCCACCGCGCCCGCTCGGTCTTCACCCTCGGAAAACCCCACGCTTGACGCCCGCCCCGAAATAGAAACCGTCTCACCTCCCAGCGCCGCCCTCATCGTCTAGCGGCTAGGACGGAGCCCTCTCAAGGCTCAAACCGGGGTTCGATTCCCCGTGAGGGCGCCAATTTTCTTAGCTGTTTTACCTCTGAAATAAGGGAGGCACAAAAAAGCAACTAAGACGAATCTAAGAATAAAGCGGCTCAATCCGGAATTTCGTCGAGTGTGCCGAAACGGGTGCGGCCGGCGCGGTGCTCAGCGATCGCTGCCGCGGCTTCAGCGCTGAGCTGCTCGTCTTCCATCAATTCAACGAGTCGCCGCAGCAGATCTCGTCGTTCGTCATCACTTAGCGCGAGCGCAGCAGCAGCGAGTTCGTCGACTGTCATGCTTGCGATGATGGGCGATCACGCTCTATCGCGCAAGCCTCTGCGCTGTCTCCTCTGCGTTGACTCTAGCGATCGCAGCGACGTCGATCAGCGCATGTCCACGAAAATTCCGCTGATCGCTGGTCCGAGCCACGAACTTTACGTCGACGATTATGACGACGGCTCAGTATTCCTGAAATTCAGCGGCGTCGAGTTCGCGGCTGGTCGCGACGAAGTTACGGTGCGCCTCCCGCTCGCGATCTGGGAGCACATTCGCGCACATTCACCTGCGCGTTTCGACCTCGCCGACATGAGCGATGAAGAGCTCGAAAAGCACGTTGTCGCGAAGTGGCTCGAGAGGCAGGAGCGAATTCGGTCAGAGAAAGATCCGGGGTTTGCACGGGCGATAGGGCGAGCGGTTTGGTGCGGCAATACCCCGGAAGCTGAGCTTGAGGCCGGTCACGCATGGCATCGCGACGAGCGTGCTCGTCAGAGAAGGCTCCGGGATGAAATCGCGTCGCTGGTGTCCGGGGGTCAACCCGATCGCCGCGCGACGGATGTCATCAATCAGCTTCAGACTTTGCCCCCGTGCGAAGTGGCGAAAGTGCGCGACTGGCTGATCGAGCTTGAAGAAGAGTCTCCCGCGTTCTTGGCTGCGATCGACAAAGGCCTGCGATCCGCAGACGCAAACGGTGTTCGCGACGTTTCACGCGACTCGCTTGAGGCGAAAGTGCGACAAGGGGAAACTTAGGGCGCGCTGGCGCTCGATATTCCGCACCACACCCCGGCTCAGCGTCGAATATCGCGCTATACGCGCCTTCGTTTTGAGCGTTGTCAGCTCTGATGTATCAGGCCGCCGGATACGGTGCGACAGCGCGCTTCCGCTCCAGAATGTCGGGCACGCCATTGCTGTCGCGATCGCGAAGCAGCCACCCGACGACGATGCCGGCACCGACGAAGAGCAGCGCAGCGCCGAGCATCCAAAACCACGCCGGCAGCCCAGCGACCTGCCACGCTGCGAAGAACACAACTGCCGCCCCGCCCGCGAGCACAGCGACTTTCGGCCAGCCGCTGAACATCAACACGCCTGCGACGACGACCGCTCCGATTGCTGCATAAAGCAGCGGCTTCCTCGATTCGTTATCGAGCCGTCGCATCGCGACAGACGTATCCACCGCCCCGGAATTCGCGGCGATGCGCTGCGCCCGCTCATACCATTCAGTGTCCGCCATCAGCTGGATCTCCCGCACCTCCATCGCCGGCCGCGCCGGCGTCGTCGGCGTCGCAGCGACAGCCTCTGTTCGCGTCACAGTCACAGTCGAGCCAGCAGGTATCTTCATCCTAGCCTCCTCGCCGCTTGAGTCCACGGTTGCCGGCTTCCCAGCATCCGCGGGCGCGGTCACCGATGCTGGCGCGAGCAGGCCGCTTTCCGGGATGTCGATGCGGGGAGCGCGGACGACAGAGCAGCCTGAGAGCGCGAAGGCGGCGATGGCGGCGATCGATGTGGCGACAGAAGCGGGGCGAGCATTCATACAGAATGCGCGCGCGTCAGTCGCTCACTCTTACTTGTTGAGACGATGGGCTCGATCGCGGGCGACGGCGAGCTGCTCAGCCGTGAACGCGTAGCGCGTTCCGCTGAGCTCAGTCGTGAAATACTCGTCGTCTGCGAAGCGGTGTGGCCGCGGGTTGCGGAGAGACGTCAGCGTGCCGCGTGCGGCGTAGCGAATAGCCCAGGTCAGCACGATGATCGACATCGCAACGACGAAGAAAGTGAAAGCGCCCGAGCTCATTTCGCCCGTGCCTCCAGCAAACGATCGAGCTTCGCCGAAATCTCCCTCAAGTCTTGCCTGAATTCCGAGAATTTTTCGGAGTTTGCGCGTTTGTCAGAATCGTATTCCTGCCTTGTCACGTAGTCGCGACGCGCTTCTTTCGCGACAGCTTCGAGTGTAGCGATTGATTTTGCATGCCCCTCTTGCACCGTTTCTTGCGTGCCCACGCGCACGCCAACATAGAGCACGTTGCCGAGCAACGCTGCGGCGGCGATAGCGACAGGCAACCACCGCTCGAGGGTCTTTGATTGCGAGTCGCTCATTTGACCAATGCGTAGGCGTCAATCGCAGCTTAAATTCTAAGCCACTCGGTCCCATCAGAGACGAGATTTACGAATTCGTTCGTCGCGAGATCGATCGTATCTGAACCGTCGATACCGCCGAGTCCGAATGCGGTGATCGTCACAGTCCCCGCGCCGCGGTTTTTAACAGTCACCCGGCGTCCCGCGAATCCCGGCGCCGACGGCATCGTCACCGTCATCGGCGTCGCGCTGCGACAAACGAATGTGTCTGCGCGATCCGCGCCAGACGACGGGACTGTGAACGTGTCGGTTTTTGTTGCGACGAGCGACGTTGCGCGCGCGCGATACAGCCCGAGGATTCGATTGCGAACCATCGCTTCCGCCCCGTCGCCCCACGCGTGCAGCAGAACGGCATCGCCGGGGAGGAGAACGAGCGCTGCGTATGAGCCAGGGCCATCAAAGCCGCCACCGCTCTCGATCGTCAACGCAGACAGACCAGAATTTTTGACGAACAAAATCCGCTGCGATTCGTCGCCGCCGCTGAAAGACGACGCACCAAAACTGAGCGACGCAGCATACGATCCCGTGTATTCATACACCGGCGATTCGTCACCGGCCCAGCGGCTGATCACGATGCTGTTCGTGAACTGCGTGACCGGCAGCGCGAGCGACTTGCTCGCGATCAGCACTGCGTGCGCAGTCGCGTCTGCGAGATAATTCCATCCGCCCGGCCTCGTGACGATCTGCGAGCCGCGGCCGATGGTGGTGTGAACGCCGTCAAACGCAAAGCCGCGGTATCCGGAATGAGCGAGGACGACGCCATTTCCATCAGCATACATGCCTGCGCTCGGCGTATCCGCGAACGAATACGTTGGCGCAGATTGATTTCCGCTGGGAAGCAGCAACGGTGCTTCGATCTCACCGCCACCCCCGCCACCGCCGCCCTCTTCGACGCCAAGTATCGCTCGTTGAGAGGCAACGTCAGGCGCAGTCAGCAGCGCTCGACCGGCGGGAGTGCTGTCCGAGATTTCAGACGAAGGATGCGTGTGCGCAGACGGTGCGAAGCTCGCAGGCTTGTCAGTTACCCCGCTCCAGGGCACCGAAGCCGCAGAGCCCACAGACATCGGCGCGTAGCCAGCGGCATCATCGAGCTGGGTGTCATCGACGACGTAGAAAACGAGCTCGTCTGACGCTTGTTTAACGACGTCGCCTTTTTGCACCTGCTCCGTCGTGAGCGCGAAGCGCGCAGCTTCGTCAGCGACGATGACGAGACGTTCGACTGCGGCCGCCGGAATGCGCGCGATGTCGAGAACACCAGAGTTGATCTCGCTGGCATCGTGGCCGTGCACCGCCGGCGCCGCGCCAATATCCGCCGGCGCGATTGCATCCGCCTCGCCGGTCGCGTGCGACGCCTTGTGCGCTGTTGGCGTGAACGTCTCAGGCTTTTCTTCGATGTCATCCCACGCAACCGGTCCGCCACCGCCTCCGAGCTCCCCGGCTTCAGCACGCGTGAGATAAATGTCAGCAGCGTCGCTCGCGAGCAGGTAGCCGCCCAGCGACATAGCCGGGGTTACGATCGTGCCGGGATTGATCGCTGACGCGAGAATCGTCACCGGTGCTTGCGCCAACGTCCTTTTCACGACCGCGGGTCCGCTCACGCGCAACGCGAACGTCAGTGCCACGGATTTCACGCCCGCGCTCAGCAGTTCGAGCATGCCTGCAGTCGCTGTCGTGAGCGAAAGTGCGAAAGACTTCGCGTCAGCGTCGTTCGTCGAAACGTTCGTGTAAGAGACGGGATTGCAGGCGAGACTGAGAATCTGAATTTCGCTGATGCCGTTGTCGCCATCGCGGCCAGTGACGCCGACAATCGACGCAGAGGGAAACAGCGCGCTCGCGTCGCCCGTGATCTGCGTGAGATTCACTTCAGCCAGCTCGCCTGCGCCGGCGATGTGGAACGGTCCGCCCGCAGGGCCTGAAACAGTTACATTGCCCGCGCCGATCGCGACCAGCGCTTCGAGCGCAGCTTGGACTTGTGCCGCAGTCGCGTTGTAGGGCAGCGCAGCAGTGCTCTGCAGCCCGACTTTCAACGTGAACGTCCCGCTCTTCGGCGCAGCGTTAACGACACCAAGCGCAGCTTCGATCGTGTAGCCCGCTTGCCCCGACCAAGCCGCGATGCCGTTGCGGTCGACAAAGACGATCTCGAGATCGAGGACGTCGCCAAGCGGCACCTGCCCGAGGGTGACTGGATCCTGGACAGAATCCGAAAACACGAAAGGCTTCGAGATGTCACCCGACTCGACGTTAACGAAAAGTTTGCGCGCCATGGCAAACACCCGTGCGTCAACCGCCCCGACAGCCGCGAACGCTGAGCTCAATATCCGGTTGGCGGCAAATTCACGAACGAGCCGCCGGCCTGGTTCGACAAGAACCACCCGAATTCGCCATTCATCGTGCTCAAATTCCGATTCACCGCGATGACGCTCGCTGGGAAAATCTCATGTCCGTCGCCGTCAAAATTTCGCCCGCCGGTGAGCGGCACATTCGTCTGCCCCGCGCCCGCCGGCTCTCCCCCGATATTGATTTTCATACCTTCGCCTACGACCGAATTGATCACGCGAAATTGTGCGCCCGAGAGCGGCTGATACGCATCAATCCGAATCACGTCCGACGGCAAAAACGACACATTGTAAATTGCGTCCGTGCCGACGCCGAGACCCGCGTGCACCAGCGCCCCGCCGTAAATTTCATCCCAATACTCTGTTCCCCGCATGCCGGTATCCGCGATAACGACCCCGTTTTTTCTCATCACAAATCTCGTCGGAAAACCCTGCTCAGCGAAACCAAATCGATTCACAGACGCATTCGGTATCCACGAAAACAAGGCGGCGCTCGCGAGCTTCCACGTCCAGAACGCATGCGTATGCCCAGCCACCGACGAACTGAACGACGTCGCCGGAAGCTGGGGCACTGGCGGCCCGGGTTCCGCGGGCGCCGGGCTGCACAGGTGAGGGAAGTGGATGAAGCGTCTCATGACGCGAGCGTGGCCTTAATCGTGAACGACAGATCGAGCGCGATCGCGGCTTCTGCGTAGTCGCCGCCGGCGACGCTGCCGGTGGCTTGGACCCAGTTCGACGCAGTCGTCGACCACACCGGCGCGCTGGTGCAGCCGCCGCTGGTGATACGGAGGAAAAGTCGCGAGCCGGCGGGAATTGGAACAGCCCCTGCGGGGCGTAGCGCAGCGATGTCGCCGGTGACTTCGCCCGCGGCGATTGCAATCTCGTCACCAGTCGCGCGATCGACAGCAGCGAAAAGAACGTGCACGGGCTTCGTGCTCGCGTCGCTCGTGCTCACGACGCCGGTCTGCGCGAGCGAACAGAATACGTCACTCACGACGATTGCGGGCGTGTGCAGATCGATCACGTATTCACGGTTGAAGGGAACCTCGATGTGACCTGAAATCGATGCGTCGCCGCGGACGCCGGCTGCAGCGCCAGGCGAACGAACATCACCGATCTGTAGCACGGCGTTCGACTCTGAAATGTCGAACGAACCGTTTCCGACGACGCGAAGCTGACGATATGAATTTGCCGTCGCGATTAGCTCGTTAAGCAGCGCCGCTTCGACGAGCACGCGCCGGCCCTTCGCGACGACCTTTGGAATTTGCGGGAGAGAAGCCATCGCAGGTTTAGTCGACCACCCCGTAGCGGGTTTTCGCTTGCCAGATGTTGCCGCGCCAACGGCTGATTACCGTCGGCTCGATGCATCGCTCAGTGCCTGCGCCACCGATCATGTAATTCCCCTGCGCGTCGACCTGCAGCTGCGTTTGCACTCGCGGAATTGCGCTCGGAGCGATCGTGTGATGATACGTGTATGCGACGCGCGAGGAAATGGAGAACGGGCGACCTACATATTGCCCCCACGCCGAAGCATCAACGTATGCGTTGAGCGCGTAATTCCAAGGGCGCTGGTAATGCCAGCGTGTGAAAGGCGTCGTGCTCGTGATCACCTCGTTTCCGTCAACGACCGACGTCGTGAAGTGCGTCAGCCACTCGCGCTGCGTGATTTCCGCGTCCGAAGGCAGGATCAACCCGCTCCCGTTCGGCGTGTTCATATGCCCACGAAGATCGTCGAAGAAAAACGGAACCCGGAACACGTGCTGCGAAAGCGCCGCTGTTCGCTCAGCGGGCGGCGTAAACACGTAGCCTTCGTAATCGTTTCGCGATTCTGGTAGCTTCGCGAACACGCGCGTAAATTGAACGAGACCGAGCTCGACCGGACGCGGGTCCGTCTGCTCGACGAGAAAGAAACCCGGGCTGCCGGGCAGCGGCGTGTCCAGCTTCGCGACACCCGCAGAGGCGAACGACGAAGCAAGAATCACGTAATCGATCTCGATCAACTGCGACGTCAGATCGCCCTGCGTGCGAAACGGCAGCACGACGCGGCGCGGCGCGCAGACCTGCGGCGTGCTAAAGCGACCATCAGAAAACGTTTTCGCGGCGGCCATCAGCGAAAGCAGCCGCGTCAACGGTCAGCTGAGCGCGTTCGCGATCAATGCGAGTTTGTCGAGCTGTTGCTTACTCAAATCGACGAGTCCGCTGTCCGCCCGATCGAGCAGCTGATCACCCATCGTTCTCGCTGCTTCAGAGATTTGCCCGAAGCGTCCGCCTACGTTCAACGAATCGAATTTGTCGACGTAGCGATCGCGACGCTGTGTGAGCGCACGCACGCGCTCAGGATCATCAGACGCTGCGATCTCACTGTTAATCGCGTCGACACGAGCAGAGTAGTAGCTCGCACGCGTGCGATTCGCTTCGTCTTGCCGAGCTTTGTCCGCTTGCTGCTGAAGTTTTTCCCGCCGCTCGTCTTCGAGTCGCGCGATCTCTTTTTCGCGATCGATGCGATCTTTGTTTCGACGATCGACTTCAGACGCCGCTTGCGAGATGTCGCTAGCCACGCCGCCGCCGAGAGGGGCGAGCGATTTGCCCGCCTCGGTTTTTTTCTCAGCGATCTCACGCTCGATCTCAGCGAGTTCCTTCGCACGACGCTCAGCGTCGCGCTGCTCCTGAATCGCCCGCTCGTCACCCGCAAGTTGCGTCTCGAACGAGCGATCTGCGCGATCTTGTTTGCGAGCGTCGGTCTGATCGCGAGTTGCGCGCATCGACTTTTCCAGTGCAGCGATCTCTTTGTTGAGTGCAGCGAGCGTCTTACCCAGATCGTCTGCTTCTTTCGCAGAATCCGCTGCCCACAGTCGGTCGCGCAGGTCCTCTCGCTGCGAATACATGCTCGCGATGCGCTCCGCCGGCGTTCCTACATCTGTGACGCTCTCAGCGTCGCGCAGCGCATTCACCCGCGCGTCTGCGAGAGCGTCCCGGTGCCGCTTCGCTTCGTCTGCACGCCGCCGAGCTGACGCACGAGCCGCCATCGCCTTCGCCGCCGCCTCGTCTTCAAAATCACCGTTCGCGTCCCGCGTCGTCGACAGTCCAAAAAGCCCGCGAAGATTTGTTTCGATCTCACGCCGGATTGCTCCGACTGTCCCTCCGACGGCGATCGCGCCGAGTTTCAAGATATCGTCCTTGAATTTTGTCGCGTCTTTCAGCGCCTCGATTTCAAAACTGCCGAGCTTCGGCGCAGAGTCGATCGTGTCAGCGAGAGCAGAGCCGCCGCGTGCGAGCACGCCGGTCATCCCGACCGCCCCACGCCCGAGCAGACTGGTGACCGCGGCAGTCCGCTGACTCTCGTCACCGACATTACGAATCGCATCAGCGACTTCGATGAGCAGATCGCGAGTGTCTTTGATTTCACCGTTGCTGTTGCGCACGCTCACACCGATCTCGCGAAACTGCTTCAGCGCGTTCGCGTCCCCTGAAAGCGCTTCGCCCTTCGTGCGCGCGAATTTTTCCAGCGCTGCATCAGCAGCTTCGATCGACACCGCGCCCTCCTCTGCCGCTTCTCTAAAACCTTGGATGAAATCTGTCGACGTTCCGGTCGTCTGAGCCGCAGCGCGGAGCCTGGCCGCGCCTTCGGCGACTTTGTTCAGCTCGTTGAGAACGGCACCGACTCCGAAAGTCGCGACGAGATCCTTGCCGAGTCCCCCGACAGCATCCTTCGCGCCCGCGGCTACTTCGCGCTGAAGCAGCCCGGCCTGGGCTTTTGCTTTCGCAGCAGCAGCAGCGAGGCCGCTCTCGAATTGAGTGCTATCGAAACCGAAAACTGCCTTAAAATCAGCCATGAGCGTCAGGGGTGGGTTCGCTTAACATGCGCGCGTAAACCGAAGCTTCGTCGCGAGTCATGATCATCGCTTTTGCTTTGTGACCGTGCTTCCGGAGCAGAATCTCGCGGTGAAATTGCCAGATTTGCGCGAGCGGCAGATCGAGCACTGCATCTGGCGTCCATCCGTATTCTGACGCGAACAGATCGATAAACGCCGCAGCAGTCGACGTAGCGTCGAGACCAGAGGATTTATCGCTTTTCGGCGCCGGCGCCTGGCTCATCGAAAACCGAATTACTTCGTCCGCCGTCTCCCACATCTCCACCCCGCGGCCGGCGGCATCTTCAGCGAGAATCGCGGCCGCGATTTGCTCTGGCGTATCAGATGTCGCTGAGAGCAGCGCGACGAACGCAGCGAGATCAGACAGCCGAGCGCGGTCGGGGCTGACGAGAAGCGGACTGCGCTTCGCAGACAAAATCAGCCAAGAGCGAACTGTGAGCTGCCGCAGCTCGTAGCCTGCGATGCTCCACCGTGGCGCGAGAAACGCTAAGTCCAACTCGAGCGACTGCTCTGCGAGCGTTGCAGCGTCAGCGTCAGACAGCGCGACAGGCGTATCAGATTGCGTCATACACACAAACGGCCCGGGTCAACACGACCCGAGCCGCATGCGCGTGACTAACACCACCAAACTTTTATTCGCCGACGACCTCGCGAGCAGCGATCGCATACTTCACCACGTCGAGCTCAGCAGCTCCAGTTTCAACGGACGTGATCACGTAATCGACACTATCGTAAGTGAACGTTTCGTTGCGTTCAGGAGCAGTGACCGCGCTGCGTCCGATGAACGTCGCAGACAAGCGACTGAAATCGTTCGCCTGAATCGCGCCGAGCGGCAGATTGTTTTCGTCATAGACGACTTTCTCGCGCGTCGGGGACGACACCTTGACGTCCGTCGCGATGAAGTCGCGGGCGCCGATGGTAATTTTGCGCGTGCCCTGAAGCAGAGCGCCGTTGCTGTAGGATGTAGGAGCAGGCATGTTAGTAGTGAGTTAAGTTGAAGATTGAGCGTTGCGTTGCTGTCAGATGTGAGCGCGTCAATCACGCGACGGGCCACGCGTCCGGGCGGATGTCGACGACGAGCGCGAATCGCTGAATCGTGACGTCAGCACCGTGCTCTGCATCTTGCTGATATTCGCACCCCAGGTCGCGAGCCGGCAGCGAGATCACGTGATACGGCATGCGAGCGTTGAATTCATCAGCATGTCGCGAGAGAAACGCTTCGCGAACGCGCGCGAGAATCTGCGCATGGAGCTTCGGCGCTCCGCCCGCGGGCACGTCGCGGCTGCGCTCGGTCACGACTTGCACGTCGAGCACGCCGGCGCGACGCACGTATTCGATCGAGTCACCCCCGCCAGCGACCGGCACAATCGACTCGGTGCCGAGCGGCGCTTCGCCTGCGTTCCACGCGCACACCGCTCGCGTCGCTTTCGCGACTTTGTGATCACCTCGCTTGATGACTTCATCGACGCCGTGCGCCGCGATTTGCGCTTCAGCCGCAGATTCGATGAACCGCTCAAACTCGAAAAGTTCTACTGTCGAAGGAGCCGGCATGTTGTTCAGCGCTGAACGCGTTTAACGTTGAGAGTCCAAAAAGCGCCCGCAGCGCTGCGGCGAACGCCGGTGATCGCATAAACATTACCGGCGGCATCAGTGATATCTTCGTCCGCGGTCGGATCCCCTGCGCCAGCGACGTTTTCCGTCGCGAGATAAAACTCATGATCAGCGCTGTCGCGAAACCCTGCTGCGAGCATCTCACGCTGATGAAACGCTTCAGTGCGACGCACAGTCACCGCGACTCCGCGAAACGTCACCGTCTCACAATCGTCAGCGATCAAATCAGCGATCTGCGCACGCAGCGCATCTTTGTCGATAGCCATGAAAAAGGCCGCCCGGGTCAACCGCGGCGGCCTTTGAAGCTAGTTACCGATGAGTTCGGCTCGCTTATTCTGCGACCGGCGCTTCGCTCGTGAGGGCGAACAAACGGTCGTTGCTCATGATCTCGGCGCCGAACAAGGCCTGCACCGAGAAGTAGTCCTTACCAGTGTTCCAGTCGGACCATTCGCGCAGCTGCAAGGACAAGCCGGACTTGTCAGTCACGGTAGTCGCGGTGCCGCCTTGGCTCGGGGCCACGGGCAGCGCGGCCACAACACCGATCGCGGACGAGACGCCGGCGATGCCCTTGATGAAGTGCGGGGCCGCGGTGTTTGCGATCTCGGTGTATTCGGAGACCGAGAAGCCGTGAACGCGCGGCAGCACGCCCTCGGTGATCGCCGCACCGGCGCCGGGGTTAACCAGCGCACCGACGATCGACTGATCGCCGAACAACTTGCCGTGGTAGCCCGGCGTGAGCAGGGCGAAGCGGCCAGCCTTCGGAACCTTAGCCTCGGTCATCTTGGTGCCGAGGTCGACGATCGAGGTGCGGCTGAAGTTCGCCAGCGCGACGGTCACGACGTTGTCCGCGTCCACGGTGGGGCTCGCGCCGCCGGTCGTGAACTTCGCGAAGATGATTGAATACATCTTCGACGCGATTGCTTCGACGAGGCTGTCGATCAGGTCAGACTTCCACTGCAGGAAGCCGGAGTTGCGCTCATCCTCGGTGATCTCGTAGGTGGCGTGCAGGTGCGAGGTCAGCGCGATCTCCGCGTCGACCATCTTCGCTTCACCAGCGGTGAAGGTGCCGTTGAACTCCTGGGCGACGGTGCCGAGGACCTTTTTGACCGTCAGCGTCTGGCCCTTCTTCATTGCCGCCTGCGAGTAGTTGCGGGCGAAGAGAGCGAGCTGCGGGTGCAGAATCATGAGCCGTTCCAGGGCCTCCTGGAGGAGGAGCGGGACGCTGAGTTTGCCAGTAGTATTAGCCATAGTGAGAGTGCCCTTATGGGCGGTTGTTTGGGTTGAGCCCTTTAAAGGGGCGGGAGATTATTTGCGAAGAGGAGCGATGAATTTTGAATAGAACTCACCGCGCGCGGTGGGATCTTTGATCGACATGTATCGAGCAACTAACGCTTGTTCGCTTTGAGTGACCTGAGCGCCGGGAGCGCCGAGATTCACGGGACTATCGTGACCAGAATTGCGAAGCTCATTGAACTTCGTCTCCCAGCCAGCGGCGGCCTTTCTCGCAGCTTCGAGAGAAGCGTTCGCGTCAACTAGCTGCTTATTCAGCGCGACGATCTGCGACGCCTGGTTGCTCGAGAGCGTCGTGAGCTGCGCGATTTCAGCGATGCGATCTTCGCTCAGTAGCACCGTCTCGATCTCAGCGAGCGTCAGCGCAGCGTTCTCACGCGAGAGCGCAATCGCACGCGCGAGACGCGGAGCATCAGCCGAAAACTTTTCCGCGATCACCGCGATCGGCGCACCGGAAACCGAAGCAGCCGCGGGTGCCGGAGCAGCCGGCGTCGCGGGAGCCGCGGAAGGAGCAGCGGGCTCGACGGTGAGCTTCGCTTTCACTTTCGCGAAAAACTTTCGGAGCGAGCCGAACAGCGATTCCGTGGCCGCGCCATCTGCGACGAAAGCAGCAGCAGAAAGATCGGTGATGCGAAAAGAAGGAATGTCGCGCACCATTTCCGCGCCCGCCGGCGGGATGCTGTATTCGTTGCCGTCCGCGCCGACAAAAACGCAATATCCGCAGCCCTCGATGCTGATGTTAACGAGCTCCGGAGTTTTCGCAGCCATCTCGAAGAGACGAGCGAAGAGCGACTTGTCGTCAGTGCGCCAGGCGTCGTATGCAACGAAGTCGCCCTTGAGCGCAGCATCTTCGATGCGCAGATTCTCGAAATAACCAGCTGCTTTGTCCCAACGATCAGCACCGTTCCCGACCACCTCGTCGGACATCGTCGGGTGATGAATATATGCGAGAATGCGACGCGATTCCGGAGCCGCTGCGAGCGCGCTTTCGAGCGTCGCAGCGTCGATCCACAAGCCGTGCCCCGACGCTTCGCGATCGCTGAGCATCAGCACAACGCCGTTCAAGCGCCCGGCGGCAACATCGACGTTCGACTTTGCGGCAGTGACAGCGAAGAATACAGAGCGAGCGTTTTCAGGCTTCATGTGATTAAAAGAAGCGCGTCAATCAGACTGCTTTCGCTTTCTCGCGCGCGGCACCCGCAGCGTCGTCGGCGGGCTGACCGTCGATCGTCCACAAATTCCAATTTTTGTCCGGCAGCTGCCCCCGCAGCAAAAACTCCGCGGGCACGACGACTTTCGACGTGTCGCCGCCCTCCGGCAGCCGGCCAGACGCTTCGAGCATTTTGATCCACGTTTCGCGACGCTGAGCGAACACTTCTTCGACGAATCGGCCGTCGCGTTCGAGCTCGTGTGCAATGTCGGACATGCCGCTATCGATGCGCATCATCACTGCTTTAGCTTCGCGCTCTTCATCGAGCACAGACGTGCGCTTCCAACCCCATGAAATTGCATCATCGTTTCCGTCGGGGTTCGGCGGCAGATCGCCCTCTTTCGCAGCTTTCGATACGCGCCAGAACTGCAGTCGATCGAGGAACGCAGTCTCGAACCACTCAGCGTGCCGCACGCGACGTCCGTTCCACTGCGCGCCCAATCCTTTGAAGCCGGAATAGCTAACGTCTCCGAGACCTGAATACCACAACTCGACGGGGATGCCGAGCGGCGTGCTCATCGCATGCAACTTCAGCATGATGAACTCGCGATGATCGGTAGTTTGATACTCCGGTCGCTTCAGATCGATGTCTTCGCCAGATTCGAGCGCGACGACTGTCCCGTTTTTCAGCTCGATAACGCGCGACTCCGCTGGCTTGTCCGCCGCGGCGTCCTCGGTCTCCGGGCTCGCCGGGGCGCCGGGGGCGGACCCGAACGAACTGAATCCATCGAGCGGCTTCAGCGCATTCTGAGCATTGCGCTTCAGGATGCCGAAAAGTTGATTCGCATCTTTGATTTGTTTCGTTTTCGACGAATCGATCTCTGCGAGATCGCGAGCAGGAACAAGTGACGCGATGAGCCACGGCAGGCCGCGGCCTTGGCGAACGCGATCTTGACGATAGATGTGAATCACATTGCGCGCATCAACGGTGGTCCCTTCGCCTTCTGCGCTGAACACGCCGTCTTTCGCAGCGACGAAAGTGTAGCTCTTCGGTAGCCCGGTCGGCGTGTAGTCGATCTTCGTGCAGTGCTCTGACTGAACTAGCTGAATCTTCCCCGAGTTCAGCAGAATCACGAAAATCTCGCCAGCAAGCAGGAGCTCTTTCCACACTATATCGTTCACTTCATCGAGCGATAGACCGGTGACTTCGCAGTGCTTCGACCAGCGAAACCACCACAGCTCTTTAACGAGGTTATACGCCTTGTCCTTCGTCATAGACCGAAGGTTCGTCGCGCCGATAAGATTCGGGAACGATTCAACGAGCCCGAGGAACCAGGGGTTGTTACGAGCTTCGCGGCGCGAGCGCGCGAGCGTCGTGCGGCGCACCCAGGCATCAAACATTGCGTCGTCGTCAGACTCGACGCAGCCCCAGAACCAATCGCGATCGCGCGATTCCCCCGCGGCATCGTAGTAACTGTTCGACGAGAATCTGACGATCGTGCGCGTGCTCATGAGAAATTCGTGCGCGTCAGCGCGATGTTTGAGTTGTCGACGCCAGAAAGCCGGGCTTCGAGTCGTGCGATGTCGCGTTCGAGCCTCGTTGCGCGATCGAGCAGCCGTTCATACGCGATCGCAGTCACAGAGACGCCGCCCATGCTGAACGACGCCCCGTTCGATTCCGTCCGCGCAATCGACGTGCGCACGCGAGCGAGTTCTGCGCGCAGGCGCGTCAGACGTTCGCCGATAGTTTCTGCTCCCGTGGGCGTAGGCATCGATAGAACCGGGCGCGTCAACCGACCCGAAAAAACGGGTAGCGCTTGCCCACTGACTCGATCGAACTGAACACGCCGCGCTTCAGATTCTCTGCTGCGTATTTCGCGCGACCGCGAATGACGCTCGACATAATAGCCGGCAAACCGATCCGCTGATTGTAGGGCAACGAATTCGTCACGACGATCGACACCCGCCCCCGGGACGACGTTTGCGACCCGCTCCCGTTAACGTAGCTCCGCCCGTTCGACGCCCTCGCCACCATCGCGCGCATGAGCTTTCCACCAGCTGCGCCGACAGACAGCAGATCGAGCCCGAGCGCCCGGGCAGCTTGCAGCCAGGATGCCGCGGCGAGCCCGGCTGCGAGCTTCCCAGCTTCCTTCTTCCGCTGAACGCTCTCGCGAAACTCAGACGCTTCGCGCGCGACGAGCGCGAGCAAGCCGGCGCCGAGACCAGCAGATTTAACGGGAGAATAGCCGGCAGCGACGCGAACGAAATGCGGCGAGGATGTGCCGGAGGCCTCAGAGCGAAACCAGCCGCGGCCTACGGCCTTGGTCGTGTTCATTCTCACCGTGCCGGCGGGTTGCCCGCGGCTACGGCGACTCGCCCCTTGGCGCTGCATCGATTCTTGCCCTGAGCGAAAATGCGCCTCGCGAGAAACTTTTCCTGCTGTCGGGACCGGCGTGCGCGCGATACACGTGCGCAGCGTCGTCGCGACCTCCGCACGCATCAACCGCGGAGCATCGATACCGTGCGCGCCCGCGACCTCACTCAGCAACTTCGACAAGCCCGAAGTATCGATCTTAACCGTCGTCATCGAGAGACGCGACGACGTCAACGAGCAGCGAGCTATTAGCTGATGCGCATTTCGACTTTCGCAGCACGCGCTGTCGCAGCTTTCGCAGCTTCTGCGCGACGCTGAGCTTCGGACGTGTGCCGGTGCTGAAGGAAAAAGAAGAGCGCGAGATTATACACTTCGCAGTCCCACGCGTGGTTGTTGCCGCTCTTCGAGACGAACTCGTATTCCGGTTTCCCCGCTGTGCGATGCTTCCGCGGGCGACGGCGCTCGTCGAGCATCTGCGAGAAATACTCAGCCTGCTCTTTGCGCTGCTTATCGTCAGCAGGAGTGTAAACGTGCCAGTTTTTCAGTTCTTTGCCTTCGAGCTTCTTCTCTAGCTCGCACTTAAATTGGTAGAGCGACACGACGAGCTTCGGCACTTTAAAATCAGCAGCCTGAAGCTTGCCGCCCACATATGCGTTCGCGGACTCGAGAGCGACGGGGGCCTTCGCGACTTCAAAGCCCTCGATACACCCCCAATTTTTGTGCGCGCGGCGATACGTTGCATCGAGCTGCTCGGCGCGACGCGATTCGTAGTTCATGTCACCGCAAACGTGAGAGCACGAATAAGCGTCTTGAAACGATTCGAGATCAGCCCAGCTCGCTGCGATCCCGTGATCGATGAGATACGATTCGCCGCTCCATTTGTATGCGCGCACGAGCCACGGCAACCCCCAGGTCTGCACGTCATACGTGAGCAGCGTGACGTCCGGCTTCCAGCCGTCAGGCAGACATCCGCGCGAGTAACCCGCGCACAAGTGAGAGAGTTTGTCTGCTGAAAGCGTCGACACTGTGTCGACAAACGGCAGCCCCATGCGCGAATTCCAAAAATCCTGTCGATCAGCAATCCACCCCGTGCGTCGCGAATTCATGAACGCAGCGACGATTTCTGACATCGAATTCTCGCGCCACGGGCCCGCCAGCCCGGTGAGCCAGTATGAGCGCACTCCTGCCTGCAGCGGCTTCGCCGTCGCACGCCAAAAGCCGTCTTTCTTCATGCGATCGAGCTCGGCTTGCGTGTGCGATTTAGAGCACGACGGGCACACGTAACGAGCGCTCGCTGCTGCGCGTTCGACGATCCAGTTTCCTTCTTCGTCACGCGCATTCTGATCCCATTTCACGTTATCCCAGTGCAGCACGTGCGATTCTCCGCACGCACACGTGACGTGCCATTTCCGCTGGTCACCCTTGAGATACCACACCCAAATTTGGCCGCTCTCGGTCGTCGGCGTGCTGCTGAAAAAATGCTTCCGCTCGCCTTCAAAGCTGCCTGTGCGGTGACGAACGAGATCGATGATCGCCGCTTCTTCAGCAGTAGCGCCGAGCCACTTGTCGACTTCGTTGCCCCACACTCTCGCCACGGTTTTCCCCGCAACGTTGCCGGGAGAATTCGCTCCGGTGAGGTAGAGCGCAGCACCCGGGAATAGCATTTTAAGATTCCCGAACTTGTGCCGATCCGCCGGCTTCCGATCGCGCAAACATGCGTTAAAATTAACGACGGGCTGAATCTCAGTTTCCGACACAGCGCGCGCGTTATCGACAGTGTCGTTAACCCAAAGCGCAGGCGCCGGGTCTCCCGCGATGCCGTAAAGCGCAGCAGCGCGGAGTCCGAGTGTTTTCCCGACGCGCGTTGCAGATACCAAAACTATGTCGCGAACAGACGGGTCATCGATGTCATCGATCGGGCCGCGGAGATACGGAGTTTCATCGAACGAAATCGGGCCAGGCTTCGATTCATGCCCGGGCGGCAGATAGAGGTTTTTTTCGACCCATCGAGAGGGCCGTAATCGATCGCCAGGCGCGAAAAAAGCACGCACGCGCGCAGCGAATGTATCGAGCGCGCTCACTTGCCGCCCTCCGCAGCGTCGTCTGCGTCATCCGGCGACGGTCCCGAAGCGAGCGCAGATGCGATGTTTGAAGCAGCGCCAGTCAGCTCTGCGAGTAGCGAATCCACCTCGCGATCAATCGCGGCTTTTGCTGCTGCGGGATCGTTCGGATTTGCCGCTGCCGCTGCGCGTTCTCCGAGTTTCAAAATGCGGCGACGAACGCTCTGAAGCAGCACAGACACGCATTCGAGCGCATCGTCGAGACGCAGAAGCTCGCGTTGCTCGATTTGCAGCGCGACGACCTTTTCTTTTGCAGCTGCACCTTGCTTCGCCGCCTCTGCCCAATTTCTTAGTGCGACGCTCGCCGACATCGGATCCGCTGCGGCCGCGGACGCATAAGCGATATCAACAAGGGCGTCAGCTTGCGCGAGCACCCGGGTCTCGAAGTCACCTTTAATCTCAGATGCCGGGCGAGCTGTGGGCGCCGCGGGAGGGGCCGCAGGAAGCGAAATAAAGCCCATCCCATTGCTTTGAGCAGCCGGCGGGGGTGCGGGTGGCTTGCGCGGGTTAGAACGCCGCGGAGGGGCATTCTGAGCGCGCCACGCGTCTGCTTCAGCTAACGTCCCGAACTCGGGCATGTGCTTGCGCGACTTCAGCTGCGAGACTGCAGCCGGCGAGACCCCCCAGTGTTCCGATAACTGTTTCGATGACAGCGCCACGCCTAACCGCGGCGCGTCAGTTAAGTTAACTTAACTCAATTTTCGGGAAGGGTCTCATTGAAAAATGCACAGGTCAGGGGCCACCCGAGAGACTGCGATTCGTCCCGGGAGGACCCGCGCCAGACTTGTCTCCAATCCCCCAGCTCCCCCAGCAGGTCTAAAACTCTAGAGAAACACCCCCGATTTCCCACGACTTTAAGAGTGCTGGGGGAACTGGGGGAATTGGGGGAACGTCTCACCTCGCAGGTGCCTGAGCTTCGCACAACGCCCCGCGAAGCGTGACATGTCACGTCTGCGGGCCTGGAACTCGCCTCCAATCCCCCCAGCTCCCCCAGCAGGTCTAAAACTCTAGAGAAACACCCCCATTTTCCCACGACTTTATGGGCGCTGGGGGAATTGGGGGAATTGGGGGAATTGCTTCGCCCCAGGTCTGAATCGCAGCAAAAGAAAGAGCCCCGGATCGCTCCGAGGCTCTTCCCCCATTCTTTTGATCACACTGACGAAAGCGCCGGTCACGCCGCGCTGAAGATGTATCGCTTATCGTTACGCCCGTCGGTCGAGTTCCAGACCAGCACGCGCGTTACCTTGATGCCGTCGACTTCGATCACATTGATCGAGTCGCTGAACATACCGCCGAAAATCGAGCCGATTTTGCGAGCCACGCTCATTTCATCAGCGTCCGGACGAACGCCGGGCGGCATCGTCTCATTGTCGATCGAGAACTCAGCGAGCACTGCGGACCCGAGTTTCTCCCCGTGTTTTCCTTTCACTTTCAGCGCAATGCCGACGTTGCGAACCCAAGATTTTTTCGGATCACAAACCCGATCTGCGGCATCTTTCATCCCCGCCATGAGCTCGCCCGCGCTGAATACGTTCTGCGTGAACCAATCGAGCACTGATGCCCACTCTGCGAACGCGTTGCCGGTGCGCACGTCGCTGCGCGGATTATCATTCGCGCACCACTCTTCGATCAGCGCGAAGACGCAGCCGAGGTAGTAGCCCTGATTCGCTTGCACGTGAGACTTCGCGTCGAGTCCGTTGAAAGACTTGAACTTGTAGTCGATCGGACGCTTACGATTACGAACGATCGAAGAGCGATTAGCTGCGTCGCGCGTCATCTGCGCGAGGTTAGAAGTGAGCTGGAACAGCAGGTTCGACGCATCGACAACGACCTCGCCCTTATGCGGAACGCGACACGGCACGACTTTCGGATTTGTAAGCACGCGCTCGAGGAACTCGGAGTTCAGATTCCCGCGCACGTTATCGATCAAGATGAACGTGTGACCCGCAAGAATCGCCGACTGCAGACTCTCATCGAGTGAACCGACACCACCATCTTTCTTTCCCGTGCAATACGGCAGCATGCCGTAAATCGCTGCGACCATTTCTTGACGATACGTTTTGCCCGACTGCGACTGATCCGCCTCACCGACATCCAGCGGTGTCAGTCGATTGAGCCAGCCGCCGAATTTAAGAGCCGGCGTGAGCAAGCTCGCTAACGCCCGTGCGCGATCGCCGGGCGTAGCGAAATCGAAGTCCGAAATGAGTTCGCTGAGCGCCGCGACTGCTTCTTTGTATTCGACCTGCGCCGGCATGACGTTCCCCGCGACGAATGTCCCGCCCTGATGATCATGCCAACCCGGCCCGAGCAGCTTGATCTCACCGTCGGGCCCCTTCGCCAAAATCGGGCACGGCGAGATCACGTTGACGTAAGGCAAGAGCTCGCGAGCTGCGTCGCACGACATGAGCGCACGAGCGGTGTCTTCGCTGCAGCGCACCGGCTTCAGCACGGGACCGCTTTCGCCTGCTCGCCACGCGAACAGAGCGCCGAAGTTTTCGAGGATCGACCGGAATGCGGTAGGCTGCACCGCTTCGAGCAGATTCCGTCCCTCCGCGTCTTGGACCGGTCGAACAATGCGACCAGCGCGAAAGAACAGCTTACGAGTCGCAGCGATCTTTGAGAAGATCGCGGTAGCGGCTTCGCTGAAGGACATGTCGCCGGAGGGCAAAATGATGAAGTGATCACGGTTCGCGATCGCGACCTTGTCGTTCGTCGTCGGGGGAACCGCGGCTTCCGGGGCGCTCGCAGCCGGGGCGGCCTTCGGGCTGCTAACGGAGGCCGGCCCGGCTGCGTTGAAGTTGATGGGCAAAACGTTAGCGACCGGCGGCAAATCGTTTTCGCTGAAAGATGCTGTCTGATTCATCTGCGTGACCTTTTTTTAATGGTTGCGCTCGCGAATGGGGTGCGGGCGTAACGGCTGGTAACAACACCCCGCCAAAACCCGCTGCGGGGGGGACCATCGGTCGCCTCGCACCCCCGGCACCCCGGCTCCCGCGGCCTCCGTGTCATCCCTGCAACCGGTTGCTCAGCAGCGGCATGCGTGCGTGCGGCGGCACGAAAAAGCCCCGGCTGCGCGGACCGGGGCGGAGGGGGAGGGGCCTCACGGTTAGCTGCGGGCGCGGCGCAGCCACGGCCGCGCGTCGGGTTTCATTGTGCCTTCGCGCGATTCTTCGAGACACCAAGCGAACGGGCCCGCGATTTCGGTCCCGTCGCGCAGCACGGCAACGGGCTCGCCGCCGCGGCGAACGAGTTTGGCGAACACTTTTTTGCCGCCGTCGAGCTCCAGCTCGAACGCCCCTTCGCCCGACCGCGGGAGCGGGTATTCGACAACTTTGTAGCGAGGTGCGATCGATTCGCCCGGGTGCGTGCGATATTGCAGCCGAGCCACCTCGAGCTGACGCGCGAGCACCGGCGCGTTCGCAGCGAGCTCGTCGATCGCGAGTAGCAGTTCGTGCGAGACTGCTTGTTTCGAGATGCCGTAACGCGTCGCGAGTTCGAGCGGGCCGGGGAGCGGCTGGTCGCTGATCATGCGCAGCACAAGCTCTGGCACGTATGCCGATTTCACGCTGTAGGCCGCGCTGATCTTTGCGATCAGCCCGCGCACGAGAGCAGGATCGCGCTCGTTCAACTGCAGCAAAGCGATCGCAATGCGCTGAGCAAATTGTGCGTTCGCGAGCCGCGGATTCGCGCTGCGCGCGTCTAATTTGAGCGATTCTTCGTCCGGAACAGCCGCTTCAGAAGCGGCGAAAGGCGTTGCCGGGATGTTCGCCAGCGGGGCCATTTCTTCGATGTATTTATTCATTGAGTTGAAGTCGGGCTTGGGTTTACGGGCAAAGTCGGGCGTGGATCAGAGCGATGTGTTCGCGATCGCCGGGCGTGAGCGGGCGGCCGTCTGCCACCGATTTCTTCAGCGAATGCAGGAATTTCGTGTCGCAGCGGCGCTGCGCGACAGCAGCGCGAAACGCGTGCTCGACGAGCCGCTTCGTCACCGAAATCAGTTCAGCGTCGCGCTCCGAGCGCTCGGTGCTATCTGCGTCTGCGCCCGCGTCGCCGGCAACCGCGGCAACAGGCGCATCCCAAAAATGCAGCTGCGTCTTCATGCGCTGTAGTAACATCGCTCGCTACAGTCGCGCTGAGGGCCGCCGGCCGCGGGGGGGGGCGGGCGCGGCGGCGG
>JAFAAS010000130.1 GCA_023426435.1 Verrucomicrobiota bacterium | reverse complement strand
GCTTACACGCTTTACGAGGCGAGCTCCCCGAGCTGGAGCGTGGTCGCGAAGTTGAACCGATTCTTCGGCGACCGTCTGCCGGTGAACGTGAACCTCTTCTACAACGAGTCGGAGAACTTCCAGGTGGCCGGTGCGCGCAACGACATCTTCGGCCAGCCGCACCCGGCACCGTCCGGCGAGACGAAGGAACAGGGCGTCCTGATCACGACGAAGGACCAGAAGTATTCGCTGAAGATCAACAAGTATGAAACCACGGTGAAGAACGCCAACAACACGACCGGCGTGCCGACGTGGTATCTGCTCGGCGGCGGCAACTTCATCCAGCGGCAGGAGGATCGCGCGGACGCTTACGAGTATCGTCTGGCGGAGCTCGGCCGCGCCGACACGGCGGACGGCACGGGTTCGTGGACGTGGCGTTACGCGCCGCGCCAGGGCGAAACGCAGGAGCAGGCCGATGCGCTCGCCGCCGCGGCCGTCGCTTCATGGCGCGCCTACACGAACGAACCGATCGTGAAGCGCATCCGCGATGCGTGGGGCTTCAATGACTTCAACGTCACGCAGCTCACCACGATGTCGACGCCGGTGGCGAACTTCGTGGCGACCGAGGACCAGATCTCGAAGGGCTGGGAATACGAGTTCACCGCGAACCCGACCCCGAACTGGCGCGTCACGTTCAACGCTTCGGAGACGAAGGCGAGCCGCTCCAACATCGGCGGCGCGGACCTGCAGGAGTTCATCGAGCTGACGAACGAGTATCACAACGGCCCGATGGGCGACCTGCGCCAGTGGGGCGGCGGTGCGATCACCTCGACCGCCCGGCTGAGCTGGAACTCGAACTTCTACTCGAAGTATCTGCTCATGAAGCTGCAGGAAGGCACGTATTCGAGCGAGCTGCGCCGCTGGCGCTACAACCTCGTCTCGAACTACAGCTTCAACGAAGGCGCGCTGAAGGGCTTCAACGTGGGTGTCGGTTACCGCTGGCAGGACAAGATCGCTCTCGGTTATCCGGTGAAGCAGCTCGACCCGAGCACGATCACCTTCGACCTCGACAATCCGTATTACGGTCCGTCGCAGGATGGCCTGGACCTGTGGGTCGGCTACAGCCGCAAGCTCACGGACAAGGTCAACTGGCGCGTGCAGCTGAACGTGCGCAACGTCGGCGATGGCAACGGGCTGATCCCGCTGTCGGTGCAGCATGACGGCTCGGTGGCCGCGTGGGGCATCGCGCCCTCGCAGTCCTGGACCGTGACGAACACGTTCTCGTTCTAATCGATTCACCACCCGGCGCATGCGCCGGGTGGTTGGTTAGGGGCTAGTCAGTCAGAATAAAGGGGCGCCTCCGTTGGTTCCGGGGGCGTCCATTTTTTTGGGCGCGCGCGAGCCGTCGTGCGAGTGGGCAGGCGCGTTGAAGGGAGAGGATCAGCGGGCGTAGTCCGGCGGGAGAGTGGCTGGAGGGGTGAACCAGCGGCAGTCGGAATCGATGGAGTGAACGCGTTTCGCGGTCGTCGGGCACGTGCACCAAATCCAGTCGGGATTTGCGCGAAGCGGTTCGGCGTAGCGGCAGTCGAGGCCGCAAGGCGCGAGTTGCATCGGGATGGGCGAAAGATGCAGGGACGACTTCATGGCGGAACGCCAGAGTATGTTTAGGCGCCGGAGTGGCGCAATCGTTGAGGCCGCGAGGTGCGATTTAGAAGTCGCGGCGATGCCCTTGATCGATTCGGCGAACCCTGCGCGGGTCGGGGTCAACCATAGGTCGGGCGTTGAGGGTAGCCGGCCGGCGAGTCTTCCCAGTCTTCCTGACGACCGTAGGGGGTGACATCGAGGAGGCTGTAGGCGTCGACCAGGCTTTCGACGCCACGGCCGTAGGTCGAGTAGGTGTGATGAACGGTGTCGTCGAGTCGGAGAAAAACGCTGAGCCCGTGCGACTCGCCTTCGACCTGGTTCGGCGTTGCGGAGGCGATCATGTCGTCGGCGGAGCGGTAGTTGTATTCGACGGGTCGAATCTTCGGATCGAGCGTAACGTGGAAGTCGTAATTGAAATCGCTGCCGAAGGAGGAGAACCACGGACGGTTCCAGCCGCGTTGCTGGCGGTAGGTTTCGAGTTTTTCGAAGGGGGCGCGCGAGATCAGGACGAACGTGGTGTCGCGTTCGGCGAGCAAGGAAAGATCGCCGAGCGAATCGACGAAGCCGGTGCAACCGGGGCAGCCTTTTTCCCACGCGGGATCGAACATGAAGTGATAGACGATGAGTTGTCGGCGGCCGTCGAAAAGTTCGACGAGGCGGCGCGGACCGGAGGCGCCGTGGAAGACGTAGTCTTTTTCGAGGCGGACCATTGGCAGCCGGCGGCGTTCGGCGGCGAGGCGATCGCGGAGGCGGGTGACTTCTTTTTCGCGCTGGAGGAGTTGGATGCGTTTTCCGCGCCATTCGGCGCGAGAGGCGATGGGCGGGTGGGGAATCGGAGAGGACATGGCGAGGGAGCGGGTTTTTACTCGGAGGACCTGCTGAATCGACGAGCGACGAATCCGCGGGAGGACAGGAAACCGCAGAATGAAGATGGATTCAGAGCCAGAGGGATGCCTGACCATTTCCGGCAGCGGGTGAGCGATCCGCGGGCGTTTCCAACAAAACGCGCGCTATCTTGATGACCCACCGAGGCACAGAGAACACAGAGAAGCGCGGCGTTTCGTCTGGGTTCTCGGAGTGTCCGTGGTTCTTCGGTCAGCGCGGAGTGGAGACGGGGGTGAGGGCGAGTTGGGCCTGAAGCTTCCTCGGTAGTTTGGCGATCACGAGATCGTAGCTTCGGCGAATGCGGCGTTCGAGCTCGGCGGAAGGAAGCGCGAGGAGATCGCTGACGCGGACCCAGTGGCGCTTTGCGCAATACGGCGCCTGAGCGATGCCGTCGATTTCGGTAAGTTCGTCAAATTCGTCGGGCGTGCATTTGAACACGACGCCGTCGATCGTTTCGGCATCGAGAGCGAGGATCAGGAACATCTTGCCGGCGACCTTGAAGACGAGGCATTCGCCCCACTGCTTCACCACCGTGGTGTGCGGCAGCGACAGCGCGAAGTGGCGGAGAGCGGCGAGGCGCATGACGCAGGCTGCGACGATGCGCCTCGCGAATCAAGCGAGCTGCCCGTCGCGGGGGACGGGCGCGCGCCGTGCGATCAATGGTTCGAAACTGCGGCGGGATTGCGCGTCATCCCGAGGACGCGGGTGCGGAAGGCGGCGCCGAATTCGTCGATGGAGGCGTGGCCCATGTTGAGTTGGAGCTGAAGTTCCTTGGGAGCGGTGATGACGTTATAGGCGGCATACATGCTCGTGACGGGGCAGACTTCGTCGTTGTAGCCCCAGGCGAGGCTGATCGGTGCGCGCAGGCGGCGGGCGAAGTTGACGACATCGTAATAGGACGTCGTGCGGATTTTCGCTTCGGTTTGGTTTTCCGGCCGCGAGAGCGTGTGCGGCCAGCCGCCGGCGCGACCGTGGACGTAGCCGGTGACGTCGGAGTAGGCGGGGTAGTTGGAAACGGTGCCGGTGACGCGGCGATCGAGCGCGGACGTGACGATCGAGAGTTGTCCGCCTTGGCTGCCGCCGGCGACGACGAGGTTCTTGCCGTCCCAATTTTCGTGTGTGGTGAGAAAGTCGTTGGCCCGGACGCAGCCGAGGTAAACGCGCAGGTAGTAATACAGCTCCGGATTATCGAGGTGGTAGGCGTTGTAGCTGCGAAGGGCGGCGGCGCGGAGGTCGTTGTAGAGGGCGTCGGGAAGATTTACCGGAATACCGTGGATGCCGACCTCGAGCACGATAGCTCCCGTGGCGGCGAGTGACGTATCCCCTGGATAGCGACGAACGCCGGCGCCGGGAACCTTGAGAACGGCGGGGTAGCGACCCGGTTTCGTGGGTTCGGCGAGCATGCCGTAGATGCGCGTCGTGGAGCCGTCGGGTCCCCACGTGTCGAGACTGACGTGGTAAACGTTGGCTTCGGGGGTGCAGGATTCGGGAACGAGGGTTTTGGTGGCGCGAAGTGGAATCGCGGCGAGCGCTTCGAGGTGTTTGGCCCAGAACGCATCGAAGTCGGCAGGGTTGGACTGCGTGGGCTGGATTTTTTCCGGGGCGAAGCCGGCGGTGGCGACGGCGCGGTAGGTTTTGTGCGGGGTGGAGAACTCGACGATGCAGCGGATGAAGCCGGGTTGGCTCAGTGTGCCGCCGTCGATGCGCAGGCCGTCGGCGGGGACGGCGACGGGCGCTTGTTCGACTTCGAATTTTTCGGGGCCGACGCGGTATTTGATGGTGGCGCCTTCGATCGGGTGGCCGTCGCTGCGAACGGAGATGTGGAACGTGACGCGTTCGCCGGGAGCGTAGGTCCAATCGGCGCGATCCGGCGCGACGACGATCTGCGGGGCGAGGATGCGAGCGTCGGCGTGCGCGGGTTTGGGTGCTTCGGCCGCGGGGGCGAGGCTCGCAAAAGAAGCGAGCGACAAGAGCGCGGCGGCGAGACGAAGTGCGGGGAGGCGTCGGGGTGATGTCATGGGTTCGAAAGAAGAAGCATGAAGCGAGTTGTTCGGAGCGAGAACGGCAAGCGGCGAAGTGAGCGAGAACGCGGGAGCGGTTTTGACAGTTGTGGGAGAGAATCGTCTGCTGGACGCATGCAAACACCGCGAAGCGCATACGACGAAGTGGGAGGGATCGTGTTTTTTGGACGGATGCTGGACAAGATCCGGTTGAAGGCGGCGGGGGAGTTGCCGGAAGGATATGCGACGGGGACGAAGAACTGGTTCGCGTTCGATTCGCGCTGCTGCCGCTTGCTCGGGGTGAAATATCCGGCGTTGAGGAAGCGCGTGTTGGAAGGCGGGTCGGATGAGGCGATTTTGAAATGGGCGTTTCGTGAGGGACGGAAGCCTGGCAAGGAGGAGATCGAGATTTGGAATGCGTTCATGAAAAAACGCGGGTGGCGCGACACAGCGGGATTGGATGAGGAGAAGAAGGCGGTCGGCCTTGGCGGGCGGAAAGATATCCTGACGTTTTTCGATTTGTTCGATGTGGAGGAGGGCCGGAAGTTGCGGCGCGCGGAAACGTGAGGAGCGATGCGCGTGAGCGCCGGGCAGCCCGGCGTGGTTGGGCGCATGGGCGGTGGCGGCGTGGTTGCCTGCTGTTGTTGGGCTACGGGGCGGTGGCGATTTCGATTCTCGCGATCACGGGCGAAGTCAGCGCGAGCGACTGGCGCACGGCGAGTCGGGAGCCGGCGGGACTTGCGCCGGATCCGGCGACGACGCGCGAGGCGGTGGTGCAGGTGTATGCGGCGCGGGCGATCGAGTGGCGCGGATATTTCGGCGTTCACACCTGGATCGCGGTGAAGCCGACGGACGCGAGCGCGTTCACGGTGTTTGAACTTATGGGATACCAGACGCGACGCACGGGAAATGGCGTGCGCGTGAGCCAGCGACATGCGGACGGATACTGGTTTGGGAATCGTCCGCACGTGCTCGCGGACGTGCGCGGGCCGGGCGTGGACGCGTTGATCGAGCGGATCGAGCGAGCGGTGGAGGCGTATCCTTACGCGGGGAGCTATCGGGTGTGGCCGGGGCCGAACTCGAACACCTTTGTGGCGCACGTGCTGCGCGCGGTGCCGGAGTTGCGCGTGGATTTGCCGGCGACGGCGATCGGGAAGGATTATCTCGGCGCGGAACTGGCGGCGCGAACGCCGGCGGGGAGAGGCGCGCAAGTCAATGTGTTGGGCGCGCTGGGCGTGCTGGTGGGGTGGGAGGAAGGAATCGAAGTGAACGTGATCGGGCTGACCTTTGGCGTGAACCCGAAGCGACTGGCGTTGAAGCTGCCGATGTTGGGGAACGTGGGGCTGGTGGATGTGGCGACGCCGCGGGAGTTGGAGCGCGGCGAGTAGGAGCGGATCGCGGCGCGGTTTTCGATCGAGAGATGTGGGCCGCTCGGGGGAGTGAACTGCGGTCGCCGGTGAGCGGAGAGAAAATCAGGCTCGCGACATCCGGGAATGTTATGCAAGGAGACTGCGGATGCTCCTTCAACTCCGGCGCCAGCTCGAGGGGTGGCGTGGACCGTTAGCCATCGCCGCGATCGCGGCTGCGGTGACACTCTTTTTCTTCACGCCGCGCTTTGCGATCTGGAGCGGATTGGGGGTGCCGACGGCGTGGATGTATCCGGAGGTGAATCGGGCGATGGCGACGCTGAACCAAGTGGACGAACCCTTCGGGGAGATCCGCGGCGCGAGCAACATGGTGATTCAGTGGCGCCTCTTTTTCCCGCTGCTCGCGCATGTGCTGCGGATCCCGGATGGCGTTTATTTGGCGCTGCCGCACCTCGGATGCCTGCTCGTGCTGGGTTTCGCGGCGAGACTGCTGCGGGATCGAGAATGGGCGAGGCGGGAGGCGGTGGCGGCGGCGGTGGTGATCGGATCGACCTCGTGGTTTTTCGTTTCGACCGGGTGGCTGGCGTATTTCGATTCGTGGTGTGTGCTCGGCATGCTGCTGGTGGCGTTTGCGCGACGACGAGGATGGGTGGTTGCCGCGATGCTGGTGTCGCCGTGGGTGGATGAACGCTTCGTGTTCGCGCTGCCGATCTCGCTGCTCGTGCGAGGGGAATACTTCAGGCAGGATCTGAAAACCTGGTTGAAGGATGCGGTGACGTGCGGGGCGGCTTTGTTGCCCTGGCTGGCGATTCGAGCGGGCATCTGGTGGTCGGCGAACGACGCGATGACGGGCCGCTATGTGCAGTCGCTGTGGGAGCGACGCGAGCGCCTGTATCAACGCTCGCATTTGGAAGGAGCGTGGCATGGGCTGCGCTGGGGATGGGTTTTCGCGATCGCGGGTGTGCTTGCGGCGCGACAACGGTGGGCGCTGGGCGCCGGGGCGGCGTTGACGCTCGGCATCGTGTTTGCGCTGGCCGACGATCTCAGCCGTTCGACGGCGGTGCTGATGCCGGTCGTCCTGCTCGGGATCGTGGGCCGGGACAGGCAGCAGCACATCGATCTCTCGAGTGGGCGGGTGATGCTCCTGGCGGCGCTGAACCTTGTGTTTCCGGCGAAGCACATCGTGGCCGACAGCGGAGCGCCTATTTTATACCTGCATCGCGAAATCGAGCGCTGGGACAATCCGCCCTTTGAAGTCGATCCCGACGCGCTGGCGAGCCATGCCGAAGCTCATCGCGCGCAGGGGAGAGCGAAGCTGGCGCGCGCGTATTTCGATGCTGCCCTGGGAATCAATGGTGAGCACGGGGAGGCTCTTCGAGGCCGGGCGGAGTTGAATCTGACGGAAGGAAACGTGGAGGCGGCGGCAGCCGATTTGGGCCGAGCCTTGGACGCCGCGCCGCGTGATCCCGATCTGCTCAGAATCGCTGCGCGGATTTTCCTGGCGAGCGATGCGCGGGAGAAAGCGGCTGAGGCTTTGCGGGCGGCCCTCGCTTCGACGGCTGAAACCTGGCCCCACCGCGCGGCGGTTCTGGCGGAGCTGCAGCGGATCGAAGCGATGGCGGAACCGTGAGCGGCTGGCGGAATCGCGCCAGCCGCAGGTCTTGGTCACGCCTGGGCGAGCGCTTGGTCGACGTCGGCCTTCAGGTCGGCGAAGTCTTCGCAGCCGAGGCTCAGGCGGATGTAATCCGGCTGCACGCCGGTCGACGTCTGCTCTTCGGCGGTGAGCTGGCTGTGCGTCGTGCTGGCGGGGTGGATCGCGAGGGATTTCGCGTCGCCGATGTTGGCGAGGTGGCTGAAGAGCTTCAGCGAGTTGATGACGCGCTTGGCGCCCTCGTAGCCGCTCTTCACGCCGAAGCCGAGGAGGCCGCCGTATCCGCCGGTTAGATACTTGTTGGCGGCGGCATGGTATTTCGACGACGGCAGGCCCGGGTAGTTGACCCAGGTGACCTGCGGGTGCTCGGTGAGGTAGTGGGCCATGGCGAGGGCGTTGGCGCAGATGCGTTCCATGCGGAGATGGAGCGTTTCGATGCCGATGAGCGTCTGCCAGGCGTTGAACGGGGAAATGCAGTTGCCGGTGTCGCGGAGGAGTTGCAGGCGCATTTTCATCGCGAAGGCGATGTTGGCGTTGCCGGCGGGCGGGAAGGCTTTGAACGCGTCCCAGTGCACGAGACCGTGATACGAGGCGTCGGGGGTGGTGAAGCCGGGGAAGCGGCCGGAGCTCCAGTCGAAATTGCCGCCGTCGACGACGATGCCGCCGATCGAAGTGCCGTGGCCGCCGAGGTATTTCGTGGTCGAGTGGACGACGATGTTGGCGCCCCATTCGAAGGAGCGGTGGAGGATCGGCGAGAGGCAGGTGTTGTCGAGGATGAGCGGCACGCCAACTTCGCGGGCGATTTGGGCAACTTCTTCGACGGGGAAGATGTTGAGCGCGGGATTGCCGAGGCCTTCGCCGTAGAACGCCTTGGTGTTGGGGCGAACGGCGCGGCGGAACGCCTCGACGTCGTCGGCATCGACGAAGGTGATTTCGATGCCGAGTTTCGGTAGCGTGTGATGGAAGAGATTGTAGGTGCCGCCGTAGAGTTGCGACACGGAGACGATGTGATCGCCGGCGCCGGCGAGGTTGAGGATGGCGCTCGTGATCGCGGCCTGGCCGGAGGCGTGGCCGAGTGCGGCGGTGCCGCCCTCGAGCGCGGCGAGGCGCTGCTCGAAGACGTCCGTCGTGGGATTCATGATACGCGTGTAGATGTTGCCGAGCTCCTTGAGCCCGAAGAGATTCGCGGCGTGGTCGGTGTCGCGGAAAACGTAGCTCGTCGTCTGGTAGAGCGGCACGGCGCGGGAGTTGGTGGCGGGGTCGGGGGTTTGGCCCGCGTGGAGGGATTTCGTGCCGAGACCGGAGGGATAAGGACGGATCGAGGACATAGTGGCTAAAGGGTTGAAGGATGCCGGGGAGAAAAGACGAGCCCGGAAAATGCGGAGGGAAGAAGTCGGGCGGAAACTCCGGCCTTCCCCTGCGCGTCGCGGATTGTTTGGGTGGCCGTTCGCATGAACAACAAGACTCTCCGCATCGCAGTGGTTGGTTATGGCAATATCGGGCGCTCGGCGGTCGAGGCCGTGCAGGCGGCTCCCGACATGGAGCTCGCGGGCGTGGTCCGCCGGGCGGCCGGGCAGGCGGTGCCCGCGGAGTTGGCGGGGATCGCGATCGCCGACGATGTGACGAAGCTCGGGAAGGTGGATGCGGCGTTGTTGTGCGGACCGACGCGCAGCATTCCGGAGACCGCGCCGATTTATTTGAAGCGCGGTATCCATACGGTGGATAGCTTCGACATTCACGGGCAGAAGCTTTGGGACCTGCGGCAAACGCTCGATGCGATCGGCAAGGAGCACGGGAGTGTGGCGGTGGTTTCGGCGGGGTGGGATCCGGGCAGCGATTCGGTGTTGCGCGCGCTGCTGCTGGCGATGGCGCCGCGCGGCATCACCTATACGAATTTCGGCCCCGGCATGAGCATGGGGCACTCGGTGTGTGCGAAAGGGAAGCCGGGTGTGAAGGACGCGCTTTCGATGACGATTCCGACCGGAACGGGCGTGCATCGGCGCATGGTGTATGTGGAGTTGGAGCCGGGCGCGGAGTTCGCGGCGGTGGAGAAGGCGATCAAGTCGGACGACTATTTTGTGAACGACGACACGCGGGTCATGGCGGTGCCGAGCATCGAGGCGTTGAAGGACGTCGGGCACGGCGTGCGCATGGAGCGCAAAGGCGTGAGTGGGATGACGCACAACCAGCTGTTCGAATTTCGGATGACGATCAACAATCCGGCGTTGACGGCGCAGATCATGGTGTCGTGCGCGCGGGCGGCGGCGCTGCGGTTGAAGCCGGGTGCTTACACGATGCCGGAGATTGCGCCGATGGATATGTTGCCCGGCAGCCGTGAAGAGCTGGTGAAGTCGCTCGTTTGAGCGCGCCGTGTTCGCGGGCAACGCGTGGGTGAACCGCTCACGCGTTCCACGAATTGTTCAATCGGCGGGATAATCGTGCCACACCCACTCGAGGGCTTGGGGCAAAGTTTGGATGCGCGCGGCGCCCATGCTGTGGCCGACGTTGAGGGCGAAAACGTATTGGTAGCGGTAGCCTTTTTCGGCGAGGACGTGGGCCATGCGATGATTGGCTTCGACCCAATCGTGCATGTCGTCGCGCATCACATTGGGGTTGAGCAGATCGCGGTCGCCCACGGCCATCCAGAGTCGGATCGGTTTGCGCGGACTTTCGGGAATCAGCTTCGCGTGAAAATCCCAGGCGCCGCCGGGTGTCTCGGGATTGAAGGGCCATTGCTGATTCACGAACGTGCCGGAGGTGGTGATCACGCGACGATAGAGATCGGGACGATACCACGCCATGATGAGCGCCGCGGCGCCGCCGGAGCTGTTGCCCATCGTGGCGCGCGCTTCGGGGTCTTTCGTGAGCGTGACGCCGCATTTTTTTTCTACGAGCGGGAGGACCTCGGCTTCGATGAATTCGGCGAAGAGACCGGACATGGTGTCGTATTCGCGACCGCGTTGGTGGCCCTGCGCGTCGCCGCCGCCGTGGCGGATCATGATCGCGATCTGAACGGGCACGCGTTTCTGCGCGATGAGGTTGTCGAGCACGTGGGGCAGATCGAGGTTGGGCTTTCCGAATTCGGGGCCGTCATGCACGACGATGAATGGCGCGGCGGTGCCGGGCGTGTATTGGGCGGGCACATACACGGTGATGGCGCGCTCGTAGTCGATCGGGTGGGTTTCGACGATGAGGGTTTTGGGATTGTTGGGATCGACTTTGCCGAACTCTTTCCGGGCGATGCCCGGGTTGAAGAACTTGCTGTCGACCGAACGCATCGTGAACTGCGTGACTTTTCCCTGCGGCACGCCTTCGACCACGTCGAATTCGGCAGGACGGATGTAGTCGGGGCCGATGACGAAATTTCCGACGGCGTCGATGGGCGGGTTCACACCGGGTTGTCCGTCGAGGCGGATAAACTTGGGCGCGCCAGGGGCGTCGGGGGAACGGGTGGGAGGTTGCGGGCGTGAGACTGGCGGCTGCGCGGCCGATGTGGGCGAGGCGCTGGCGGGGGAAGTGTCAGCTGCGAAGAGCGGCGAGAGGAGCAGAGCGGCCAAGGGAGGGACGATGCGGCGCAGGGCAGTGATGAGCATGAGAAAGCGGAAAGGATTTGGATTCACCACAGAGGCGCGGAGACACGGAGAAGAGGGCATTCTTGGTGTCTTCGTGTCTTTGTGGTTCAACTCGATCGAGGTCAGGTTTTGAGGCCGCGGAGGTCGACTTCGAGGCGTTTGTTTTCGCGGAGGATCTTGTCCATCGTGAGCCGTTCGCGGCGGGCGGCGGCTTCGTATCCAAGAACGCACGTCAGCACGCCATCGACGGCGCGCTGGCAGGTGTCGTTGGTGAAGTTGCCCGAGGTGACCTCGTCGTAGAAGCGGGCGATGTTTCGTCGGGCGCCGGCTTCGTAGAGATTTTCGATTTCGCCGCCGCCGTAGTGTTGGCGGCCGCCGCGGAGGTAGGATTTTCCCCAGTAATTGAGGACGGCGTGGGCTTCGGTGCCGTAGATCGCGGCGCTGAGCTCGAGAGGAGAATTGTTGTCGAGCGCCTGGCCGGCGTGGTGATGGATGAGACCGTCGGCGTATTCGTAAACGAGCGCGACGACATCGCGGGCATCGCCGTGAGGATGGGGCCGCATGATGTTGGAGGCGCCGCTGGCGACGACCGGACGCTGGCCGAGGATCCAGAGCGCGGCGTCGATGGCGTGGATGTCGAAGTTGCCGAGGTAGTCGCAGCTGAGCGCGACATCGTTGACCCAGATCAGATGCTGCAGGCGGCTTTCGATGGTGGCGGTTTTCGGCGGGTCTTGTTGGAGGCCGGTTTGGCCGGTGGTGACGATGCGCGCGATTTTTCCCAGAGCGCCGTTCTCGATGCGCGAGGCGATCTCGAGATTTATCGGATCGGTGGGCATCTGGTAATCGACGAGAAAGCATTTCTTCGCCTGGGTGGAGCGACGGCCCGCTTCCTGAATTTTGAGCGCGCCGGGGACGTCGGCGGCGACGGGTTTGGCCATGTAAACGTGGAGACCGGCGTCGACGGCGGCGGTGACGTGTTCGGGAATGAAGTAGGGCGGAGTTTCGACGGCGACGGCTTCGACGCCGCTTTCGATGAGACGTTTGTAGCCGGATAACGTGGAGAAGCGTCGTGTCGGATCGACGCCGAGATCGGCGCCGCATTTTTCGGCGACCTCGGGAAAGTAGTCGGCGACGGCCCACATATCGTAGCCGCCGTGCTCTTGGAAAAGTTTCGCGATCCATGCGCCGCGCCCGCCGTTGCCGATCACGCCGAGTTTGATTTTGCGGGTCGTCGATGGAGTGGCGGGGGTGGCGGCGCGGAGGTCCGGTGTCCCACGAAGAGAGAAAGCGGCGGCCGCGACGAGGACGCCGCCGAGGAAACGCCGGCGGGAGAAGTCGGTGGAGCGAGGCGTGTTCATGGCGTGGACGGGTTGTGCGTTTGGATTTCGATGTCCTTGAACCAGACATCGACGTGTTCGCTGCCGTGGACCTGCAGAGCGAAGTGACCCTCGCGGCGGCCGGGATCGTCGGAGAGCTCGGCGGATTTTTTTCCGTTTACGTGAACGATGATGTGACCGCCGTGGGCGGTGACGGTCAGGTCGTTCCATTCGCCCGGTTTGAACCAGCTCGCGACCTGTTCGGGCGTGGGTTGCGAGACCCAGGCGCGACCGTTGGTTTCGTAAAGGCCGCCGACATCTTTGACGGCATCGATTTCCGCCTGAAATCCGCTGACGCCGCTGAAGCCTTCCTTGGCGATGCGGAAGTAGAGACCGCTGTTACCGGCGACGGCTTTGAATTTCAGACGGATGGTGAAATCGCGAAACGTGCGATCGGTGACGAGGTGACCGTATTGTTCTTCGCTGGCGGAGTGAGTGCCGTGGAGGGCGCCGTCTTCGATCTTCCACTCGCCGCGTCCGATGATGTGCCAGCCGTCGAGGGTTTTGCCGTTCCATAGCGGCGTCCATTTCTCCGCCGCGCGCGCGAGCGGATGGGTGCAGAACAAGATCAAAGCGGCGACGAGGAACGAGCACGGTTTCATGGCGCGAGGGGTTGGGGTGAACCGACGAACGGGAGAAACGTTCGTCGGTTTCGTCCGTAGCGCAATTTCCCCGATGTCCGTATTCCGCCCGCTTGGACGGTCAGGCAACGGGGCGCGTCAGGGGCTCTTGTTCAGCGCGGCGGCGAGATCGAAGCTGGCGGACGGAGCGATTGTGTGGCGGACGAAACCCTGGTCGGTGGCCGCGATCACGCGCAGCTTTCCGTCGTCGCCCATCGTGACGAAGCCGTGATATTTCGGGAGCGAAACGCCGGGCGCGCGTTGGAAGTTGAAGGCGGCGACACGCTGGCCGTTGGCGTAGAGAACCTGGTCGGAGCCGCGGCCGCCGGCGGCGCGTTCGAGGTTGAACCAGAAAAGGTGTTTGCCGTTTGGCGTGAAGAACGGATGGGAGCGCTGTCCGTTTTCGAAGGACCAGATCGGTTTCCCGTCGACGTGCACGTGGTAGTTTTTGCCCTCCTTGGTAACGTAGGAAAGGTGCTTGCTGTCGGACGAGAAGAGGACGGTGCGATCGTCGGACTGGGCAAAGGCGGGGGCGCGCCACGGCGCCGCGAGGTGGCCGGGGAGGTCGAGGGGTTTTCCGTCGATGAAGTGGGCGGCCTTTTTGGTGCTGCCGATGGCGAAGACGCTGCGTTTGCCGTCGGGGCTGAAGGCGAGGCTTTGTTTTACGACGGCGGGAATGGAGATCGCGTTGCCGGTGCGCCATTCGGGATTGGAATAGACCTGGTCGTCGATGATGGCGACCGACGTGTTGTCGGTTCGCGCAGCGACGCAGGCGAAGCGGTTGCCCTTGGGAGCGATGACGAAGTCGTCGACGAATTTGTAGCCGTCGGATTCCTTTCCGTTGACCAGTGGGAAGTGAACGGCGCCCTGCATCGCGATGGACAGGCAAATGGACGAGTCGGCGGTGAAGCGGGCGTAGCTGCGTTGCGTGGGATCGCCGAGGCTTTTGAAGCCCGAGTAGTTCGGGCTGCGTTTTCCGTCGAGCCACTGCCACATGGAAATGCCGGAGCTGCCGTGGATGACGAGACGTTTGCCGTCGGGACTGAAGAGGAGGCTGTGGGCGCCCTCGGTGTCGGGAAGGATTTTGCCGTCGAGCCAGGCGCCTTCGGCGGCGAGGCCGGCGATGCGGCCCGTCGAAGAGACGATGGCTTGGCGCACGCGTGGCTGCAGCGGTTTTCCGTCGAGCAACGTTTCGGAGTTGGAGACGGAGAGAAGTTTACCGTTGGGTAGAAAAGTCTGGGGATGCGCGGAGTAGCCGGCGTATTTGCCGTTGAGAATCAGTTCGCCGTGTCCGGGAAGCAGCGCGTAACGGGAGTCGTCGTCGCTGAAAACGAGCGGCGCGAAGTTGTGTTGGGCGAGACGGAGCGGGAGCGGTTTGCCGTCGACAAAGAGACAGTAACCCGGCCGTTCGCCGCGAAGGTCGTGCTTGGCGACAAACCAGTGACGCTTACCGGTGGGAGAGAATTGGATCGAAAGCGGATTTGCGGCGAGCGCTCCGGTTTCGAAAGGGCCGCGGTGAACTTCCTTTCCGTCGACGATGACGACGAATTCTTCGCCGACGAGACCGGCGTAGGCGTAGCGTTTGCCGTTGCTGCTGAAGAGGACGGGATGATCCAGTTTGTCCTGCGAGGTGAGGGCGGGGAACTGGTTGCGGCCCAGCATGGGTTGTCCCTTGACGTTGAGCAGCCGGTCGAAGGACGGACCGATCTGGCCGTCGACCGAAACGGCGTAGCGGCTGCCTTGGCGAACGACGGCGGAAAGGCGACCGTTGGGTTCGATTTGAACGGAGACGGCGTCGAGTGGGGCCAGGACCTCGGTGTCGACACGCGGCTCGGCGTGAACGGAGATTGCGAGCGAGACACCGAGGAGGGCGACGGCGGCGAACGCGTTTAGGCGGGTGCGTGGGTGGCGGAGTTTCGACAAGGCGAACATGGCATGTGGCGGGATGGAGGGTTCGGAGATGAACGAAACAAGCGCGCTGACGGAAAAGCCGGCGGCTTCGCGGCGCTTCCGGCGCGTCGTTCGTCCGAGGAGCCGCGAGCGCGGTGAGATCCTCGTGTTCGCGGCACGTTGTGGCGAATGGCCGCGCGAGTGGCGAACCCAGTCGGCCGCGCGATGCCTGGGGCGTTCCATCGGGGGAACACTTACGCATCCGCGGTTCGGTCGCAGAGGCGCAAGGCGTCCGCTTCGATGAACGGGCGCCGTTCGAGAGACGGATTGCGCGAGGCGACCGTCGGAGCGATCAGCGAATGGCTACTTGTTTTCCGCCCTCCGCGACGGAGCGGTAGATCGCTTCGACGACGATGGTGTCTTTCAGGCCTTCTTCGCCGGGGACGAGCAGAGGCGTGCGGTTGATGATCGCGTCGGCGTCGTCGTCCATCTGCTTCGCCTGCTGATTGGGAATGGTGGCGTTGAGCGCGGTGCCGTCGCTCGTGGTGCCCTTGACGCCGTTGTAGGATTGGAAGGGAGCGAGCTCATACCAGCCGTCGGTGCAATCGACGTGGAGCTTGTTCATGTTTTTGCCGAAGCTGACGTCGCCGATGCCCTTCACGCCGCCGGGGAATTCGAGTTCGAAGTGCATGGTTTCTTCGACCTCGGAGTAGATTTCGGGACGCGTGGTCGATGCTTGCGCGCTGACGGCGATCGGTTCCATGCCGGTGCCGTAGCGAAGGGCGTTGAGCGGATAGACGCCCATGTCGCCCATGACGCCGCCGCCGAGCGCCTTCTTTTGTTTCCAGTGGTTGGTGCGGCGTTCGAAGTAGCCGGCTTCGGCGGTGGCGGAGACGACTTTGCCGTATTTCTGGTCCCGCGCGAATTTCATGACGGCTTGCGTGTTGGGCTCGTGTTGCAGGCGGTAGCCGATCGCGAGCTTCACGTGGTTGTCCTTGCAGGCGCGGATCATGTTTTCGCAGTCGCGGACGGAAGGTGCCATTGGTTTTTCGCACCACACGTGTTTGCCGGCCTTGGCGGCGCGGATCGTGTATTCGGCGTGCATGGACGGCGGCAGGACAACGTAGACGACGTCGATGGCGGGGTTGTTGGCGATCGAGTCGAAATTCTCGTAGGTGTAAACGTTGGCGTCGGGGATCGAATACTTCTTCTGCCAGGTTTCGATCTTGCTCGGCGTGCCGGAGACGATGCCGGCGAGGTGGCATTTTGAGGTGAGCTGGAGCGCGGGCGCGAGCAGGTCGGTGCTGTAGTAGCCGAGGCCGACGAGGGCTACGCCGAGTTTTTCTTTTTTGGCGGGCACGTTGATGGCGGCGAAACCGCTGCGAGCGAGGGCGAGTCCGGCGGTGCCGACGGCGAGATGACCGAGGAATTTTCTGCGAGTGAGGGTGGGGTTCATTTTGTTTAGGGGGGATTCCGCGGATTGAGTGCGGGATCGGAACGACGTCAAAACATCCGCCGACCTTGTTGGCGGCGATGATCCGTGAATGCTGAGCGGTGCGCGGAGCTGGCGGAACGGACGAGCGAAGTTCGGGTTATTGCAGCGGCATTCCGGTGGGAAGGGGGGCGGGTGGCGTGGGGCTGAGGCGTTCGATTGGTTCGCGGACGAGACGGCCGTGGGGAACGAGGTGGCTGGTTTCGCCGTGGCGCAGGCGAAGGACGGTGGTGCCGATCGATTCGACCTGGCCTTCGATCGCGCCGACGCGAATGCGGTCGCCGATTCTGAATTCGCCGGCGACGAAGTTGCGCGCGAGCAGGTTGCCGACGAGGTCGCGCGCACAGACGGCGAACAACGTGCCGGTGGCGATGAAACCGAGCGCGATCACGGCGAGGCCGACGAGCAAGGTCTGGCGCGAAGCGAGGCCGAGATAGTCGAGCGAGACGATGACGGTCAGGACGATTCCGCCGATGCGGACCAGCGTGCCGATCATTTCGTGGAACGGAACGCCGGCGAGCCGCGCGGCGCGTCCGAGCAGTCCGCCGAGCCACCGCGAGAGCCATACGCCGAGCGCGAGCAGGAGCACGACCACGAGGATCTTCGGGATGAAACTGGCGACGTCGGTCAGCAGCCGGCTGCCGGCTTCGAGGCTCATGCGTTCGAACGCCATGACCAGGGCGGCATAGAGGATCACGATGTAAACGAGCCATCCGGCCATCGCGGAAGGCGCCATTTTGATTTCACGATCCTGCAAGTAGCGGCGGGCGCCGGTGCGTTCGGCGACGACGTCGAGGCCGAACGCGCGTAGCAGTTTTGTCACTACATTGCGGCCGATCGCAGCCATGAGCCAGCCGAGCAGCAGCACCAGCAGGCCGGAAAGGAAACCGGGCGCGTAGAGCCAGACGGTTTCGCGGGTCCAGGTGAGGATCAGGCCGATCATTTCGCCGACCGTCTGTCCAATCTCGTTCCACAGGCTCACTGATTCCATAATTCGTCCTTTCCGGTGAGGGTTCTGAAGGCGCGGAGGGGGCGCTCGAGCGGCTTTTCGAGCCGGTCGAGCCATGCGGCGATCGCGCGTTCGGAGCGGTCGGCCCAGTCGTCGGTATGCCGATCGAGCGTGCGCAGGAAGCCGGTGGTCTCGCCGGCTTTGACGGTCACGAAATCGGTGGCGCTCGCGAGGCCGGTCTGCGGATCGAGGTCGTTGCGCAGTTGCATGATGACGGCGCCCGGGGCGACCGATCCGACCTCGTGGACGCGAATGATCGCAAGCAGCACGATCAGTTGCAGCGATCCGGAAATGAGAAACAGCAGGTGCAGGTTGGTGAGGCGGAAGTCACCGGCGACCCAGGAGAAATCCTTCATCCACTCGAGCAGCCAGCCGCCGGTGATCGGAGCGACGGCGACGGCGAGACCGATCGCGGCGTTGAAGACGGCGATGTAAACGGAGCGCCCGGATTCCGGGGCGAGTTTGATGAGGATGTTGATCTGCGCGAGCGTGAGCGCGCAGTAAAAGACGCCGGACAAGACGTGCGCGAGGACGAGCGGCCAGTAGTAGCCTGCGGGTTGGGCGATGACCCATACGAGAGGGATGAGCGCGTGCGCCGCGCCGGCGACGATCATCACGGGTTTGTTGCCCATCTGGTCCGAGATGGGGCCCCAGATGCGCAGCATGAAAAGCGAGGCAACGGTCGCGAACGTGATGAACCAAGTGATCGTGGCGAAATCCACGCTCAACTCCTCGATCATGTAGACGGAGTAGAACGGTCCCGCGAGTTGCGTCACAAACATGAACGCGCCGACGTAGATCACGAGGCTGAGAAAATTCCGGTCGCGAAACGGACCGGCGAAGGTTTGCAGACGGAAAGGTGGCCGATCGTCTTGGCGGCGATCCTTGGGATCGGGCACGGCGATCAAGAACCACGCGGATGCGAGGCCGAGTGCGAGGCCGACGGCGAAGAGAATGATGTAGCCCCAGGGATCCTGTTTTCCGTTTTGCTGCTCCCACGCGTTGAGGAATGCGCCGCCGGCGAGGACGACGACCATGCCGGCGGCGGCGCAGACCATGTTGCGACGACCGAGGTAGGAGCCGCGGATGTTCGACGGGATCACATCGCTCATCCATTCGAGCCACGCGACGCCGCTGACGGCGCCGAGCAAACAGGACAAGCCGACCATGACCACCAGCAGCCACACGCGCAGATCGCTCCACGCGTCGAACATCGCGAGCGGCAGCAGGATGACGGGAATCCACATCAGGCGTCCGGCGATCACGGCGACGATGCACAACAACCGGCGGCGACCGAACATCTCAATGAAGACGGAACCGAAGAGCTGGGCGAGATTGGCAGAGACGGGAAGCGCGGCGAGAATGCCCACCTGCACGGTGGTGGCTCCAAGCACGTTCAACGCGAAGCCGACGAGAAAAATTCCTCCGGCGAGCGACGCCATGATGGTCGCGAGTGCGCCATCGATGGTGGACATGCGCAGCGCGCGCGCGGTTTGCGTTTCGGTCAACCCCATCGGGGCACCTTAACGCACCTGTCAACCCCCGTCAGGACGAGGCTGTCAGAGATGTCAGAAAATTCCTCAGTGCGCGGGCACGATGTCGAATCAGGTCGATTCCGGCGCGTCACGTAGCGGTTGCGTTCGCGGTTGCCGGCAGGTTTTTTCGACGCACCCCATGCGCTTCCTGCTTTCTCTTCTCGGACTTTGTTTCGCGTTAACGAACCGTGTCGCGGCGTCGGAGTCGCCGGCGATTCGCGTGCTGGTTGTGGATGGGTGCAGCAATCATGACTGGCAGCTGACGACGCGGAGCATTCGCGCGATTTTGGAGCCGACGAAGTTGTTCGACGTCGATGTGTCGACTTCGCCGCCGACGGCGGACGCGCCGGGATGGGACGCGTGGCGGCCGAAGTTTCGCGAGTATGATGTCGTGATTCAGACCTACAACGATCTCGGGGGCGGAGCGCCGTGGCCGCGGGCGGTGCGCGAAGAGTTGGAGGCGTTTGTGCGCGAAGGTGGCGGGCTTTATGTGTGGCACGCGGGGAATAATGCGTTTGCGGACTGGCCGGCTTACAACCGCATGATCGGACTTGGGTGGCGGAAGAAGCATCAAGGCGATGCGTTGCAGGTGAGCGAGGACGGGAAGGTTATTCGGATTCCGAGCGGCGAAGGGCTCGATACGAATCATGGCAAGCGCTTCGACGCGGTGATTCACCGGCTCGGCGATCATCCGATCCATCGCGGGATGCCGCGCGTGTGGAAGTCGGCGGACATCGAGGTGTATTATTTTGCGCGCGGGCCGGCGGAGGAGGTGGAAGTGATTTCGTATGCGAACGACATCGTGCACACGAAGTTGAACTGGCCGATCGAATGGACGGTGAAGTTTGGCGAAGGGCGCGTTTACACGTCGACGTTCGGACATGTGTGGAGAGGCGACGTGCAGCCGGTGACGGTGCGAGACGTGGGCGTGCAGACGCTGCTCGTGCGGGCGTTGCAATGGCTGGCGAAGCGCGAAGTCACGTTTCCGGTGCCGGAGGATTTCCCGACGGCGACGGCGACATCGGTGCGAGCGGGGCTGGTGTTGCCCGCGGAGTAAGCGGGAGCGCGATGTGAAGCGCGTCACTTGAGCGTCCTGCGAAACTCCTCTCGCGGGAAAAGCGGCCGCAGCGGACGGTGCGTCGATGTTCCGGACGCGAATTCCCCTCGACGGAGACACGGCGGCCCTGTCGGCACGTTCAACGCGATGCGTGTTGGGTTGGGCTTTTTTCCTGTTGGCGATCGTCGTCGCGACGGCCCGGGCCGATTATCCGATCGCGTCGCATCGGTATCTGGCCGACCCGGCGGCGTTCGTGCACGAAGGCCGCGTTTATCTCTATTGCTCCAACGACGACGAGAACGCGGTCGAAGGCGGCTACGAGATGAAGTCGATCGTCTGCGTTTCCAGTGCCGATCTGAAGAACTGGACCGATCACGGGGTGGTGTTTCGCGTGCCGGCGAATGCGAGCTGGGCCGTGCATTCGTGGGCGCCGGCGGTGATCGCGCGCAATGGCCGGTTCTATCTCTATTTCAGCAACAACGCTTCCGGCATTGGGGTCGCGTCGAGCACGAGCCCGACGGGCCCCTTCATCGACGCGAAAGGCAGTGCGCTGATCAACGCCAGCACGCCGGGCGTGCTGCCGGCGGCGAACATGTGGATCTTCGATCCCGCGGTGTTCATCGACGATGATGGGCAGGCCTATTTGTATTTCGGCGGCAACGGCATCAACAACGCCCGCGTGATCCGGCTGAACGAAGACATGATCAGCACGTCAGGTTCCGCGGTCGCGATCGCCACGCCGAATTTTTTCGAGGCGGCGTGGATGCACAAGCGGGGTGGCCTCTACTATTTTTCCTACTCCTCGAATCCGGCGAGCGGGCTGACGATCGATTATCTCACCAGCGCCGATCCGATGACGGGCTTCGTCCATCGCGGCATCGTGGCGGGCCAGCCGCCCAGCAATAACAATAACAATCATCACGCGATCTTCGAACTCAGCGGGGGGTGGTATCACGCCTTCCACAATCGTGTCGTGGCGACGCAGGCCGGCGTCCCCACGACGTATCGCCGCAATCTCGGAATCGAGCGACTCGACTACAACGCCGACGGCACGATTCGGCCGGTCACCTACACGACGGATGGCGTGGTCCAGTTGCGAAAGCTTGATCCCTACACGGACGTGGAAGCCGAGACGATGAACGCGCAAAGCGGAATCGAAACCGAGGATTCCGTCGGAGGCGGCCGACATGTGCGTTTCGCGGTGGACGGTGCGTGGACGAAGGTCGCGGGCGTGGATTTTGGCAGTGGAGGCGCGAAGCGATTCAGCGCGCGAGTGGCGAGCGGAGGCGACGGCGGCAGGATCGAGATTCGGCTCGATAGCGCGACCGGTCCGCTGGTGGGAATGTGCGAGGCGGGCGCCACCGGCGGTGGGCAGAACTGGGCGAGGATATCCTGCGCGGTGGCGGGCGCGACGGGGGTTCATGATGTGTATTTGAAATTCAAGGCCGGAAGTTCGACGGGGCTGAACGTGGATTCGTGGCGGTTCGAACGCGCGGAGGCCGGATCCGAGGAGGAGGCCGCGCGGTTCATGGGGATCGCGGCGCGTGCTTACTGCGGTCCGGATAATGGCGTGACGATTGGGGGCTTCGTGGTCTCTGGTTCGCAGCCGAAGCAGGTGCTTCTGCGCGCGGTGGGGCCGAGTCTGACCGCGCAAGGCATCAAAGCGGATGAAGTCCTGACCAATCCAAAGATCGATCTGCACGATGCGCTGAACGGCAATGCGTTAATCGCGGGCAATGACGATTGGGGAACCAACGCCAATGCGGATGATATTCGCACGACGGGCGCGCGGATTGGCGCGGCGCCATTCGATGTATCGGACACGACGTCCTCCGCGCTGTTGGTGACGCTCGCGCCGGGCGTGTATTCTTTCGTCGCGCGCGGGCAAGGCCGTGTGGGCGGGATCGTGTTGATCGAAGTTTACGATGCGGATCCGGAGGTGTCAGGTGTGACGCTCACGGGCATTGCGGCGCGCGCGCTATGTGGCGCGGGGAACAACGTGGCCATTGGCGGCTTCGTCATTTCAGGCACGCAGGACAAGCGAGTGCTCCTGCGCGCGGTCGGGCCGACGCTGACGACGCAGGGCATTGGAGCGAATGAGGTTTTGGAGGATCCGAAAATTGCGCTGCACGACGCGCGGCGTGGAAACCTGCTCGTGGCGAGCAATGACAACTGGCGCGACAACGCGAATGCGGCGGAAATCAGCGCGACGGGAGCGCGTCTCGGGCTCGCAGCCTTCGAGGCCTCCGATACGACTTCTTCCGCGCTGCTCGTGACGCTCCAGCCGGGAGTTTACACGTTTGTCGCGAGTGGGAAGGCGAGCACGGCGGGAGTCGCGCTGATCGAAATTTACGAAGTGGAGAACTCGCAGCCGTAGCGTGCGAGGCGAGCACGCTTGGGGTCGGCCGATTATCCGGCCTTGTAGCGCCGGCGTTCGGCGAGCGGGATGCGGCGGAGGCGCCAGCGTTGGCTGCTTCCGACGATGAATCCGGCGCAGCGCGGGGCGCCGCAGCGGCAGGGATGCAGGTGCCATTCGCGGAAGGGAAAACCGTAGTCGTAGGTGAGCTCCTCGCCGGCGGCGATGTCGCGCCGCGCAATGATCCAGACGCGGCCGCGGATGATTTCGGTGCGGCAGTTGGGTTGGCAGGAGTGATTGATAAAGCGGGCGACGCTGCCGCCCGTGCGACCGTCGAGATCGTAGCGCTGATTGAGCACGAAGAAGTAGATCGAATCGTCGCCGCCGCGGCGTTGACGCTCGAGCCGCTCGGCTTCGCGGCGAAAGGTTTCCGCTTTCGTGATGCGTTCGCCGGTGTATTCCAAAATGCGCGTGCCGTCTGCGATATCGCGCCGGGCGAAGACGCCGCGGCCATGAATGGCGGAACGACGATGGATGACCCAAGTCGCGTCGGACGCGGTTGCGGGTGTTTTTGCTTTTCGAGGGAGTGGAGAGTGGGAAGCCAAGCGGTTGAAAGAAATCAATCGCCGTTCCAAGTCCACTCGAAGGGACGAGTCGGATGCGCTCCGTGTTGGCAAGCCAGAGCGGCTATGCGGCGGAGTTGCCGGCGATGCGTCGCCAGAAGACTTCTTCGGCGGCGAGGAGACGTTCGATGTAGGCCTCGTCCCGGGGGATTTCGAGACGGAGGGGAGGATGCGGTGGAGAGTAGCACCAGTAATCGATCGAAGGCAGTCCGGTGACGGCGAGGATGTGTTGCAATTGGGCGGTGTGATGGGGCGGGGGACGGCCGCGGGCGGAGGCGCGTTGGTAGGCGGCGAGACCGCATTTGATTTCGACGACGCGGTCGCCGTCGGAGGACAGGCCGTCGAGGCTCGCGCGCTGCCAGGGGCGGGCGAGGCTTTGCACGCAGGTGGGCTGCACGGATAGTTGCCGTGCGGCGCAGTAGTGCGCGCGCGCGGCGCGCTCGAGAGCGGCGCCCTGTTCACGCGTGAAGCTTCGCGAGTAGCTCTTTGGTGGATGTTGTTTTTCGAAGAGGAGTCGTTCGGCGCTCTTGGCGGGCTTGATTCCGAGAATCGTGGCTGCATCCGAAGAACCGATACCGCTTCGCCGCCACTCCCACCAGGCGACGGTGCGTTCGGTGAGAGGGACGATTTCGTAGGGGCGCGGCATGAGACGAAGCGGATCGCGGAAGCATCCGCGCGACGCACGGCAGCGCGAGCTTTTGACGCTGAACGTTCACGCGACGGGACGATTTGCTAGTGTCGTGTCCCACAGGAAACCTCGATAATTCGGGGCACCTAACAGCGGTTGTCATTCTGAGCGCAGCGAAGAATCCAGGGCGACGATTGGCCGCGGACGCACACGTGGATGTCGAACCAGCCTTCGGCTAGACTTCGCTGCGCTCAGAATGACCGCCATCATTTGCCATTCGAATTCCTAACGTTACTTGCGGGACAGGACACTATAGCATATTCAGTAATGTCATAGCCGTTGGCCGAATCGGAAAACCCGATTTGAACCACAAAGGCACCGAGCACACAGAGGAAGGCCACGGGATCTCTCCGTGCCTCGGTGCCTCTGTGGTTCACCTGAAGGGCTATAGTTTTTCTGAAAACGCTCTAGAAGCGGTAGGTGAGCGCGGCGCGGTAGCTGCGGCCGAGGATGGGGCGGGCGAGGTAGTAGCGGGCGCCGGCGTCGCCGCTTTGGAATTGGCCGGAGCGCGGGTTGCCCTCGGTGAGGCCGATGGAGTTGTCGATGTTGTCGACGTTCACATGGAGCGTGAGGCGATTGTTGATTTCGAAACGGACGGCGGCGTTGAAGACGACGTAGCTTGGAAGCTCCACGCTGTTGGCGGCGTCGGCGTAGCGGTCGCTGTAGTATTCGATCGGAAACTGCACGCGCAGCCGCGTGCCGAGGAGGTTGAAACCGGGGACGACGCGGAAGCTGATTTCGGGCACGCGCAGGAGTTGATTGCCGGTGAAGTCGAAGGGCACGGGTTGGCCGTTGATGTTTTGCGTGATGCGAAAATCGCCGAACTCGGCGCGTTGGAAAGTCGCGGTGGCGGAGACGTCGAACCACGGCGCGGGGCGGATGTTGCCCTCGATTTCGACGCCATCGGTTTCGGTTTTGATGAACACCGTGCGCATCGTGAAACCGCCGGTGTTGGGATCGAAGACCGTGTCGGTGAACGAGAAATTGTCGAACGTGGTGCGGAACGCGGTGACGAAAACGCTGAACGGCTGGCTCACGTATTTGTAGCCGATCTCGTAGAGGTCGGTTTTCTGGATCACCGGAGTGGCGTTGGGATTGGTGATGAAGCTGCCGACGCTCGGCAGGCGAAACGTCGGCGTGAAGCGCGCGAACACGCCGTTGTCGGGCGTGAATTGCCAGTCGGCGCCGACGGTCCAGCTCGCGCGGCGGAAACGGCGATCGTAAGGATCGAAGACGCCGGTGCCGGCGAGCACGTTGGACGTCGAAGGCGTGCCGAGGTTGACGCCGGCGAAACGTTCCGTGCGGCCATCGGTTTCGATTTGTTCCCAGCGGACGCCGGCATCGACGCGCAGCTTCGGAGTGATCTGCCATTCGTCGGAAAGATAGAACGCGGTCGTGAGCGAGTCGCCGAGGCCGTTGGCGAAGTTGGAGCCGTGGCGGAAGATGCCGTTGTCGGTGACCGTGCCGACGAGCGCGCCCGTGTCGTCGACGGCGACGAGGTCGAGGAGGCGGGCATTGTTTTGGACGTCGGTGAAAAGCGTGGCGCGAAGGTCGCGGAACGTTTCGTCGAGGGCGGCGAGGTAGAAGCCGAGGGCGATGTCGTGGGTCTGTTCGCCGAAGGAGAATTTCTTCATCACGCGCAGATCGTTGAGGATTTCGTCGAGTTCGACGCCGATGCGGATCGCGGTGCCGTCGAGCACGAGGCCGGTGCCGTTTTGGTTGGCGGGATTGAAGGTCACGTTGGGCGTGGTGACGTAGCGGAACTGGACGTCGGTCGCGGTGGGAAACGCGGCGAGCGCGCCGGCGCGGAGCTGGTTGAGGCGATCGGTGCCGGCGGTGAGATTGTTGGGAAAGAAGTTTTCGCGTTTGGTGTCGGAGGTGCGGTAGCGGAAGCGGTTTTCGAGTTTCCAATCGCCGGGCAGCGGGAGTTCGAGGCTGGCGGTGACTTGCGTGAGCTTCACGTGCGTGCCGCTCTCGACGTCGATGATTTGCGGGCCGCCCGGAGTTTGAACGGTGACGCGCCGGGTTTCGGGGCCGACGACCGTGCCGAAATTCGGATCGAAGCCGGGAAGGCCGGCGGGATCGCCGTCGCTGTCGAAGGTGAGCGGGATGGGCAGATAGAAAATCACATGGTCGTCGAAATGTTTGATGTTGGCGTCGAGGCGGCCGCCGTTCGGCAGATCGCGACCGAGGGATAGTCTCCCTTGGAAGCCGTCGTTGGCGCGGAAGCCGGGATCGCGGATGCCGTCGCTGATGCGCCAGAATCCGCCGACGCCGTAGCGCCAGGGGCCGGCGGGGCCGCCGAACCAGGCGTCGACGCGGTGATGGTTGAAGTCGCCGATCTCGTATTTCACGACCCCCTCGGGCGTATCGCCGCCGCGGCGTGTAACGAAATTTACGATACCGCCGGGCGCATTGGAGGCGAAGACGGAGGCGGGGCCGCCGCGCACGACTTCGAGCCGCTGGATGGTTTCGTCGAGGCGGAACGATTGATCGGCGTTGAGCCAGCCGAGTCCGCCGTCGTGTTGGATGGGCAAACCGTCTTCTTGCAACGACACGGTGGAGAAGCCGTCGGCGGGGATGCCGCGGGCGCGGATGTTATTGCTCGCTTCGCCGCCGGACGCCTCGATCCAGAAGCCCGGCACGGCTTTCAACGCTTCGGCGACGCCGATTGGGGCTTGGAGGCGTAGTTGTTCGGCGGAGACATCGGTGAGGGCGTAGCTGGTTTCGGCCTTGGTGCGAAAGTCGGTTCCGGCGCGGCCGGTGACGACGTAGTTGTCGAGCCGGACGATTTCGCCGTCCGCGCTGCCGGGCGAGCGCGAGCCTTCGGCGAGGGGTGGTTGCGCTTGCGGCGGAGCATCGGCGGCGCGAAACGGAAGAGCCAGCAGCAGAAACGCGGCCCAAGGAGCGAGGCCGCGGACGAGTTGAATGCAGGAGCACCCCGTAGCGGGGAGGTGTCGGTGTGTCATGGTGCGGGTGGTTTTCGCCACCGGCGCATCCGATGGCGGGGAACTGCAAGTCGGACCCTATTGTTAGCGCGAACGGGACGGGTTGGGCATCGTCGCCATTGCGCTACGGCAGCTCGAAGAAGCTCCCGAAGGCGCGGTAGGGTAACGCCTGTATCCGAAATGGTGCGACACAGCGTCGACGACGTCTGCGGGGGGCGACGGGTCAGCTTGCGTCGTGTGGCGCGCCCTCGCGAGCGGCGGCTTCGCGGAGGCGGTCTTTCTTGCTCTTGCGTCTGCCTTTGATGCCGCCGGCGGGCGGTGGAGGGACGTCGGTGTTGAGCGGTTCGAAGCCGGGAATGTGTTCGCGAGGAAGCGCGAGGCGGTGACGTTTTTCGATGAGGCGGAAATGAGCGTGCGTTTCCGCGCTGATGAAGTTGATGGCGATGCCGGTCTGGCCTGCGCGGCCGGTGCGTCCGATCCGGTGCGTGTAGTCGGTCGGGGAGCGGGGGAGGTCGAAGTTTACGACGACGGGAAGATCGGCGATGTCGATACCGCGCGCGGCGAGATCGGTGGCGATCAGCGCTTGGACGGTGCCGGCTTTGAAGTCGGCGAGCGCCTGGGTGCGCGCGCCCTGGCTGAGTTCGCCGTGGAGCGCGGCCGCGTTGAGGCCGGCGCGGCGGAGTTTTTCGGCGACGTGTTCCGTGGCGTATTTCGTTGCGACGAAGACCAGCACGCTCGGCCAGGCGTTTTCCTGGATGAGGTGACGAAGCAGTTGGGTGCGACGCGGGGCGTCGACCTCGATCGCGCGCTGCACGATGTCGGGCGTCGTATTGGGTGCGGCGGGGACATCGAGCCGGACGGGATTGCGGAGCAGAGCGGAGGCGAGCGTTTCGACGGCGGGTGGAAAGGTCGCGGAGAAGAGAAGGCTTTGTCGACGCGTCGGGAGGAGGGAGAGGATGCGATTGAGTTCGCCGCTGAAGCCGAGATCGAGGAGGCGGTCGGCTTCGTCGAGCACGAGGATCGAACTTTCGGAGAGGGAGAGCGCGTTGTGATCGATCAGGTCGAGGAGGCGTCCGGGCGTGGCGATCAGGACATCGGCGCCGCCGCCGAGCGCCATCATCTGTGGGTTGATCGAGACGCCGCCGTAGACGACGAGCGTTTTCAGTGGCTTGGAGAGAAAACGCGAGAAGCGGCGGAACGCTTCACCGACTTGAGCGGCGAGCTCGCGGGTGGGCACGAGGATGAGAGCGCGCGCGAAGCGACCGTGGGGGCGGGTGCCGCGGGCGAGGAGTTGGAGGACGGGCAGTGCGAACGCGGCGGTCTTGCCCGAGCCGGTTTGGGCGGAAGCCCAGACGTCGGCGCCGCGCAAGATGGCGGGGATGGCGCTCGTTTGGATCGGGGTGGGCTCGGTGTAGTCGCGTTCGGCGATGGCGCGAAGCAGCGGAACGGAAAGACCGAGGTCGGGGAAGGTCATGCCGGATTCAGGCCAATTCGACCACGAGGGTTTGGCCTTGGAGGGCCACGCGGTCGCCGGCGGCGAGCTTCTTGCGCTTTTGTTTTTCGACGACGCCGTTGAGTTGCACGCGGCCCTCGGCCACGAGCTGTTTGGCTTCGCCGCCGCTGGCGGCGAGTCCGCCGAATTTGATGAATTGGCAGAGCTCGATGGGAACTTGCCGCACCTTGACGGGGCGGGCGGGAGTGGGAGCGTTGGCCATTCGCGAGATTGAATGCGGGCGGGCAGACGAGTCCACCCCCGGCTTTCGAAGCTCGGGTAATTGCGCCGAGGGCAAAACCGAGTTCCGTTCGGCGCGTCTTGCTGGCCGTTGCTTTCCCTCGTTTCACTATGAAATACCTCCTCGTTGCTGGCGCGTTGTGCGCTTTTTTCACGTCCGCGCTTTTCGGCGCCGGATCGGACCTGCTGGACAAAAATGGGAATCCGAAGGGATTCCGCACGCTGGCGATCGGGGATAAGGCGCCGGATTTCACGCTGCCTGGCATCGATGGGCGGGACTGGTCGCTGAGCGATTTCAAGGAATACGACATCCTGATGGTGTTGTTTACGTCGAATCATTGCCCGACCTCGCACGGAATCGAAGAGCGGTTGAAGAAGCTGCGCGCGGATATGCGGGGGAAAAGTTTCGGCCTGGTGGCGATCAATCCGAATCATCCGGATGGGTTGCGCTTGGATGAGCTCGGGTTTGGCGAGTTCAACGACTCGTTCGAGGAGATGAAGCCGTATGCGGAGCAGCAGGGTTGGGATTTTCCGTATTTGTATGATGGAGACAAGCAGCTGACGGCGCGGGCGTATGGATGCCTGGCGACGCCGCATGTATTCATTTTCGACAAGGAGCGGCGGCTGCAGTATGCGGGGCGCTTCGACGATTCGCGTTTTGCGGACGAGTCGACGGTGAAGTCGCCGGATGCGCGGAATGCGTTGGAGGATCTTTTCGCGGGGCGCCCGGTGAGGACGGCGCTGACGAGGCCGCATGGTTGCTCGACGAAATGGCGGGAAAAGAAAGCGGAGAACGTGGCGATCGAGAATTCGTGGAAGAGCCTGCCGGTGACGCTGGATCGCATCGACGCGAAAGGCGTGGCCGAGCTGCGGGCGAATGCGACGAACAAGTATCGTTTGATCAATGTGTGGGCGACCTGGTGCGCGCCCTGCGTGGAGGAGTTTCCGGTGCTCGTGTCGTTGTCGCGGCAGTTCGACATGCGCGACTTCGAGTTGATTACGCTGACGGTGGACGACGTGAAGCAGGAAGGAAAAGCAAAGGCGTTTCTCGAGCGGATGCACGCGGGCCTGACGCCGAATGGACAGCGTTTGTTGAAACGCGAAGGGAAGGGGCGGACGACGAATCACTATCTGGTGACTGAAGCCAGCAGCGATGCGTTGTTCGCGGCGTTGGACGATCAGGCGCCGGGGCCGATTCCGCACACGGTGTTGGTGGCGCCGGGTGGAGAAATTGTGTGGCGGCACAATGGCGTGATCGATCGGGACACGACCGTGAAGGTGATCGCGGATGCGATGACGCGGTATTATCAGCCGGATAGGAACTGAGGTTTTGAACCGTTCGCGATGGAGTGGGGCGCGGGGCCTCGCTCCCTCGCCAACGAGCAATCTCCTACAAGAGGCGGGCGCGTTAGCCGGAGATTCTTCGGAGGATCCGCCTTGGTCAGCCGGCGCGCCGGTAGTGCATGGCGACTGCGCCGTTGCGGAGCGGGTTGGCCGAGACCAGCTCAAGCCGTCGGGTGCTTGGTAGTCCGCTTTGGTGGAGAGTGGGGCCGTGGCCGGCGATCCGGGGGTGAACGAGGAACTTGTAGTCGTCGATCAGATCGAGCCGGTCCAACGCGGTGGCGAGTTTGCCGCTCCCGAGGAGCACGCCGGACGGGGTGGCGTCCTTGAGCTTCTGCACGCCCGTGCGCAGGTCGCCGGCGAGGTGGTGGCTGTTGGTCCACGTAAAATCCTTCCGCGTCGTCGATGCGACATGCTTCGGCTTGGTCTCCAGCTTTGTTGCCCATTCGCGCATCGCGCTGGGCGCCGCCACGTCGCCGCGCGCGACGGCGGGCCAGTAGCTCTCCATCATTTCGTAGGTGACGCGGCCCCAAAGCATCGCGCCGTTCTCGTCCATAAGGCGGGTGAAAAACGCATGCGTCTCGTCGTCGGCGATTCCCTCCTGATGGTCGACGCAGCCGTCCAAGGTGACGTTGATGCTAAAGGTCAGAAGTCCCATGCAGCGAGTTTGGCTGGGCACTCCTGGTCGGTCCAGTAGCGCAGAGAAGTTTCGGGGAGAAAGCAGACGAGCGCGACTAGAGACTTACCCCGGCGCGCAAGCCCGCACCGTAGGCTCTGAATACTAAGCTGATCTGATCTCGGACCCGACGAAACTCCGCTAGGACTTCAGCTTCGGTGCCGGTTGCATGTGCCGGGTCGTCGAATCCCCAGTGGTATCGATTCACCTGTCCGGGATACCTGGGACAGGCTTCGTCGGCGTTTCCGCACACGGTGATGACCGTGTGGATGTTTTGAGTGAGAAACTGGTCCATGTGCTTGGAGTGGTGATGGGAGATGTCGATTCCTACCTCCTTGAGCACCTCAATCGCTTTCGGATGGACGTAGCCGGCGGGTCTCGAGCCCGCACTGCAGACATCGACGAGATCACCGACTTTGGCTTTGAGAATACCTTCGGCCATGTGGCTGCGGCAGGAGTTGCCCGTGCAGAGGATGAGGATCTTGGGTTTCATGTGTGAGTGGGGCCCAAGACGAGCTGATACCAGCGTCGAGAGGCATTGCAGGCGTGGCACACCGACAGCATGACAGGAACCTCCACGAGCACGCCGACGATCGTGGCTAATGCGGCGCCGGAGGTCGGGCCGAAAAGCGTAATCGCGACCGCCACCGCCAACTCGAAAAAGTTGCTCGCACCGATCAATGCTCCGGGCGAGGCGACGTTGTGTGGCACTTTCAGCGCCCTCATCACCAAGTAGGTGAGGCTAGAGTTGAAATACACCTGGATCGTGATTGGCACCGCGAGCAGCACGACGGCCAGCCAGTTCTCGAGGAGGTTTTGCGCCTGAAATGCGAAGATGAGGATTAGCGTCGCGAGGAGAGCGAAGATCGTCACCGGCTTGAGCGCCGGCAGGAAGGATTCGGCGAACCACCTTTCACCTTTCGTTCGCAGCAGAATAGTCCGGCTGACCCAACCAGCCACCAGAGGGACGACGATGAATACGATGACCGATGTGACCAAGACGCCTTTGGGCACGACCACGCCGCTGACGCCGACGAGGAACATGACAATCGGAGCGAATGCGATCAGCATGATGAGATCGTTGATGGCGACCTGCGCGAGTGTGTAGGCGGAGTCGCCATCCGTGAGGTAGCTCCAGACGAACACCATCGCGGTGCAGGGTGCGGCGGCGAGAATGATGAGACCGGCGATGTAGTCGCGGGCGGCTTCGGGTGGGATGAGACCCCAGCTCTCGCTGAACAGCACGCGAATGAAAACCCAGCCGAGAAATGCCATCGAGAGGGGTTTGATCAGCCAGTTGACCCCGAGCGTGACGAAAAGGCCGGCCGGTCGCTGCGCGACGCCGCGCAGGCCGCTGAAGTCGATCTTCAGCATCATGGGATAGACCATGAGCCAGATCAGCACTGCGATGGGCACGTTGACATTCGAGTCGCGGCCGAATTCCCACCGGCTCAAAGCGGCGGTCGTGGCGGGCATCAGTTTTCCGAGGGCGACACCTGCCACCATGCAAAGCAGGACCCAGATGGAGAGGTAGCGCTCGAAAAAATCGAGCCGCTTGGGGGCTGTGGTCATCGGGTCAACAACACTGAACGGCCGGATCGCGAACGCACTCCGGAGTATCAGGTCCGAAAGAATTGCGCAGCTTCTTCAAGCGGGCCGAATCGTCGCGGAAGATCTTCTCTTCGCGGGCGCAGTCCTGAAGGCACGCGAGATTCGTCTCGAGCGACCTCGGGGATTGGTCGGGCAGGCGATAGATGATCATGTTGGCGCAACGCTCGGTGAGAACGAGGCCGTGTTCCCGCAGGTAGCGGAGGTGTTTCGAGATTTTCACCTGCGGTTCCTTAAGGACCGTCTGGAAGTGGCAGACGCACAGCGGGCCGCTGAGCAACAGGTGCAGAATGCGCAGCCGCGTGCGGTCGCACATGCACTCGTAGATGGTGACCAGGTCCATGTTTCCCCTCAGCAGCAGCTTGCGGTGTTGGCTCCACAGCTACCTGACGATTCGACGTCGCAGGTCTCTTTCGTCAGGCAATCGGTATGCTTGTCGGTGAGATGAAACCGGATCACGCCTTCGCGAGGTTCGGCGTGGGAAATGCCGAATTGCGACACAACGCAGCCCTCATACTCGATCTCGATATCGAGGTCGCGAGGCGGCAGCACAGTGCGGGCGGCAAGTCCCAAAATGGAGCCGAGCTTTCCGGCGGAAAGTCGGTGATCCGGGTCGCTCGCGGATACCCACGCCTGCAGCTGCACGGTTTCGGAGGTGCGCTCCGTTCCTCCGCAATCGATGAAACGTTTCGTCACGTGACCGACTTCAGTGATGTGGAATTCGGGCGGAATGCGTTCGCCGTCATCGAAAACAAATTCGAGGAGGGATGCAGGTTGTGCTGAAAGCACGGCTTGGAACTCGGAAACCTTCATGCTCGCGAAGGAATATACGGCCATAGGTATATTGCAATCACAAGCTGCGAAACGGCGGAGCGGATGGGAGCTTTGAAGCCCGGCGGTCGGGCCGACGGTTTGGGAAAGAAAAAAGCCGCCGCGTGGCCGCGGCGGCTGAGTGGGAAAAAAGATAAAGAGGAAAAGGAAAGATGATTCGGCGCTACTGAACGCGGCCCGAAGTCATCTTCTACCGATACTCTTCGCCGGTGAGGGCGTTGATGATCTTAAAATTCTCCACGTGATAGTTGAGGTCCGCTGGCCCGCCTTCGCCGAAGGCTACGGCGGGCGGGCTTAGCGTTACCGATATTCTTCGCCTGTCAGGGCGTTGATGATTTTGAAGTTCTCTACGTGGTAGTTGAGGTCCGCCCGGAAGGCTAGTTTTACGCCGTAGAGTTTCTCCATGCGGACGAGGAGTTCGGCGTCTTCGCTGCGGAGGCGTTCGAGGATGCTCGGGTGGACGAGGACGCGGAGGGAATATTCCTTGCCGTCGTTGCGGAGCTGGAGGCGGCGGACGACGGAGCTCAGCTTGCGCTGGAGCTCGACGGACATCGTTGTAGCGGATTTTACGATACCGCGGCCGCGGCAATACGGGCAGTCGGTGTAGAGGTTGGACGACAGGCTCTCCTGCTGGCGCTGGCGGGTCATCTGGAGGATGCCGAGCGTCGAGATCGGGAGGATGTGGTTCTTCGCTTTGTCGGAGGCCATTTCCGCGACCATCTTTTCATAGACGGCGTTGCGGTGGCGGCGCTCCTTCATGTCGATGAAGTCGATGATGACGAGGCCGCCGAGATTGCGGAGGCGGATCTGGCGGGCGATCTCGGTGGCGGCCTCGAGGTTGACGGCGTAGATGACGTTTTTCTCGTCGCCGCCGCGGCTCTTGTGAGAGCCGGTGTTCACGTCGACGGAGATGAGGGCCTCGGTTTCGTCGATGACGATTTCGCCGCCGGACGGAAGCGGAACCTTGCGCTGGCCGGTCTGCTCGATCTGGCGCTCGATGTTGAAGCGTTCGAAGATCGGGATGCTGTCTTTGTAGAGCGCGATCTTGGAGGCCGAGCGTTTCGAGATTTGGGCGACGAGGGATTGGGTGCGCTCGTGGTCTTCCTTGGAGTCGATGAGGACGCGGTCGACCTCTTCGGTGAGGAAGTCGCGGACGGTGCGTTCGACGAGGTCCGGCTCCTGGTAGAGGCAGGACGGCGCGCGTTCGGACTGCATCTTGTTTTGGATGTCCTGCCAGGTTTTCAGCAGGATGTGCAGGTCGCGGACGAAGTAGCGGGATTTTTTGCCCTCGCCGGCGGTGCGGACGATGACGCCCATGCCCTCGGGAATCGTGAGCTCGTTGATGAGCTGTTTGAGGCGTTTGCGCTCGTTGGGGTCTTCGATTTTGCGCGAGATGCCGCAGCCGTCGGAGAACGGCGTGAGGATCAGGTAGCGGCCGGGGATCGAAAGATTGGTGGTGGTGCGCGGGCCCTTGGTGCCGATGGGGCCCTTCGTGACCTGGATCACGATGTCGGTGCCCGGCGGATACATCTGCGGGATGTCTTTGACCGTGGGCTCGGCGGGGCGGGGTGGGGCGTTTTTCTTTTTGTTGACGCGGACGACCTCGACGGAGGAGTCGGCGGCGGCGGGGAGCATGTCCCAGTAATGGAGAAACGCGTTCTTCGTGTAGCCGATGTCGACGAAGGCGGCTTTGAGGCCGGCATCCAGATTTTTGATACGGCCCTTGTAGATGGCGCCGACCATGCGGTGGTCGGACTCGCGTTCGATTTCGAACTTCTCGAGGCGGCCGTCGACGAGGAGGGCGACGCGTTTTTCCAGCGGCTCGGAATTGATGATGAGCTCGCGGTAGGAACCTTTTTCCTTTTGGAAGACGGAGAGAATTTTTTGAAGGAGGGGGCGTTGCTTGGCGCGCTCGGCGGCGCCGGCTTTGAGCTCGGCGGCGGTGACGGGCGTGGACTCGGTGGGAGTCGGCGGGTTAACGAGTTCTTCGTCGTATTTGCGGGCAACGTCCGGGCCGGAGCCGGGGTTGGATGACTGCGATGGTTGATCGCTCATTTTGGGTATCGGGTGTGTTGAAGACGGGGACCCCTGGAGCGGCAGGTGCGGCGCAGGAAATTCCGGCAGGGCGGTGCGTAGCGCGAAGAAGGGATTTCATGCGAAATCCTTCCTGAAGCGATAGACGCTCTGGACCAGTCCTTGCAGCAAGCAGCAGCTGAGCATGAAGGAGCCACCGTAGCTGATGAAAGGAAGCGGTATGCCCGTGATGGGCACCAGCCCGATGGTCATGGCGATGTTCACGAACACATGCACCGTGAACAGCACCGTGACGCCGATGGCGAGCAGGGTGCCGAAGCGGTCTCTTGCGAGACCGGCGATGCGGATGCCGTTGAACAACACTATCCCAAACAGGCCGAGAACCGTGAAACTTCCTAGAAAACCTTTTTCTTCGGCGATGACCGAGAAGACGAAATCGTTGTGTGCGACGGAGCGGGGGAGGTAGCCGAGCTGGGCTTGGGTGCCGTCGGTCCAGCCCTTGCCCGTGAGTCCACCCGAGCCGACGGAGATGAGCGACTGGCGTTGATTCCAGCCGATGCCCATGGGGTCGATTTTATCGGGTGCGACGAAAGAAATGATGCGGTTGCGCTGGTAGTCGTGGAGCGGGACCCACGTGTGCGGCTCGAATTTTCCGCGGTCGTTGACGTAGGACAAGTTGTTGGCGTCCATGAACTGCTGGTAGCGCCAGGTGTCCCAGGCCACGATGCCGACGATGATGAGGAACGCTCCGAGGGCGCCGGCGAAGAAACGCGCGGAAAGCCGGGAAACGTAGAGCATCGAGAACACCATCGGGGGCAGGACAATCGCCGATTTAAGATCGGGTTGGAGCAAGATAAGGAACATGGGCAGACCCACCGCAAGGGCCAATTTCCCCAAGGTTCCCAGAGATTGCGCGACGGTGCCGATTTTCGAGCGGATGAGGATCGACGCGGTGATGAGAAGGACGCCGATTTTGGCGGTTTCGGACGGTTGGTAGGAGAAGAAGCCGAGGTTGATCCAGCGTTGGGAGCCGTAGACCTCGGTGCCGAGGCCGGGCATGAGGACGAGGAAGAGCGGGATGAGGCAGGCGACGTAGAACCAGTGGGCGACGGCGAGCCAGAAGCGGTAGTCGATCAGCGAGACGATGGTGTAGATGCCGATGCCGCCGGTGAGCCAGATGAGCTGGGTTTGCCAGGCGTTGCCGTTGACGGAGAGTTGGGCGCTGTAGATGAACGCGATGCCGAAGGAGCTGAGGAGCGCGATCGCGAGTGGCGTGAGGAGATCCCAGCGACCGCGCGTCGTCGTTTTGAAAACGGCGAGGTAATCGGTGGGCGAGGGAAGGTTCACGTTGCGGCGGACCTAAAGGCGGGTGACGGTCGATGGCAATGATGGCGGCGGGAATGGCCGCAAAAATGCGCAGAAGGCGCAAAGGACGCAGAGCTGGGACGGAGGAGCGCCCGCTAAACACGCGAAAAGGACGCAGGAGCGAGACGAGCCGAACGATCCAGGGGAAACCGCGAAGAGCGCGGAGGGGCGCGAAGGAAGCGAGGCGAGCGATGCGGTCCAGCGATGCGTGAGTCGCTCTCCGGGGACGAACCGTGGACGGCTCTTCGCGGAACTTGGCGTTCTTCGCGGTGGGTCAGGTTTCGATGGGATCTGTTGGTGTGGCGGAGGGATCGAGGCCGTGGGCGAGGCCGAGGGTGGTCCAGAAGACGACGGCGCCCATGGGGCCTTCGAGGACGACGCCGAGGCAGGCGCTGATGAACATGGCCCAGGCGACGCACCACGGGGCGGCGAGAGAAAGGTCGCGGGGAATCGCGCGCCACGTGTGGGCGGCGACGAAGGCGATGATGAGGAGGAAGAGCAGCAGGCCGGCGGCGCCCATGCGGGCGAAGATCGTGAGCAGGACGTTGTGGGGGCTGCGGACGTTGAATTCGTCGCTGTTTTCGGGGTAGTATTCGCGGACGAAGCGCTCGGCGATGTCGTGGCCGAAGCCGAGGCCGAGGTAGGGGTTGCCGTCGAAGGTTTCGTCGACGACGGCCTGCCACCAGACGAGCCGGTAAAGGTTGTTGTCGCCCTTGTTGAACGTTTCGGAGCCGCGGTAGGTGCGCTGGCCGGTGGGGTCGAAGACGGAGACGACGCGTTCGTAGAGACCGAAGACCGGGGTTTTTTCCCAGGAGATGCGCAACGCGCTGGCGGCGGCGAGTATCAGGAAAATGGCGACGACGCCGGCGGTCGCCTGGGCGATGGCGAAACGCCAGCGGCCGCGGATTGCGAGCCAGGCTGCGGCGATCAGGAGGGCGAGCATGGACGCCCGGTTGTTTGTGGCGATGACGCCGCCGACGAGGACGAGGCTGAGGGCGGCGTTCCAGAGACCGCGGCCGGCTTCGAAACGGAGCCAGAAGAGCACGGCGCCGATGGCGATGAAGGTGCCGGCGAGATCGCCCTTGAAGTAGATGATCGGGTTGCCGCGGAAGGAGAGGATGTTGAAGAAGAAGTCGGGGAAGCGTTCGAAAAGCACGAACGCGGGCAGGACGAGCGCGCAGGTCCAGGCGAGGACGTTGAGAAACACGCGCGTGCTGCGGGCGTCGCGGGCGAGGTCCTGGCCGAGATAGAAGAACGCGGCGTAGTAAACCAATGCGAAGTCGCGCACCGCCATGAAGCCGAACGTGCGGACGTCGAAGACGACGCGAAGTGTGCCGAAGGCGATCCACGCCAGAATGATGAAGTTGAGCGGATCGCGGCGCAGGGGGAGTTCGTGGCGCCAGGCGGATTGGACGAGGAGGAGTCCGCCGGCGAGGAGGAGCGCGAGCTCGGCGGGAAGGAGCGGGAATTGGGAGCTGAGGGAGAGCTGGGCGAAGCCGCGGTTGCCGAGGATGTAGCCGGCGCTGACGGCGATGAGGACGACGTGGCCGAGCGGAAGCGGTTGGGCGCGGGCGAGGAGAAAAAGCGTGAGGAGGCCGGCGATGGCGGACGGCCAGAGGAAGCGGCCGTGAGCGATGTCGATCGCGAGCCACACGGCGACGATTGCGGCGCCAGCGGCGAAGAGTCGGGTGCGCCAGACGGGTGCGATCGTCATGCGAACGAGGAACCGCGCGGGTTCCGGGAAGACATTGGCAAAAGGCGAGGCAAGGCTAGGCGGAAGAAGCGGACGCGAGAACGCGCGAATACAGGTCGCGGTAGTGTTGGATCATGGTTGCGGCGTCGAAATGTTTTTGGGCGAAAGCCTGGGCGATTCGCGTGGCGTGCGCGGCGCGTTCCGGTTGGGCGAGGGCGATGCCGAGGGTCTGGCCGATGCTCGTGGGGTCGCCGGTGCGAGCGAGCAGCGGGTAGTCTGAGGGGAATACGTCGCGGAGTCCGGGCGCATCGGTGGCGACGACGGGCAGACCGGCGAGCGCGGCTTCGATGGCGACGAGCCCGAGGCCCTCGTAGCGCGACGGCATGACGAGGACGTCGTAACGGTGGAGCTGCTGGGCGAAATCGGGCACGGGATCGTGCACGATGACGTTCCATGAAGGAGGAGGATTCCGTGCCAAGTGGCGAAGGGTCGCGGCGTGCGCGCCGCTGCCGAAAATGTGGAAGTTCGCGCGACGACCGGCGGGGAGCGGTGTTTGTGGCAGGATCTCGGGGATGAGGTCGGCCCCTTTTTCGTGCTCGAGGCGGCCGCCGAAAACGAGCTCAAGCGGCGCGTCGGCGGGACGGATGAGCGGTTGGCGAGCGGGCGGAGGGTGGACGCCATTGAGGATGACGGCGGGAGGAAAAGGCGGGGGCGGGGCGCCGGAACTTTGGCGCAGCGCGGTGAAGGCGGCGAAGGCGCTTGGGGAGACGCAGGCGATGGCGGCGTGCGCGAGGCGGCGATCGCACCAACGGCCGAGTTGAGGCAGGAAATGCCAGATGACGCTGTTGTGAATGGTGCGAACGACGGGGATCGAACGAAGGCGCGGGTGCAGCGCGAGCAGCGTGGCGTAGCTGGATTCGGGGATCTCGGTGTGCAGGTGAATCAGGTCCGGTTGCGTGGCGCGGAGCGTGCGCGCGAGAGCGAAGGCGCCGCTGAGCATGCCGCCGAAGCGCATCGGAATGCGCGGCCCGAAGTGGAGGGGGATATCGTGGGCCAGGATCTCGCGGCGGAGCGATTCGCCGACGGCGCCGTCGCCCATGCCGCGCACGGCGTGGACGGTGAACGAAAAGGCGTCGGTCGGCGCGGTGGCGATGGCGGCGGCGATGCGTTCGGCGCCGCCGAGCGCGAGATGAGAGACGACCTGCAGGATGCGCGGGCGGCGGCGAAGGCGTTCGCTGGAGGAAGTGGAAAGCTCAGCGGGTGCGCGGTGCGGCGGCATGAGAAGCGGAGCGAGCGGAACGAAGTTGCGCGATGCGCAGAAGTTCGGAGCGCAAGGCCGGGAAGGATATGGCTACGAGGCCGGAGGTGGCCGCGGCGGCAGAGAGGGTGATTGCGAGGCGAAGGAGCCAGTGGAAATCGCTCGTGATGCGATGAAAGGTGGCGAGCGAAAGCGCGAAGAGAAGAGCGAGAACGAGCGGGCCGGCGAGCGCGGAGGAGTAGTCGCGCAGTGAGAGCGGTGTTTGCCAGGTTGCGACGGCGAGGCGCGGGAAAACAAAGAGGAGGTTGACGACGGCGAGCGCCATCGCGAGGCCCACGGGGCCGTGGGAACGCGCGAGCCAGAGAGCGAAGGAGGTGGTGACGAGCGCGGCGACCATCAGCAGGACGAGCCGGCGGGTGTTGGCGGTGGCGAAGCAGACGGCATAGACGGTGACGGTGAGATAGGAGGCGGCGGCGCTGACGGCGAGCCAGCGGAGGAGCGGGGCGGCATCGGGCCAGTCGGGACCGAGGATGAGCCGCACGATGTCGTGAGGAACAACCATGCAGAGCGCGGCGAACGGAAGGGTGAGATGAGCGAGGAGATTGGCGGCGTGGCGCACGGTGGTCGCGAAATCGGGCGAAGCGGGAGAAAGCCGTGAGAGGCTCGCGGCGAGGACCTGGTTGAGCGGAGAGGCGATGTGGGTGAGGGGGAGCGCGAGGAGTTGGTTGGGACGGTTGTAGAGACCGGCGGCGCCGGCGCCGAACCAGCGGCCCATGAGCACGGTGTCGATTTGCGTGAGGACGCATTGGAGGACGTTGTAGGCGAGGAGGTCCGAGGCGGGGCGCCAGAGCGGGCGAATGCTGGGCCAGTGAGCGGGTTTCGCGGAGCGCCAGCCGCAGATTCGCCAGGCGCCGATGAGGCAGACGGATTCGGAGACCAGCAGAAATGCGGCGAAAGCGTAAGCGCTGCCGTTCAGGAGCGCGGTGGCGATCATCGCGGCGGTGCCGATGATGGCGGCCCAGGTTTCGATCCGGTTGAGTTCCGCGAAACGAAGATCGCGGGCGAGGAGCACGCGGGGCCAGGCGTTGAGTCCGATGAGGACGAGCGCGGCGCTCATGGTGGCGGCGAGCGGGGCGAGTGGCGGGGCGTTGAAAAACGCGGCGACGGCGGGAGCGATGGCGAGCATGATGCCGCCGAGGAGAAGTCCGAGCGCGACGTGCGCGTGCCAGAGTGTGGTGCGTTGTTCTTCGGTGAGATGGCGAGCTTGGATGGCGGCGGAGCCGAGACCGAGGTCGCGGAAAAGAACGAGCACGAAGAAAACCGACGCGGCCATGGCGAACAGGCCGTGTTGCGCAGGAGAGACGAGACGCGCGAGAACGACGATGCCGACGGCTTTGCAGGCGATGCGGACGGCGTGGGAGAAAAGGCTGCTGCGATAGCCGTCGGCGGTGCGAGCGACGACGGAGTCCGGCGGGGCCTCGGTGGAACTCATGCGGCGGAATGGGCGGACAACGCGCGGGCGAGGGCGGTGAGGTGGTGGGTGCGCGTGAAGTGGGCGACGTAGTGGGCGCGGAGTTCGCCGTTGGGCGGAGGCGTGTGGCGGGCGGCGAGGAGGGCGTCGGCGAGTTGGTCGGGGCGGGTGGGTTCGACGAGATGGATGTGCGGGTGGGGTGTGGCGGGAAGCATCGACGGGATCGCGCGCCAGCGGGTGGCGACGATGGGGAGGTCGTGGGCGAGGGCTTCGATCAAGGCGAGAGGTTGGGCTTCGTGGGGGTAGGCGGTCGGGTAGCAGAAGATGTGGGAGGAGGAGAGGAGCGCGTGTTTTTCGGAGTCGTTGGCGAAACCGACGTGGCGAACGACGTCGGGGCCGAGGGCGACGACCTGGGAGAAGAACGCGTGTTGATCGGCGATGGAGGCGAAGCCGCCGGCGACGGTGAGGTGGAAGGCGTGAGGCTCGCGGCGGTTGGCGATGGCGATCGCGGTGAGGAGATCGAAGAGGCCTTTTTCGCGGGAGCAGAGTCCGAGAAAGAGCAGCTCTGTAGAACCGAGCTGCTCTTTCTCGGGTTTCGGGTTCCGGGTTTCGGGTTCCGAGTTCGGAGTTTGGGGTTCGGAGTTTCGAGTTTGGAGTTTTGGGTTTTGGGGCGTGGGGAGATCGAGGCCGTTGGGGATGACGGCGGTGTTTTTGGGGCGGAAGTGTTGGGCGTCGGGCAGGAGTTCGGGGGCGAGGGAGATCGAGAGATCGGCGCGGCCGAGGAGGCGGTGAGTGAGGAAACGTTCGAGAAATGTGGCGTGATGGGTGAGCCAGTCGCCGAGGCCGACGGCGTGCCAGTGGAGGATGAGTTTGGGGAAAAACGGGCGGCAGAGGAGCATCACGATCCAATCGCGGTAGAGCGCGCTGCGTTTGGCGGGCGCGGGGACGTAGTAGAGCGTCATGGGGCCGTGACGAAAGCGGAGGACGAGCGCGCGGATACAGGCGGCGAGGAGCGGGAGGAGTTTGGCGAAACGCGGGCGGCCGATGTCGGTGGAGTCGCGGGAGAGGCGGACGTTGACGTGATGGAGCGTGAGGTGGGGAGCGACGGAGGGAAGGTGCGTGAGGAGTGTTTGCACCATGAGACTCTGGCCGTGCACGGGGGGCGGCGTGTGGGCGAAGATGAGAAGCGGTTGAGGCGGGCGTGCGGGCACGGGAGGGAAGCTCCAAGATCCAAGGTCCAAGCTCCAGAGAACTTTCAAATTCCACACACCGATCAACTCATTGGAGTTTGACGGTGGGTTCTTCTCTGGGGCTTGGATCTTGGATCTTGGATCTTGGAGCTTCTTTGTTGGGGCTTGGAATGGGCGGGGTGGAGCGTGAGAGTGGCGGGAATCGATGAGTTCGGCTTCAGCGCAGAGTGGATTTGGGAGGTGGGGTGCGGCGGGGATTTGCGCGGTCGCGGGGTTTTTGGTGTTTCAGTTTTTCGGGAATGCGACGCGGGGGTATGTGGATACGGCGTCGGTATTTTGGTGGTGGGTGAGTCAGTGGCTGGATCCGCAGGCGGAGACGGAGCATGGGTGGTTGGTGTTGGGGATCAGCGTGTGGGTGCTGGCGCGGAATGTGCGCGCGAGCGCGCGGAGTTCGGAGTTTGGAGTTCGGAGTTCGGAGTTGGGGAATAAGCGGGAGAAGATGGGTGAAGTTGCGGGGTGTGGAGTGATGGTGATTGCGCTGGGGGTGCATGCGGTGGGGTTTGTGGCGCAGCAGACGCGGGTTTCGATTGTGGCGGTGTTGTTGTTTGCGTGGGGCGTGCTGCGGTTGGGCGGGGGAAAACGATGGGGCGATGCGGCGATGTTTCCGCTCGGGTTTTTGTTGTTCGCCATTCCGTTGAACGTGCTGGATTCGGTGGGGTTTTGGCTGCGGTTGTGGGTGATCGATGCGGCGGAGCCGATTGCGCGGGTGGCGGGGATCGAGGTGGTGCGGAGCGGGACGCAGCTCTTCGCGCCGGACGGGCGATATCAATACGATGTGGCGGCGGCGTGTTCGGGCGTGCGGTCGTTGATGGCGCTGGCGGCGCTGTCGCTGCTCGTGGGGTATTTGAATTTTCGGACGGGCTGGAGGCGGGCGCTGATGCTGGCGCTGTGTTTTCCGCTGACGTATTTGGGAAATGTTACACGGATCGCGGCGATTATTTTTGCGGCGCAGCTCGGCGGGCAGGCGTGGGGGGAGCGGGCGCACGAAGTGATGGGGTTTGGGGTGTTCGCGATTGTGCTGGGCGGGGTGTTGTTGGGGGCGAAGATGCTGCAGCGGTGGGCGCCGGAAGCGGAGGTTTCGAGTTCCGAGTTTGGGGTTTCGAGTTCCGAGTTTGGGGTTCGGAGTTTGGAGTTTGGAGTTTCGAGTATGGGGTTTCGGGTTTGGAGTTGGAGGGGATGTGGTGGAGTGGTGGCGGTGGTGGGG
>JAFAAS010000128.1 GCA_023426435.1 Verrucomicrobiota bacterium | reverse complement strand
GTGGTGGGGGTGCCACTCGCTCATGCTCGTAGTCACGATCGAAAAATCAGGGCAGGAGGATTTGGGGAGGGAACCGCGAAGGAACGCGAAGGGACGCGAAGAGGGGGGAGCGGGCGGGAAGGTTTCGTGCTCGTGATTCGTGATCTTGCTCGTGATCGAGGTTGGGGGGCGAGACGGCCGGGTTTGGAGGAGCACGAGCACGATTACGATCACGAGCACGAGCGGGAGCTGGGGGTGCCACTCGCTCATGCTCGTAGTCGCGATGGGAGGGTTACCAGGCGCAGAGGGATTCGATGTGGGCGGCGGAGCCGTCGCGTTGCCAGGCGTCGAGTTGGGCCTGGTCTTTGAGTTGTTGGCCGCGCTGGCGGGGGACGGCGGCGAAGACGCTTTCGATTTCGGAGAGGGCGGTCATGTCGCCCCAGAGTTTTTCGAATTGGGCGACGGGGAAGATGTCTTCCTGGCCGTGGCCCCAGCGTTTTTTCACATCCTTGAGGGTGACGTAAGTCGGGACGCGAGCGGCGAGACGGCGGACGGCGGCGGCGGTGAGATCGGTGTTGGAAAGATCGCTGCGCTTGAGGCCGAAGGCGGCGAGGAGGCGGTCGATGTCGATCCAGCACGTGTTGCTGTTGTAGTAGGTGAGATTGAATTCGTCCTCTTCGCGCGGGAGTGCGAGGCCCTCGACGATGCGGAGGCGACCGTCGACGCGGGCGAGACCGCCGCCGTGATCCTCGATGCGTTTCGGGATGACTTCCCAGCCCAGCGTGGCGCCGGTGGATTGGAACCAGCCGAGGAGCGTGGGATCGGGCGAAGCGCCGAGCGTATCGATGTTGTGGACGATGAGGGTGCGGAGATTGGGTTGGGCGGCGAGGAGGCGGGCGAGCGTGCCGTTCTTGAGGAGATTGGGGATTTCGAACCAGTGGCCGACGGGGTGGAGGCACTGTTCGGGAACGTTGTCGGTGTAGTCGGAGCCCTCGCCGACGGTGCGCGCCCAGTTGGTGAGCGCGGCGCGGACGCTGTCGCGCATCTTTTCCTTTTGTTCGTCGAGCTTTTGCTGGGCGGTTTCCTCCCAGGCGAAGATGAGGTCGCGGACGGCGGGCACGAGGCGCAGGCCGATGGAGCGGCCGGGGGAGAGCCAGATGTCTTTGTCGACAGAATCTGGATACGTGGAACGCAGCCAGTGCTCGATGGGCGCGTGCGTGAGATGGCTCGTCGTGAAGACGTGCGGAATCGTGGTGTTGAATTCGCGCGCGGCGCGGCGGGTGCGGGCGAGGTGGGTTTCGATGAAGCTGCGGTGGCGGCCGGCGAGTTTGGCGAACGGGTGGAGGCCTTTGACGACGCCGGCGCCTTGCGTCCAGCGCGAGCCGACGCCGGCGGCGTAGGTGATGACGGCGAGTTCGCCGCGTTTCAGGGCGGCTTCGCCGGCGGCGCGGAAACGCGGGAGTTCGGAGTTTGGAGTTTGGGGTTTTGGGTTTTCGGAGGCGGAGGTTTTTTCTGCGGATGGGGCGGTTTGATCGCCTGCAAGCAGGCTCCTACAGGATCCGGAGTAGTTGAAGAGGGCGGACGGGGGGACGTCTTCGATGCGGGTGTTGGCGGGGAGGCGGTTCATCGCGAGGCCGATGCGGCCGTTGCGAAGGTCGGTGCGGATTTGTTCGTGTTGCGCGTGGTCGAAGCCGTTTTGCGCGAGGAGCTCGGCGAGACGCTGGGCGTGGTTGTTGCGGGAATCGCCGGATGGAAGGAGTTGGTCGAGGAGCGACGGAAGCGCGGTGGAGAATTCCGGGAGGGTGCGCGCGGCGCGGGTGAAATGTTGGAGGTCGGCGCGTTCGCGCGGCGTGAGCTCGCGGGCGGAGCGGCGGAGGAGCGGCGGGACGGCGGCGCGGTAGAAGTCGACGGGAAGCAACGCGTCGTCGCCGGTGAGGAGCGCGGCGACGGTGCCGTGTTCGTTGATGGCGAAATCGTAAACGACGGGGTCCATCGCGAACGGCAGGGAGGACTCGAGCTCGCGCTTGGTGGCGAGCATGATGTCGCGGAGTTTTTCCTGGCCCTCGCGTTTGCGATGTGGGGCGAAGATGAAACCCATGCCGCCGCCGGACATGCCGCCGAGCATCCAGAAGCCCCAGAAGTCTTCGCCGAAGGCAGCGCGGGTGCGCTCGATGAGGCGCTCGGTGTAGAGATTGCTGACCCAGGGAATGATGGTTTGGAGCGGGCCGAAGAAGTTTTGGGTGAGGGCGGCGCCGAGTTGTTTGATGTCGCCGGCGGCGAGGTGGCCGAGGATTTCGTCGAGGGTGGCGACGGCTTTGAGGCGCGAGGCGAATTCGGCTTCGTTGCGGAGGAGGTATTTCTCCGTGGCCATCTCGAGGATGGGGCCGACGTTTTGGGCCATGCCGCCGTGGACGAGGACGAGGGAGTCCTGGAGTTTTTTGCGCGCTTCCGGAGAGATGCGATCGGCGCCGAGGAGCGTGTGGCGCGGGAGGAGTGTGCCGCGGGAGATGCCGTGTTCGGGGTCGCCGGGATTCGCGAGGGTGCCCTCGATCAATTTGATGCCGGGCCAGACGCCGCCGGAGTCCTGCCAGCCGCCGCCGGAACCGCCGAGCCATTCGCCGAGGATGGCGCGCGCGGCGACGATGCGGCGTTCGGGTTCGTCGAGCGGGCCGGTGAGGGATTTGATCTGGTGCGTGGCGCGCATGCAGACCGCGATGAGGGCGCCGAGGAGATTGGTCGAAACGGCGAGGCGGGAGCCTTTGGGGATGCGGTTGACGTTGGAGACGATTTCGAAACCGCGGCCGGGGCCGAAAATGGCGGCGAGGAGTTGGGCGAGCGATGCGCCGGAACGTTCGATGCCGGGCGGGACGATGCCGGCGGCGATAACGGCGGCTTTGAGAAGACCGAGGTAGTCGCGGCCGAAGTCGAAGACCTCGTCGAGGTCGGAGATGGTGGCGGTGGCGCCGAGGTCGACGCTGGCGAGGCGGATGACCGGCTCGTCGATGACGCGGAAGTAAGCTTCGACGGGCGGGCGCGGGGCGGCGTCGCGGCCGTGGACACCGAGATCGACGGAGATGTTGAGGACGCGCGCGCCCTCGGGGAAATCCATGCCGAGGAAAAAGATATCGGACCAGCCGCAGTGGGTGAGATCCATGCGGACGGGTGTGCGTTCGCGCAGTAGTGGAAAACTGGATTCAGCGGAATCGCGGGCGAGGAGTTCGGGGCGGACGCGAAGCGGCTGGTCGAGCGGGTGGCCGAGGCGGAACATCCAGGCGTTGCCGCGGGTGGAGCGGACGGTGCGGCGGACCTGGTCGGCGAGGGTTTGGAAGGCGAGCGCGTGGTGGGCGGCGGCGAGGGCGGAGGAAAGCGTTTCGCTCGGGCCGTGTTCGGCGAGGGCGGAGGAGAAAACGGAGATGGCTTCTTCGAAGCGGCGCTCGAGGAGGTGGCGGAAGCCGGTGAACGGGACGCGGCCGGTGCGCGGGAGGTCGGGGCGCGCGGGGAGGTGGTAGCGATGGAGCGCGGTGATGAAGAAGAGCGCGCGGACGCGTTTGTAGAGATTGGTTTCGCGGCGGCGATAGGCGTCGAGTTCGGCGCAGGCGGCGAGGAGTGCGTCGACGGATTGGTTGGCGGCCCAGCGATCGAGGGCGAGGTCGCGCGTGGCGGCGTCGGCGGAGTCGATGATGTCAGTGACGCGGAGAGGCATGGAGAAGAAGGAGCAGGGGGCAGGGAGCAGGGGGCAGGAGGTAGGAGCCGGAAGTGTTGATTCCTGCTCCTTGCCCCTTGCTTCCTGCTCCGCGCCGATCAGTCGGCGCGCAAGGCGAGGAGCTCGACGAGTTGCGTGAGGACGCGGTCGCGCTCGGGGCCGGAGAGGGAGAGGGCGAGTTGGGCGAAGAGGAGACCGTAGGGGGCGCCGATGTCGTAGCGGCGGCCGGAGACGTTGAAGGCGAGGTAGCGTTCGCGCGCGGCGAGCTCGTGGAGGGCGGGGGAGAGGCCGAGGTTTTTGTCGGGCGCGGTGGCGCGTTGTTTTTCGAGGATCGAAAAGATTTCGGCGCCGAGGACGTGGAGGCCGAAGAAGCAGAGGTAGAAGCCGGCGCGCAGGCCGGGGACGATGAGCTGTTGTTCGGCGACGGACGGCGTGGGTTTTTCGAGAACGGATTCGATTTGGTAGAGCGGTTTTTCGCCGCCGACGAGGCGTCCGCCGATGGCGCCGTAGGACGTGATCTGGCTCTCGCGGGTCGGTTGGACGGCGGAGACGGAGGCGTGTTCGGCGGTGGCGATATCGATCAGCTGGCGGGCGCAGCTGATTTTTGTATTCGAAACGTGGAGATGGTCGCCGACGAGGTGGAGGAACGGTTCGTCGCCGATGAAATCGTGTCCGAGCAGGACGGCGTGGCCGTAGCCGCGCGGGTGCGTTTGCGGGATGAAGCGGACGCGGGAGCGGAGATCGCCGCAGGCTTCCGCGTAGGCGGCTTCGTCGCCGGCGCAGACGATCACGCAAAACTCTTCGATGCCGGCGTCGGCGGCTTCTTCGAGGACGAGTTGCAGGGCGGTTTTCGATTCGCCGTGCGGATCGATGAGCGACTGCAGCGGAAGCGTGCGCTGGCGCGGGTTGGCGGCGGTGACGAGGGCTTTGCGAATTTTCATGCAGCGGAGCTGGAGCGATTCGGGCGCAATCAGTCAGGCGCGCGAGGCGGAGGGTTCAACTGGAAAGGCGGGCGCAGGGAAGGCCCGATGGGGCGGTGAGGGTTTGCCTGAAGAGGAAGTGAAGGGAGTTGATCAATTACGAAGAGACTCGAACGAGAAGGTATTAAGCGAAGGTGTTGAGGGGGAGTTCGCGCCACTGGCCGGGCGGGAGGTCGGGTGGAAGTTGGAGCGGGCCGAAGGTGGTGCGGTGGAGTGTGACGACGGTGGCGCCGGCGGCGGCGAACATGCGGCGGACCTGGTGGTAGCGGCCCTCGGTGAGCGTGAGACTGGCTTCGCGCGGGGAGAGGAGTTCGAGGGCGGCGGGGGCGCAGGGTTTGTCTTCGCCTTCGAGCGTGAGGGTGCCGCTGGCGAAGAGGGGAATCAGGTTTTCGGATACATCGCGGTCGAGGGTGGCGCGGTAGGTTTTGGGGACCTTGTGTTTCGGGGAGGTGAGGCGGTGGACGAGTTGGGACTGGTCGGTGAGGAGGAGGAGGCCGGACGTGTCTTTGTCGAGGCGGCCGATGGAGGTGATTTGCGGGTTGCGGCGGCGCCAGCGATCGGGGAGTAGCGAGTAGATGTTGGGCCCCTCGCGTTCGTCGTGGGAGCAGACGAGTCCGAGCGGTTTGTGGAGGAGGAGAAGAAGACCGTCGGGGTGATCGAGGGGAGCGCCGTCGACCTGGACCTCGGCGGGGTGGGCTTTTTGGGAGACGTTGCGGGCGGTTTCGCCGCGGATCGTGACGGCGCCGGAGGCGACCCAGTCGCGGGCTTCGCTGCGGGTGGCGTAGCCGAGGCTGGAGAGGAGTTGGTCGAGGCGGCGCATGAGGAAGGAAGATCCAAGGACCAAGATCCAAGCTCCAGGGAATGTCCAAGCTTCAAACTAGGGGAAGCAGGGAGGCGCAGAGACACGGAGTGATTGTGAGACGGCTCGAATGGTTTTGCGCGACGGGTGAGGTTTTGCGGCGATGGGAGGAATGGCGATTTGGAGTTTGTTTTTGTTGGCGGTGGGGTTGGCGGGGGT
>JAFAAS010000150.1 GCA_023426435.1 Verrucomicrobiota bacterium | reverse complement strand
CGCCCTACCTGATGCGGCGGCCGGCGGCGATGACGAGGTCGAGGGGGTTGTCGGCGATTTCGTGGGCGAGAAGGCGTTCGTCGCGGTGGCGGAGAAGAATGAGGTCGGCGCGCTGGCCGGTTTCGATCGTGCCGCGATCGGTGAGGCCGAGGGCGGCGGCGGCGTTGACGGTGCAGGCGGCGATGGCTTCGGCGGGCGTGAGGCCGCAGCAGCGAACGGCGGTGGCGATGACGAAGGGCATCGAATGGGTGGGCGAGGTGGCGGGATTGTAATCGCTGGCGAGGGCGACGAGGCCGCCTTGATCGGCGAAGAAGCCGGCGCGCGCGTAGCGGTTGCCCGTGTGGAAACTGCGCGCGGGAAGAAACACGCCGAAGGTGTCGCTCGCGGCGAGCGCGAGGAGGTCGTTTTTCGAGGCGTGTTCGAGTCCGTCGACGCTGCGGGCATGAAGCTTCAGCGCTTCGGGAATCATGCCGGTCGCGGCGGACTCGTCGGTATCGACGCGCACGTCGAGGCCGTGTTTCCGTGCGCGTTCGAAGAGGCGGACGCAGGCTTCGACGGGCCAGGCGTCGGCGCTGCAGCGGGCGTCGATCGTGATGCCGGGAAACTCGTGCCAGACGGCGGGAAGGATTTCGCGAACGACGAGCCGCGTGTAGTGGGCGGGGTCGCCGTCGATGGCGTGGCCGAGGAGGGCGGTGGAAACGACGGTGCCGGGAAACTCCTGCGAGGCGCGCTGGATGGCGTGGAGCATCTTGAGTTCGGCGTCGAGGGTGAGGCCGTATCCACTTTTCACCTCCACGGTGGTGGTGCCGCCGGCGAGGATGCGGTCGAGGCGGGAGCGGAGCGCGGCGGCGATTTGTTTGCGCGTGGCGTCGCGCACGGCGTGGACGATGGCGGCGGGGCCGATGGGTTTCTCGCCGGCGAGTTGTTTCTCCCACGGATCGAGAAGATCGCCCATCCAGCAGGCGTGCGTGTGGCAATCGATGAAGCCCGGCATGAGCACGCGGCCGTCGGCTTCGATGATTTCGGTGTCGGCGGGCGCGGTGAGATCGGGGCCGACGGAGACGATTTTGTCGTCCTGCACGAGGACGTCGGCGCGCGGGAGAATGCCGAGATCGCGGAGAGCAGGACCGCGGCGAAATTTTTTGTTGGAGAGCGTGGAGGTGTCGGCGGGGGCGGCGAGGGTGAGAACGCGCGCATGACGAATCAGCAGAGGCATGGATGAGACAGACTGAGTGCGGATGAGGCGGGTAGCAAAGGGAGAGTTCCGCGGTGGTGCGGCAGGAGGAACATGAGGCGGTTGTCCAACGATGCGGACGATCTCCGTGGTTGGTCATCGGGGAATATCCGGAAAGCGGGAAACTCGTGCACGGAAAACGCGGCGCGAACCGTCAAGTCAACGGTCCGGCTCTGTCCCCAAATAAACCCCAACTGAAAGTGAGCGGAAAATGAAATGCTGTCGTTTCGTGTTGTTAGGATTAATCGTGTTGGCGCCGGCACTGGGTGCATCGGCGCGGACCGGCCATCATTCCGGGTCTCCTGACATCCCTTATGTTTATGCGGTCGAGAACTCGGGGGCGCAGTATGCGGCGCCGAATTTTCCGGAGTTCGACTGGCTGCCGATTGTGCGGCCGCTGCCGGATCCGTTTCGGTTCTTCAGTGGTGGGCGGAGCACTTCGTTCAAGAATTGGGAGCGGCGGAGGAACGAGATCAAAGCCTCGATCGAGAAATATGAAATCGGGCGGAAGCCGGATGCGTCGGATTTGACGGTGACGGCGACCTACACGCCGCCGGCCGAAGGTGCGAACACCGGGCGGCTGGTGGTGGTGGTGACGCGGAATTCGAACGCGAAGACGGTGACGCTGAGTTCGAAGGTTTTCATTCCGCAGGGCTGGGGCGAGGGGCCGTTCCCGGCGTTGATTCCGATGACGTTTTTCGCGAGTCCGACGGGACCGAGTTACGGGAGCCTGGCGGCGGTGTTGTCGACGCGTCCGATCGCGACGGTCGATTTCGTTCACAACCAAGTCACGACCTATGGCGGCGGCGACAAGACGAACGATCCCTTCTATCAGATGTATCCAGAATTCAATGCTCCCGGCGGGGTAGCGGACAGCAATTCGGGTCAATACGCGGCGTGGTCGTGGGGCGTGAGCCGGTTGATCGATGGAATCGTGCTGGCGAGTCAGCAGGCGGAGAATCCGCTGCCGATCGATCCGGAGTATCTGGCGGTGACGGGATGTTCGTATGCGGGGAAGATGGCGTTGTTTGCGGGGGCGTTTGACGAGCGGATTGCGTTGACGCTGCCGATCGAAAGCGGCGGTGGCGGGGCGCCGGCGTGGCGGGTGTCGCAGGAGATCGAAGGCGATCGCGTGGTGGAAGCGTTGACGCATACGGATCGGCGGTGGTTCGCGTCGCAGCTGTTTCAGTTCAGCCGCAACAATGTTTATAAACTGCCGCACGATCATCACGAGTTGATGGCGATGGTGGCCCCGCGGGCGTTGTTGGAGACGGGCAACACGGATTTCAACTGGCTCTCGAACAAGGCGAACTATGTTTCGGCGCGGGCGACGCAGAAAGTTTATGAGACGCTGGGGATCGGAGATCGCTTCGGCTTCATCATCGATGGCGGCCACGGGCATTGTCAGATTCCGGCGAGCCAGCATGCGCCGATCGCGAACTTCGTGGACAAGTTCCTGCTCGGTATTACGGATGCGGATACAAAAGTGCGCACGCATCCCTACGGTGAGGAGTTCGACTACAAGCGCTGGACGCACTGGTGGGGGCGCGGTCTGCCGACCTTCCCGAACGATTGGAATCCGGGGAATGGAACGGTGGTGATGTCGATGCACCGGCCGATGGACATTTATGAAGGCCGGACGGCGAAAGCGGGGTATGCGTTGTCGATGCCCGGCCGGCATCCGGCCTCGACCGTGTCGATGGCGGGAGGGAGCGTGCAGTTGGACGTGTATAAACTGGATGGCCGTTCGCGGACGCTGACGATTCCACTGCCGAACCAGTCGTATTCGATTCCGGCGAACAGCTCCGCGTGGCTGCCCTCGTCGAACAAGAACAGCCCGTTGACCTATCAGGGATCGGCGCCGGTGGAATTTGGCGGGATCGTGTTGAGCGCGTATTTCAGTGTCGTGGGACAGAACAATGGCGGCGCGGGCAATCCGGCGGGGCCGGGATTCGACAATGTCGATCCGATCAAGGTGAAGTTCCATGCTGACAGCGACAGCTGGCTGCCGGGTGGAAGCTGGAGCGGCACGGAGACGATTCGGAACGAGGCGCCGTGATGGACGGATGATTTAGAGCGTCGGTGGGGCGAGTGTCTTTTGGTGAGCTGCGGCTCGCCCGGGGACGGCTCGCCCTACCTTTTTGCATCATGAGTTGTCGAAAGAGGGACGGTGGAATCTGGTGGCGGGCGGTCTTTGTTTTGATGGCGCTGCCGTGGGTGGCGCGCGGCGGACTCGTTTGGGAGACGCGGGAGCGGGAGGTCGAGGCGCGGGCGAACGAGCGGGAAGTGGAGGTGGAGTTTCGTTTCAGAAACGAAGGCGACGTGCCGGTGGGGATCGTCGATCTCGTTTCGAACTGCGACTGCACGACGATGGAGGTGAACAAGCGAATTTATGGTCCCGGCGAGAAAGGGACGATGACGGTGCGGGTTGCGATCGAAGGGCGATCCGGGCTGCAGGAAATGGCGATGGCGGTAATCACCGACGATGCATCGAGCGAACCTGCCATGCTGCGGCTGCGTGCGAAGATCGAGTCGCTCGTGACGTTGTCGCCGCCGGTGTTGACGTGGAGGCTCGGAGCTGAATCCGAGGAAAAGATGGTGGAGGTGAACGCGGCGAGTTCACTGCGCATTGCGCAGCTTACGATCGCGGGCGCGTATCCAGCGGATGCGGCGGAGGCGCGGATCGAAACAGTCGCGGAAGGCACGCGCTATCGCGTGCACGTGCGATTGTTTCGCGGGGCAAGGACGCGAAATCTCACGGTGGCGTGTTCGGCGACGTTTGAAGATGGGACGAGCCAGGAACTCGCGATCCATGGTATCGTCAGGAAGTAGCGGCGAGGAATCTATTCGGCGGCGAGTGTGGAGGTAGAGGCGGGTTCCTGCGGCGGGCGGCTCTTGGCGGGTCAAACGGCGTGCTTGCGTCGGCGGGAGGCAGCGAAGGCGAGGGCGCAGGCGCCGAGGAGAGCGGCGTAGGTGGAAGGCTCGGGGATGGCGGATGCGCCGGCGTAGGAGAGCGAGAGGTCGTGGCCGGAATTGGTGAGGGTTACGGACCAGGTGCCGGCGAAGGGGTTGGAGAAGTTGGACGTCAGGAGGGAGAACTTGTCGGCGGAGAAGTCGGTGATGCCGCCGGTGGTGGTGAGGAAGGTGAAGGAATAGTCGGCGGTGGGGTTGAAGTTCGCGGCGTTGCCGGCGACGAGGCCGTCGAGGGAGACGACGTCGA
>JAFAAS010000112.1 GCA_023426435.1 Verrucomicrobiota bacterium | reverse complement strand
GACGGGAGGTGGGGAGGAGATGCCGAGCCAGTGCCAGTAGGAGAGGAGGGAGTCGCGGGAGTCGGCGGAGATGGCGGCGATGCCGTCGAAGGAAGTGAGTTCGCGGAGGTAGGCGGGGAAGCGGGTGACGGTGGCAGGAGGGGTGAATTCGGGGAAGCGGAGCGGAAGGGCGTCGAGGAAAAGAGCGATGCGCGGTCCGCGGACGTGCAGGAAAAGTTTCGGGAAGGCGCGGGCGACGGCGGGGGTGAAGAGCTCGGGTTCGATGAGGGCGTCGAATTCGCCGTGGAGCGCGTGAGCGGAGGTGCGGCCGAGGAGGTGGCGAAGGCGGCCGCGGAATTTGGCGGACGGCGGCCAGTGGGCGCCGCGTTTTCGGCCGCCTTGAGTTTGGGCGAGGTTGGCGAGCTCCCACGCCTCGAGCGGGCGCCAGGTGTCGAGGAATGGATCGAAGGTGACCGGCTGGGCTTTGTTGCCGAGGTGCTGATGGATCGCGCGAGCCACGCGCTGGATGCCGGTGCGCGCCGGGGTGTGGCTCGTGTGGGAGAGATCGATCAGCAGCATGGAGCGACTAGGGTTTCGAGCTCACGCGTAAGCGGATTACTCTATAGCGCGCGTCCTGAGGCGAGTGGGCTTCGAAGCTCACTTGGTTGATGACGTCGGGCGTGAGGGTGACGGACAGATGCCACGGCGAAGGTCCGGAAACATGCGTGATGGAAGAGTGGTTGGGCGTGGAGTGATTTACCTGCCACGTGAGGTCGGTTGCGTCCGCGGATTCGGAAGCGAGGGTGAGGTGCAACACGGCGGGCGCATGCGGACGAATCGCAATGGAACAGGAGGAGAGGGCAAGTTCGGGCAGCCCTTCTGCGGGAAGAAATCCTTCGAGCGAGATCACCCGGTGAGCTTGCGGAAGGATGGCAACATCAGGACCGGAGTGAATCCGGGGCGAATCCGGATCGAACGCATCGGCCCAGGCGCGACTCATAAAGGCGATCTTCGGCGCGGTGGGATCGTGAGCGACGGCGACGGTGTCCCGGAGATAGCCGCCGTTTTGATGGCCGCGGGCGGAGAAGAAGAGCCGCGTGTCTGAAAGGAAGTAGGTCGCCCACATTCCGCTGAAGAATGCCATGGGAAACGTGGCTGGTTCCACGAGAACGGACGCGTTGTTCAACTCATTCCGGCTGAGTTCGCGAAGCGTGAGCCATTCGTGCGTGATGGTTTTGCGATCACGCCATCGGAAGAGGTCGTGGAGATGAAAGAAGGACGCGACGAAGAAGATGGCGATGACGCCGGCAATCAGCCCGTGTCGCAGCCGGGCGGATACGGGGGCGGGCTGCTGTTGCAAGGTTACGATTGCGGCGACGGGCAGCAGTGCGGCGATGAAGATGCCGGCGAACTGAGCCGATTTCTGCCAGCCGTAGCTGAAGTCCGTGGCGATCGTGTAGGCGATCAGGAGAGCTCCACCGGAGAGCGACGCGAGGGCGCCGAAGCGGTCGCGAGCGTTTCGGAAGGCGAGCCACGCTGGAATGACGAGAAGAACGGTTGCGACGGCGCCGAATGCCGCGCCGAGGTAGCGGAACCCGTGGACGGACAAGGTGGCGAGGCCGGGAACGTATTGGAGAATCGTCAGGCGATGAAAGATGTCAGCCCAGACCAGATCCTGACGGGCCGCTTGAAAGGAAGAGATGAACCCGTGGTAGCTGCGGACGGCGGTTGCGGGATTGATGAGGCATCCGAGGACGATGAAGAGAACGGCGGTGGCGAAGGTGCGACGCGCGATCGATTTGAGGAGGACGGCGCGGGCGAAAATCAAAAAGCAGGGAACCGCGACAAACGGCGCCATCTCCGGATAGGAGAAAAGCAAAGCGTGCAGACTTAGCGCGCCGAAGATCAGCCAGCCCCAGCGATCGTTGCACTCGAGATCTGCGAGGCTGCGGGCGAATGCGATGATGACGGATGCTCCGGCGAGGGCGCCGAGGAGGTTGGGGAGGTTGCCGTTGGACCAGAAGAAAATGAAGATCGGCTGAACGGCGGTGAGCAGGAGGACGCCGAGGCGGGTCAAGGTGCGACACCAGAATGTGCGCGCGGCGAGATAGGTCAGAGCGACCCAAGGGAGGAACAACGCGGCGGCGAGCGGAAGGTAGAGAGCGAAAGGATCCGCGTGGAACGTGCGGCTGGTGAACGCGAGCAATGTTTCCGCACCGGCGCGTCCCCACAACGGTCGCCAGCCGACGATTGCGCCGACGAGATTGGCCCACGGGCGTTCGGCGTCGACGCGCGGCGCGTCCATGTAGCTGTGTTGCTGCAGGTGTCGGGCGCCTGAGATCCAGAAGAAGCCATCGTGGTTGGCGGTGCCGTCGTAGAAGAGCGTTTCGGGCCGGGAGAGTTGCGGGCTGGCCAGGGCGATCAGGGCGATGGCGAGGCCGGTTAATGCGAGCGTGCCCTTCGTTGAGAACGCGACGACCCGGAGGTCGCTCGTCATCGATCGCAACAGGGAAGGCCGGACGAGCACGAGAGCGGCGGGCCAGGCGCAGAGCGCGGCGACGAGCGATGTAATGGGGCGGAAAAAGCCGACGAGACTCAGGTCGAATAACAACAGGGCGAGCCCGGCGGCGAGGGCGACGCAGAGACGTTCTTGCGCGGAGGCGGAGCGAAGCAGGGCGGCGACCGGGTAGCCGATGAGCAGGAGCAACAGCGGCAAGCACGCGACGGACAGGAACCCAGGGATGCTCATCGTAGAACAAGAACAATCTGCGGTGAGCTAGAACGTGGCGATGGATTCGAGGCGGCGGCGATAGAGGGTGCCGACGGCGGCGGGGGAGAAGCGGGATTCGATCGTGGCGCGGGCGGCGGCGCCGAGGGAGGAGGCGAAGGCGCGGTCGGTGAAGAGACGCTGCATCCATTCGGCGGCGTGGGCGGTGTCGGGTTGGGCCCAGAGTTGTCCTTTGCTGTAGGGGCCGTGGCTGCGTTCGATCGGGACGAGGGAGTAGCGGACGGGGCAGCCGTTGGAGGTGTCGAGGTATTCGGCGGTGGCGGACCAGTTGGTGGAGATCACGGGTTTGCCGAGATACATGCATTCGGCGACGGCGAGGCCGAAGCCTTCGGAGCGGTGGAGCGAGACGAAGCAATCGCAGGCGGCTTCGAGGCGGTAGATGTCTTCGCGCGGGAGCGTGCCGGTGAGCAGGACGGTGCCGGGGAGATCGCGAACGGAAGATTGGAGCGCGGCGAAGTCGTCGGGATTTTGTTTCGCGTTTTGGACCTTGATGACGAGAGCGGCGCCGCGGTGAACGAGTCCGGAGGCGCGAAAGGCTTCGATGACGGCGCGGGGGTTTTTGCGTTCGGAGTAGGAGTTGAGGTCGTAGAGGAAGAGGAAGAGAAATTTGTCGGCGGGAAGGTTGAAGTGCGCGCGGTGATCGCCGGTGGGGTGTGCGAAGGAAATCGCGTGCGGCATCGTGAGGACGGGCACGGGGGATTTGGTAGCGATGGCGTTTCGCGCGAAATCGCTGGGCGTCCAAATTTCCTGGAAGTAGGCGAAGTTGGGCACCCACGGGTCGGGGAATTCGAGAAGCTCCCAGGCCCAGTAGCCGATGTTGTATTTGCCCGCGCGAAATTGCCGGCCGTGGTGATGATCGATGTCGCGGGAGGCGGGCGCGTCGATGTGGACGACGTTGATCCGGTAGGGATTTGTTTCCTGCAGGCGGTCGGCGAAGGACGTGTCGGTTTGCGGATTCTTGCAGTGAAGCTTCAGCGGGACGAGGGCGGTCGCGATGCTGGCGGCGTGGGCGGCGCGGGCCATGCAACGCGCGGATTCGCCGACGCCCAGATCGGCGGTGAGGAAGCCGACGAGATTGAATTCGAGGCGGGTGCGCTGGCGGGCGAAGGCGAGGGAGTAGGCGGCGTGGCGGAGGGAGAAATCGAAGATGGTTTCGCCGCTGGCGGTGGTGAGTGTCGCGATGCGGAGCTGGCGGTTTTTGGTTTGGGTGCGGAAGTGTTGGAGCGGTGCGAAGCCGGAGATGCGGCCGAGCCAGGCGAGGAAGTTGGTGAAGCTGACGCCGCCGAGGCGAAGCGTGAGACGCGGACCGCGGGAGGCGGAGTCGGGCGGGATCGGGATGCGGAGCTCGAACGGAGCGGGTTTGAGGTCGCGGAGCGTTGAGATGAGGCGGCCGTCGAGCAGGCAGGTGAGCGTGGGCGGCGTTTGTTCGAGGGAGCGGGCGTTGGGGTGGGGGCGGAATTCGCCGCGGAGGATGAGTTCGTCGACCCCATCGCACGGTGGGAGTTGGAGAAAACCTTCCTCGCGGAGCCAGGCGGAGTCGGTGGCGAAATCGTCGTAGAAAAGCCCGCCGAAGCGGGGAACGCGCCAGGATTGGGCGTCGTTGGACGATGAAGAGCTGGCCGGAGGCATGCGTGAAGAACCGAGGAGAATTGGACGCGCGAGCGGGGTTGGGAAGGATTTTTGCGGGAGAAGGAGCGTAGCCGCGGAGAGCGCAGCGAGCGCAGAAGGAGGAGGAGCGTTTCCCGCGAAAAGGCGGAGGTGCGCGGGTTTACGGTGTCGGGAGGAAGGCGGCTTCGAGGTCGGCGAGGGCGAAACCGATTTGACGGGGATCGCCGGGGGATGCGCGGCGGACGGGGCCATCGAAATGCCAGACGAAGCGGTGTGGTCCGGAGGCGAGGGAAAGTGTGAGTTCGCGGCGGAGGCGGGACTGCCAGGAAGTGGCGGAGCGCCAGATTTCGCGGCCATCGAGCTCGAGGCGGAGTTGGCCGGGGCTTCCGCTGAAAGGGATGAAGGCGAGTTGGAGGGTGGCGGGAGTTTCGAGATGAAGACCGACGGAGGCTGTTTCGCGACCCCAGCGCCAGCGGGAGGAGGCGTCGCGTTCGAGTCCGTGCCAACCGTTGAGCAACGCGAGGCGCGGGGCGGAGTGAGATGCGGCGGGATCCCAAGGCGGGAGGATTCGCGGATCGAGGACGTCGGGCAGCCGAGGTGTGGGCTGAGGCTGGAGGCGGATGACGTGAATGTGAGGGAGCGATGTTTGAGGAATCGGGTTGCGGCCGGCGGCGCGGAGCTCGGAGAGACGTTGGTCGGCGCGATCGGCGAGCGCGCGTTGATCGATCCAGAGGGCGTTGAAGCCGGCGGCTTCGAGCGTGGAGAGAAGAAGCGGGGTGGGCGCGTCGGCGAGCGCGTCGAGGTAGGTGGCGGTGGGCGTGTCGCGGAGCGCTCCGTAGGAGAAGCGCAATGTGGACGAAGTGAGGAACGGGAGCAGTTGCTCGTAGTCGTCCATTTGGCCAATGCGGCCCGCTTCGGGGAAGGGCGGTGACGGGATTTGGAAGATGGCGGCGGACGGGCCGAGTTGTTGTTCGAGCGAGGAGGTGAGTTCGGCGGTGCGGCGGAGGGTGTTGGCGTGGGCTTCGAGCAGGGTGCGGGCGGGAAGTTTCGGGAGGCTGTCGAAAATGCCAAAGGCGGCGACGAGAACAGCGAGAGCGAGTTGGGCGGAGCGCGGGAGGATGCGGGTGTGGCGTTGGGCGAAACGGCCGAAGAACCAGAGCGCCCAGACGAGGAGGAAGATGCTGTTGCGATTGCTGGCGCGGAAGAGGTCGAAGCCGGCGAGGGCGAGGAGCGAGTTGAGTCCGCCGACGGCGGAGAAGAGAAGGGCCCAGGCGGCGCCGAGTGCGGCGTCGGGCAGGCGGAAATGGCGGGGTTGGGCGACGGCGCGGACGGCGGACCAGAGCAGGAAAGCGAGTCCCAGGATTCCGAATACACCGAGATAATTGATGAAGAACTCGCCTGGGAGGAAGGATTGGGCGCGGAAGGATTCGCCGATGCGGCCGAGGAGCGGGAGCCGGTGTTCGGCGGGCGGGATGACGAGATCGGCGGGTTTGAGCGCGTAGATTTCGGATGCGGCGTAGTTGCGCAGGAAGGTGGCCTCGGTGTTGGAAGAGGAGAACAGGTAGGGCGCGTAGTGGAGGATGAAACCGACAAGGAGCGCGGCGAAGAAAAGACCGGCGGCGCGGAGCCGGGTGGGTTGGCGCTGGCGGAGGAGTTGAAGAACGGCGGAGAACGCGACGAGTTGGGCGGCGAAAAAAGTGAGGTAAGGATTGGCGGTGGCGAACCAGGCGCCGAGCGCGGCGGCGAGGAAGAGAGCGCGGCGGGGGCGGACGGCGGGCGCGTGGCGGGCAATCCAGGCGCAGAGAAGGAGCAGCGGCGGGATGACGAAGGAGAGGGAGAAGGAGAAGGTGATGCCCCAGCGAAAATTGTAGTTGGAGAAGGCGAACAGGAGGGCGGTGGCGAAAGCCCATTCGGTGCGCCAGCGGAGCAGGCGGGCGCAGAGGAAGAACGAGGCGGCGTTGAGGACGTGGACGGCGGCGAGGGCGAGGTTGACGGCGAGGAAAAGGCCGAAAATCCGGGTGAGGGCGCCGAGGGCGGTGAAGACGAGGCGGTCGGAGACGGGGTAGGCGCGCCAGTCGGCGCCGAAAGGCGCGGCGAGACGCGGAAGGTCGGCGTATCCGAAAAGTGGTTGCGCGAGGTCTTCAGCGGCGATCTGGACGCGGGTGTAGATTTCGACCGGGTCGCCGTGGAGTTGGAGCGGGGCTTGCCAGGCGAGCGGCGTCCAACGGTGGGTGACGACGCACCAGATGAGCAGCGTGACGAAGGAAAGGCTGAGCAGCGGAGCGAGCCGGCGGAGACGCATCGAGAGGAGGAGGCGTTTACGCGAGTGAGGCGGGGGAGGCTAGGATTTTAGTTGGCGGGTGCGGGAGGGAGCGCGGAAGGAACGGGAAGGAGGCAATCGAATCGCGTCGCGAGAGCGGGGCGTCCGTGCTCTTGATCGTGATCGTGCTCTTGATCGAAAACGGATCGCGAAAGGCGGCGGCGAGATGCGGAGGTGGAGAGGGATCACGAGCACGATTACGATCGCGAGCACGACGACGAGTCGTGGATTTTGCGTTGTCGCGGGCGGGGCGGGGGAGCAGAGGTGAGGCGCGCATGGCTAAAATCACGATGCTCACGGCGGATCCGAAGGCGGGGTTTTTGGCGCATGCGGAGGAGATTCGCGCGGCGGTGGAGCGCGTGCTGGCGAGCGGGCATTATATCTTGGGGCCGGAGGTGGAGGCGTTCGAACGGGAGTGGGCGGCGTATTTGGGCGGTGGTTACGCGGTGGGCGTGGCGAATGGGACGGAGGCGATCGAGCTGGCGTTGCGCGCGGTCGGGGTGAAGCGCGGCGATGCGGTGGCGACGGTGGCGAATACGGTCAGTGCAACGGCGGCGGCGATCGAGCAGATTGGGGCGCGGCTGGTGTTTGGGGAGATCGATGCGGCGACGATGACGATGTCGGCGGAGGCGTTGGAGGAGGTTTTGCGGAAGGAAGGAGGCGCGGTGAAGGCGGTGGTGCCGGTGCATCTTTATGGGCATCCGGCGGAGATGCGGCGGATCGGGGAAGTGGCGAAGAAGTTTGGGGCGAAGGTGGTGGAGGATTGTGCGCAGGCGCATGGGGCGGCGATCCTCGGAAGGAAGGTGGGAACGTGGGGAGATGCGGCGGCGTTTAGTTTTTATCCGACGAAGAATCTGGGTGCGTTGGGAGATGGAGGCGCGGTGTTTTCGCGAGAGGCGGAGGTGGCGGAGCGGGTGAGAGTGTTGCGGCAGTATGGATGGCGTGAGCGGTATGTGAGCGAAGTGGCGGGGCGGAATAGTCGGTTGGATGAGGTGCAGGCGGCGGTGTTGCGGGTGCGGTTGAAGTATTTGGATGCGGAGAATGGGCGGAGGCGGGAGTTGGCGGAGAGGTATCGGATCGCCTGCAAGCAGGCTCCTACAATCAGAGTGCCGGAGGTGGCGGCGGGGGTGGAGCATGTGTGGCATCAGTTTGCGGTGCGGACGGAGCGGCGGGAGGAGTTGAAGGCGTTTTTGGCGGAGCGGGGGATTGGGTGTGGCGTGTTGTATCCGGTGCCGTTGCACCGGCAGCCGGCGTATGCGCAGGCGGTGAGTTTGCCGGAGACGGAGCGGGCGTGTGCGGAAGTCTTGTGTTTGCCGGTGCATCCGGGATTGGGCGTGGCGGACGTTGACAGGGTTTGCGGCGAAATCCTTCGTTGGATGGACGCATGAATCCTGAGGCGCCGGCGCTGAGTTTTGTCATTCCGCTGTATTTCAGCGAGGCGACGATTGGGGCGCTGGTGCGGGATATCGCGGCCCTCCGCGTGGAGGGCGGACACGAGATCGTATTGGTGAACGACGGGAGTCGGGATGGGACGGCGGCAGTGTGTCGTGGATTAGTGGATACCGCGGGCGTGCCGGTGATCTATGTGGAGCACGCGCGGAATTTTGGGGAGCACAACGCGGTGTTGACGGGGTGGCGGCTGGCGCGGGGCGCGCACATCGTGAATCTGGATGACGACGGGCAGAATCCGCCGGCGGAGGCGGTGCGGTTATGGCAGCACGCGAAGGAGACGGGTGCGGATGTCGTGTTCGGGCACTACGAAGTGAAGCAGCACTCGGCGTGGCGGAATTTTGGCAGCTGGTTCACGAATCGGATGACGGATTGGGCGCTGGAGAAGCCGGCGGGGTTTTATCTGTCGAGTTTCCGGTGTGTGACGGCGTTTGTGGCGAAGGAAGTGGCGAAGAACAGCGGGCCGACGCCGTATATCGACGGGTTGATTTTGCAGGTGACGCAGAGGATTGCGTCGTTGCAGGTGCGGCACGAGGCGAGGACGGCAGGGAAAAGTGGATACACGTTGCGGCGGCTGGTGCGGCTGTGGTTGAGCGCGTGGATTAATTTTTCGGTGCTGCCGCTGCGGGTGGCGACGGTGCTGGGGCTGGCGATGGCGGTGCTTGGCGTGGTGGGATTGGGAATCGTCGTGTGGCTGCGCGTGATGGAGAGAGGGCCGACGTTTGGGTGGGGATCGTTGATGGCGGCGCTGTTGATTTTCTCGGGGACGCAGTTGGTGCTGCTGGGGCTGATCGGAGAATATATCGGGCGGATGTTTTTGGCGGTGAATCAGCGGCCGCAGGCGGTGGTGCGCGAGGTGGTGCGCGGAGGAGGTTTAAGTTGAAGCACTGAGTTGCGCGGCGAGCGCGCAACCTACGGGAGGAGTTTTTCCCAGCGGGCGAGTTCGTGGTCCATGTTGGCGCGCATGCCGGCGACGGCGATGTCAGGGGGCGTGCGGCGGAGGCGGAGCGAATAGAAGAGGGCGGCGCGGGCGTCGGGGTGAGCGAGCGCGGGGTGCGGCGAAGTCCACTCGCGATCAAGGTAGTTCCAACACCAGCGATGGTAGGCGAGACGCTCGAGTTCGTTGCGCCAACGGAGGGCGAGACGGCGGCTGTTGGATTCGTTGCGGAGTTTGCGGCCGGGCGAGGCGCTGACGTGGTGGAGGATGACGCTGCGCAGGGCGACGGCGTTGATGCGATGGGCGGCGCGGGCGCGGAAGCAGAGATCGACGTCTTCGGCGCCGTTGAGAAAGGCTTCGTCGAAACCGCCGAGATCGTTCCAGAGCGTGCGAGAAACGAGGGCGCAGGCGCCGGTGACGGCGGGGACGCGGCGGGAGCGGAGGAGGAAGCGGAGCCAGCGGGGCGGGAACCAGGTGCTGTGCTCGGGTTTGGCTTTGAGATTGATGACGATGCCAGAGTGGTCGACGGCGCGGGTGGCGACGGTGCGCTGGATGTTGCCGATTACGCCCGCGCGCGGGCCGAGGCGGCGGTGGAGGGCGAGCATGGGCTCGAGCCAGCGGCGGGTGAGGATCAGGTCGCTGTTGAGGAGAACGAGGAGATCGCCGCGGGCCAGGGCGGCGCCGCGGTTGTTGGCGGCGGCGTAGCCGAGATTGCGAGGGTTGAGGAGGACGCGGATTTCGGGGGAATCGAGGGTGGCGAGCCAGGGGCGCGTGCCGTCGGTGGAGCCGTCGTCGACGAAGATGATTTCGTGGGAGAGTCCGGGCGGGACGGTGGCGCGGAGGGAGGCGAGGCAGGCCTGCGTGAGCGCGAGGCAGTTGTAGAGAGGGATGATGAAGCTGACCTGCATGCCGCGGGTGGGAGCATCGGAAGTGACGTGGGGGCACGCACGTCGAAAAAGAAGATCCGATGGGGGGACGATGTAATTTAATGTATTACAAGTAGGATTGGGGTCGGGGTGGGAATTGTAATATAATGTATTACTAAATGGCTTGGGGT
>JAFAAS010000104.1 GCA_023426435.1 Verrucomicrobiota bacterium | reverse complement strand
CAACACGAGATGACCCTGGCCGACCTCTCCGAAGCCTCAAAGGTCTCCGTCGCCGTCATCTCCAAACTCGAGCGCAATCAAACCACCGCCGAACTCGACACACTCTTCCGCCTCGCCCGCGCCTTCGGCCTCAGCGCCACCGACCTCCTCGCCCTCACCGAGTCTGCCCTCGCCCATCAGGTCGACGAAACCTCCTACCGCTCCGGCAAATTCACCTTCCGTCAGGTGCGCTTCGCCAACGTCGTCGGCCTCCTCGGCGAAGCTCCCGCCGGCGCCACCGTCAAACGACCCGAGATCCACCACGACGACACCGAGGTCTGCTGGATCATCTCCGGCAAGCTTCGCCTCACGCTTCCCCACGAAACCTTCGAGCTGACCGAGGGCACCAGCATCCAGTTCGACGCCATCCTCGAGCACACCTACGAAGCCCTCGCCGACGTCCGCCTCATCATCCTCCACCTCCGCAAAGACAAACGCTACTAGCCCCCGCTCTCGGCGCCGCCTCTCTCTCAACTCTCATCCCTCAACTCTCAACTTCCCCACTGCCGCCCATGCGTATCGACGATTCCCTTACACCTTCCGCCCTCGCGCCCGCCCTCGAGCGCTTCTGGTCTCTCTCCGGCGACAAGATCGATCGCCTCGTCCGCGACTACGATCCCGCCAAGGGCTCTCCCGTCTTCACCGTCGAGGGCCGCTACACCGCCCGCGGCTGGACCGAATGGACCGAGGGCTTCCACTACGGCTCCGCCTTCCTCCAATTCGACGCCACCAACGAGCGCCGCTTCGCCGGCATCGCCGAGCAATACACCGTCGGCCGCATGGCCTCGCACGTCAGCCACATCGGCGTTCACGACCACGGCTTCAACAACCTCTCCACCTACGGCAACTGGCTCCGCCTCCTCCGCGAAGGCCGCCTCGCCACCGACGCCGCCCGCATCGATTTCTGCGAGCTCGCCCTCAAGATCTCCGGCGCCGTCCAAGCCTCCCGCTGGTCCCGCATCCACGGCGGCGGGCCTGGCCGCCATAGCCTTGGCGACGGCGGCTACATCTACTCCTTCAACGGCCCGCATAGTCTTTTCGTGGATACGATCCGCTCCGTGCGCATCGTCGTCCTCGCCCACGCCCTCGGCCACCGCCTCATGGGCGAAAACGACTCCGCCATCAATCTCCTCGAACGCGGTCTCCAACACGCCGAAGCCACCGCGAAATACTCCATCTACTACGGCCAGGGCCGCGACCTCTACGACGAACGCGGCCGCACCGCCCACGAGAGCGTCTTCAACACCAACGACGGCCGCTACCGCTGCCCCAACTCCCAACAGGGCTACTCCGGCTTCACCACCTGGACCCGCGGCCTCGCCTGGGCCATGCTCGGCTTCGCCGAAGAACTCGAATTCCTCGCCGCGCTCCCCGACTCCGAACTCGAACCGCTCGGCGGCCGCGCCAAATGGCACGCGCTTCTCCTCGAAGCCGCCACCGCCACCTGCGACTGGTTCATCGCGAACACCGCCAGCGACGGCATTCCTTACTGGGACGGCGGCGCGCCCGGCCTCGTTCATCTCGGCGACTACCGCAACCGCCCCGCCGAACCGTTCAACGATCACGAGCCCGTCGACAGCTCCGCCGCCGCCATCGGCGCGCAAGGCCTGCTCCGCCTCGGCCGCATCCTGAATACGGATACACCCGCCGGCCGCCGCTACTTCCAGGCCGGCCTCACCACGCTCCGCACGCTCCTCGCCGAACCGTATCTCTCCACCGCCGCGGAGCACCAGGGCCTCCTCCTCCACTCCGTCTATCACCGCCCCAACAACTGGGACCACATCCCCGCCGGCCGCAAAGTCCCCTGCGGAGAATCTTCCATGTGGGGCGACTACCACATTCGCGAGGCCGCCCTCTACCTCCAACGCCTCATCAAAAACCAACCCTACCTCACCTTCTTCGCCTGCCTGCCGCACCGCTGACGCAGCGCGGAAGCTCCAAGCACCAAGCATCAAGCTCCAGACACTCCTCCTGTCATTCTGAGCGCAGCGAAGAATCCACGCGTTCGACCACCCGTCATGAACCGTTTGAACATTGGACCTTCTCTGGAGCTTGGATCTTGGAGCTTGGAGCTTTCTCCCCTCTGAAATGACGCCCCCCTCGCTCTCTCAGCTCTGTATCCACACGATCACCACCAAACCGTGGCCGATCGAAACCGCCGCCGCCAAATACGCCGCCGCCGGCGTGAAAGGCATCACCGTCTGGCGTGACGCCCTCGCCAACCGCGAGCCGCAAAAAGTCGCCACCCTCCTCCGCGATCACGACCTCTCCGTCGTCTCGCTCTGCCGCGGGGGCTTCTTCCCCGCCACCACCGCCGAGGGCCGCTCAAAAGCCCTCGACGATAACCGCCGCGCCATCGCCGAAGCCCATGCCCTCGGCGCCCCGCAAGTCGTCCTCGTCTGCGGCGCCGTCCCCGGAATTCCACTACACGAGGCGCGCCAACAAATCCGCGACGGCATCGCCGCGCTCCTCCCCGACTGCGCCGCCGCCAACGTCAAACTCGCCATCGAGCCGCTCCACCCGATGTATGCCGGCGACCGCTCTGCCGTGAACACCCTCGCCCAAGCCAACGACATGGCCGAGGAACTGAACTCCCCTTTCGTCGGCGTCGCCGTCGACGTCTATCACCTCTGGTGGGATCCCGCCCTCGAAGCCGAAATCGCCCGCTGCGGCCGCCTCAAAAAACTCTTCGCCTACCACGTCTGCGACTGGAAAACCCCCGTCGAAGACCTCCTCCTCGATCGCGGCCTCATGGGCGAGGGCTGCATCCCGCTCCGCCAAATCCGCACCTGGGTCGAAGCCGCCGGCTTCAACGGCTTCAACGAGGTCGAGATCTTCTCCAACCGCCACTGGGCCCGCGACCAGGACGATTTCCTCCGCGACATCGTCACCGCCTACCAAACCCACGTTTAAACCCATCGTTCTCTTTCTCTCCGTTTTTGCGCCTTCTGCGCCTCTTTGCGGCCAATCCAAAATCTTCCTCCAATGAAAGTTCACAAACTCGGCATCATCATGAACGGCGTCACCGGACGCATGGGCACCAACCAGCACCTCATCCGCTCGATCAAAGCCATCATCGATCAAGGCGGCGTGAAGCTCTCCGATCACGAAACGATCATGCCCGACCCCATCCTCGTCGGCCGCAACGAGGACAAACTCCGCGCCCTCGCCGCGCGCACCGGCGTCTCCCGCGTCACCACCAACCTCGACGCCGCCCTCGCCGATCCCGCCAACCAGATCTACTTCGACGCCACCCTCACGGGCCAGCGGCCCATCGGCGTCCGCAAAGCCATCGCCGCGAAGAAACACATCTACTGCGAAAAACCCACCGCCACCTCCTCCGCCGAAGCCCTCGCCCTCGCCAACGAGGTCGAAGCCGCCGGCCTCAAAAACGGCGTCGTCCAGGACAAGCTCTGGCTCCCCGGCCTACTCAAACTTCGCTACCTCATCGACACCGGTTTCTTCGGCCAAATCCTCTCCGTCCGCGGCGAGTTCGGCTACTGGGTCTTCACCGGCGAACACGAAAAACTCCAACGCCCATCGTGGAACTACCGCAAGGAAGACGACGGCGGTATCATCGTCGATATGCTCTGCCACTGGCAGTATGTGATTCAAAATCTCTTCGGCGAAGTGAAGTCCCTCACCTGCCTCGGCGCCACCCACATCCCGCAACGCTGGGACGAAGCCGGCAAACCCTACAAGTGCACCGCCGACGACGCCGCCTACGCCACCTTCGAGCTCAAGAACGGCGTCATCTGCCACTTCAACTCCTCCTGGACCGTCCGCGTCCGCCGCGACGATCTTCTCACGCTCCAAGTCGACGGCACCCACGGCACCGCCGTCGCCGGCCTCCGCGACTGCACCGCGCAACACCTCTCCGCCACGCCGCGCTGTATTTGGAATCCGGATATCGACAGCCCGATCAAATACTTTGACGCCTGGACGCGTGTTCCCGACCAGGGCGTTTACGACAACGCCTTCAAGGTCCAGTGGGAGCTCTTCCTCAAGCACGTCATCACCGACAGCCCGTTCCCCTGGTCCCTCCGCGAAGGCGCCAAAGGCGTCCAACTCGCCGAACTCGGCCTCGCCAGCTGGGCCAAGCGCGCCTGGGTGGATGTCCCGCCTCTCAAATAAAACTCATCTGAACCACGGAGACACGAAGACACGGAGCCCAATCCGGTTCTTCTCTGTGCCTCTGTGTCTCTGTGGTTCACCTCTTCTCCGATGAATAAAGTAGCTCTCATCACCGGCGGCTCCCGCGGCATCGGCTTCGGCATCGCCCAAAAACTCGCCGCCGAAAACTGGCACCTCGTCATCAACGGCGTCCGCCCCGAGTCCGACGTCGCCGAGCCGCTCGCCCAACTCCGTTCGCACGGCATCCAAGTCGCCTACGCCCAAGGCGACGTCGGCTCCACCGAAGGCCGCACCGCCATCCTCACCGCCACCCGCGCCTTCCTCTCAAATCTCAAATCTCAAATTTCAAATTCAGCGCCCCCCGCGCTCAACCTCCTCGTCAACAACGCCGGCGTCGCCCCCAAGGTCCGTTACGACCTCCTCGAAACCACCGAGGAAAGTTACGACCGCGTCCTCGACACCAACCTCCGCGGCGTCTTCTTCCTCACCCAAGCCGTCGCCCGCGACATGGTCGCCGCGAAAAAATCGAACGCCTCCTTCTCCGGCGCCATCGTCAACATCACCTCGATTTCCGCGACCGTCATCAGCATCAACCGCGGCGAATACTGCATCGCCAAAGCCGGCCTTTCGATGCTCTCCCAACTCTTCGCCGTCCGCCTCGGCGCCGAAGGCATTCCCGTTTACGAAGTCCGCCCGGGCGTGATCAAAACCGACATGACCGCCGGCGTGACCGAGAAATACGACAAACTCATCGCCAACGGTCTCTGCGTCCAACCGCGCTGGGGCCTCCCCGACGACGTCGGCCGCGCCGTCGCCTCCCTCGCCCGCGGCGACATGCCCTACTCCACCGGCCAGGTCATCATGGTCGACGGCGGCCTCACCCTGCCGCGCCTGTAGTGCGCGCGCTCACGCGCGCAAAGCTCCAAGATCCAAGTCTCCAAACTCCAGAGAACCTCCAATCACCAGCTCCGAATTGGCATCTGGTTTTTGAACATTCTCTGGAGCTTGGATCTTGGTGCTTCCATCCAGCGGTGCTTGGCTCGTGGAGCTTTCTTATGCTCTCCGACCTCGCCCAAATCGCCCTTACCGTCCGCGACGTCTCCGTCGCGTTGCCTTTCTACCGCGACACCCTCGGCCTGAAATTCCTTTTCAGTCCCAGCCCCAATCTCGCCTTCCTCGCCGCCGGCTCGATTCGCCTCATGCTCACCACGCCGCAAGGCCACGGCGAACCCGGCAAAAATTCCGTCCTCTACTTCAAAGTCGACGACATCGCCGCCACCCACGCCGCGATCGTCGCCCGCGGCGCCAAAAACGAACGCGATCCAGTGCTCGCCGCCAAAATGCCCGACCACGATCTCTGGATCGGCTTCATCCGCGACCCCGACAACAACCTCATCGGCCTGATATCCGAAGTCCGACCGTAACGCGCGCTCGCGCGCGCAAAGCTCCAAGATCAAGTCTCCAAGCTCCAGAGAACCTCCAATCACCAGCTCCGAATTGGCATCTGGTTTTTGAACATTCTCTGGATCTTGGATCTTGGTCCTTGGAGCTTTTCTTCGCCTACGCCTCACACTTCCCACCTTCGACCACCGCCCTCACCTCCACCGACCCGCCCGCCTCCAATCCGGGAAACGTCCGCGCCAACTCCAGCGCCTCGTCGAGATCGCGACACTCCACGATCTCGAATCCACCGAGCACCTCCTTCGTCTCCGCAAACGGCCCATCCGTCACGAAGGCCTTCCCACCCCGCCCGCGCACCGTCTTCGCCGTCTCGCGCGGATGCAGCCCCGTCGCGCTCACCCCGCGCCCACTCCGCACAATGTCCTCGTGCCAGCGCCCGCACGCTTCGTGCACGCGATTCTGTTCGTCCTTCGGCCGCGCATAAAAATCCGCGTCCACCTGAATCAACAATGCATATTTCATGATAAGAGTGCTCCTGTTCGCCACCCACGCTGCGCGATCCTTTTTGCGCCTTCTGCGCCTCTTTGCGGCCATTCATTGCCCATAAATAATTCTTTCATTCACCCCTAGCCGAAGGAACCCCGCTGTTTTCGACAAATCTCATCGAAAACTTTCCTGTCCTTTTCACGACGTGCCAAACGTCGTCCTCCTAACACCCCACCCCAACCACAACCACCCAACGAGGACCCTGCCATGCCCAAATACGTCGACGGTTTCGTCATCCCCGTCCCCAAGAAAAATCTTCCCGCCTACTTCAAAATGGCGAAAGCCGCCGCCAAGGTCTGGATCGAACACGGCGCCCTCGAATACCGCGAAGCCGTGGGCGAAGACCTCAAATCCAAATTCGGCACGCCGTTCACCAAACTCACGCAGACCAAACCCACCGAAACCGTCGTCTTCGCCTGGATCGTCTACAAATCCCGCGCGCACCGCGACAAAGTGAACGCCAAGGTCATGGCCGACCCCCGCATCAATGCCATGTGCGACCCCGAAAACTCCCCCTTCAACGCCGACCGCATGTCCTACGGCGGCTTCACCATCGAAGTCAGTTCCTGACCCTCCCTCTTCCACCCCCGCAAAGTGTCACCTATTAGGTGACACTTTTTTTTGCCGCAGTTTCCAGCCCCCCACGCACCCTCCAGGTCCTACGCCTGCGTTGCGCCCTTCACGCCCCTCCGCGCCCTTCGCGGTTTTAAAATTGGCCGTTCTCTGGAGCTTGGATCTTGGTCCTTGGATCTCGCTCCTCGGAGCTTCTACCTCGTCCGAAACGGCACCGCCGGCAACCCCTCGCCGTTGAACAACGTCGCCACCGGATTCGCCTGCCACGCATAACGCACGTCCACCGGCTCCGGCACCTCCGCCGACGACACCACCACCGTATCGTCGCCTTCAATACGCGCATCCGCCCAGCGCCATTCCCCATCGGCCCCCGCCACCGAAAACTCGCCGAGCTTCTCCCCGCGCACCACGAGCCCGCCGTCGGTATTTTTAAACTTCAACACCAGCTCGCGCCCGCGCCGCTTCACTCCCGCAAACTCCGGCGACCGCGCCGCGATCTTCTTCCCATAAACCTCCGCCAACGCCAACCGCGCCAGCCGCTCGCCCGCCGCCCGCTTCTCGCGCGGATGAATGTCATCCGCATCCCCCGTATCCACGATCGTCGCCAGCCCCGTGTTCGGCTCCGCCGCCGCCGTCATCGCCTGCGCCTCGCGCAACTCCGTCCATCCATCGCTCGTCCCAGGCTCCGCCTTCCGCTGCATGAACGCCGGCAAACCCACCATGTAAAACGGAAACTCCCCCTGCCCAAACCGCTCCCGCCAATCCCGAATCAACGCCGGCATCAAAACCCGATACTGCGCCGCCCGCTGAAAATTCGCCTCGCCCTGATACCAAAGCGCGCCCCTCAACGCCAACGGCACCAGCGGCGCCAGCGTCCCATTATAAAGCGTCGTCGGCATCGTCGCATAGTTCTCCACATCCAACGGCCACGGATGCGGCGGACGCGCATCCACGCTCAACTTCGCCTTCCACTCTCCCGCGAGCGACACCTTCGTGCCATCCGCGAACTGAATCCGAAAATTCTCCGCCTCCGCCTTGATCCCGCCATCCGGTTTCGTCCGAAACACCCGCACCGCGATCGTGTTCTTCCCCGGCTTCAACACCCCCGCCGGAATCGCATAAGCCCGCGGATTCTCCACCCACGAACTCGCTCCCACCCAGCGGCCGTTGATGTAGGTCGTATCCATTTTTTCCACGACACCGAGATGGATCCGCGCCACGCCTGCCGGAATCTCCGCCGGCAACTCCACCTCGCGCCGAAACCAGCACACGCTCGGCGTCTCACCCACGCCCAATTCCTCAAACCCTCCACCGGGCAACGCCACCCGCGCCCACGCCGCATCCTCCGCCTCCTCTTTCTGCCACCCTTCGCGCTCGCCCACATCGAACTCCTCCAGCCAATGCATCAAAAAACTTCCATGCTGCGTCCCGCCTTTCTCCTTCAGCCGCGCAATCTCCTTCAACTGCTCTGAAAACTCTCCCACGCGCGCCAACCCTTCCGCACTCGTCCACGCCTCCACCGGACTCCCACCCGACGCCGCGATCACCAAACCGATCGGCACGCCCGTCTCTTCCTGCACCTTCCGCGCAAAATAAAACGCCACCGCCGAAATCCCCGGCGCCGTCTCCGGCGTGCACACCCGCCACTGCCCACCCGCCGGCACCGCCGCCGGCTCATACACATTCTTCAACACCACCGTGAACGCCCGCAGCGTCGGATAATCCGCCGCCTGCGCCGCCTCCGCCCCGCCCGTGCTTCCGCGCAATCCAAACGCCATGTTCGACTGCCCGCTGCACAACCACACATCGCCCACCAGCACATCCTTCAACTCCACGCGCTCCGCCCCCTCGATCGCCATCGTGTAAGGCCCGCCCGCCTCCGGCACCTCCACCGTCGCCAGCCATTTTCCATCCGCCCCCGCCGTCGCCGTCGCACGCTTCCCCGCCATTTCAACCGTCACCACCTTCCCCGGCTCCGTCCATCCCCACACGCGATTCGGCTTCCCGCGCTGCATCACCATGTGATCCCCGAAAATCGGACTCACAAACGGCAGCGCCTCCGCCGCGCTTCCGCGCACCACCACCACCACGAAAAACACCAGCAGCCACACACCGCGGCCGACACGACTCAGAGCACTCGACGACATCATAAAACGACAAGTTAGGGGTTGGGGAAAAACGGAAGAGATGCGCGCGTTGCATACCCATCCTCGCTCCCAACGCCAGCCTTCCCCTCGTCCTTACTTTCGACTAGTCCCGCCTCCCCACGCTCGTGCTCGTGCTCGTGCGCGTGCTCGTGCTCGTGCGCGTGCTCGTGCTCGTGCTCGTGCTCGTGCTCGTGCTCGTGCTCGTGCTCGATCCGCCGCATTTTCGATCACGAGCACGAATCAAGATCACGAGCACGCTCCTCTGAGCGCCCACGAATGTCCCTCGAACTCTGGCACTACCCCGTCCTCTTCCTCGTCGGCCTCGTCGCCGGCACGGTCGACGCCGTCGCCGGCGGCGGCGGACTCATCACCGTTCCCGCCCTTCTCAATCTCGGCCTCCCCGTCCCTCTCGCCCTCGGCATCAATAAATTTCAATCCAGCTTCGGCAGCGTCTCCGCCTCGATCCACTTTCTCCGCTGCCGCGCGGTCACCCTCCGCGAGTGCCGTCTCGGAATTTCAACTACACTCGTCGGCTCCCTCCTCGGCGCCTTCGCCGTCCAGCAAATCGATTCCGACCTCCTCGCCAGCCTCATCCCGTGGCTCCTCGCCGCGATTCTCCTCTACACGCTTTTCCGCCCAAAACTCGGCACCGAAGATCACCCGCCGAAACTTTCCGCCCCGCTCTTCTTCACCAGCTTCGGCCTCACCCTCGGTTTCTACGACGGCTTCTTCGGCCCCGGCACCGGTTCCTTCTGGGCGATCGCACTGATCCTCGTCCTCGGACAAAACTTCGCCCGCGCCACCGCGTTCACGAAAATCATGAACGCCACCAGCAATCTCGCCGCACTCGCCCTGTTCCTCATCGCCGATCTCGTCCACTTCGGCGCCGGCCTCGCCATGGCCGCCGGCCAGCTCCTCGGCGGCAAACTTGGCGCCCACCTCGTCGTCACCCGCGGCGCCCGCTTCATCCGCCCCATCTTCCTCACGATGGTCACCCTCACCCTCGCCCGCCTCCTCTGGCTCAACTACACGAGGACCCCGTGAACGTCCCCGACCTTCTTCGCATCACCGACCACCGCCCCTGGCCACTCCCGAGCCGCCCGTGGTCCGTCGCCATGTCGTGGCTCGATCTCGCCTTCATCCATTATCAGATCAGCCCGGTCGCCCTCCGCCCATACCTCCCCGCCGGCCTTTCGGCCGACACCTTCGATGGTTCCGCTTGGATCGGAATCGTGCCGTTTCGCATGGCTGCCGTCCGGCCCCGGGGACTCCCTGCAACTCCCCTCCTTTCCTCGTTCCCGGAGGTCAACGTGCGCACCTACGTCGTTGCCGACGGCAAACCCGGCGTCTGGTTCTTCAGTCTCGACGCCGCATCTCGCCCCACCGTTTTCGCCGGCCGCCGCTTCTTCGATCTTCCCTACCACCGCGCGCGCATGCAGCTCCGCCGCACGAACGATACTTTCGACTTCACCAGCCTCCGCGCGAACCCGCCCGCCGTCTTCCGCGCCCGCTATCGCCCAGTTGGAGACCCAGCTCCCGCCGCTCCCTCTTCGTTCGAACACTGGGCCGCAGAACGCTACTGCCTCTACGCCCACTCCCCGCGCAACGGCCTTCGCCGACTCGAGGTGCACCACCCGCCTTGGCCGCTGCAACGCGCCGAAATAGAAGTCGCCGACAACACCCTCTTGGACACCGCCCGCCTTCAGGTGCACCCGCAACCGCCACGCTGCCATTTCTCTGCCGGCGTCGACGTGCTGTCGTTCAACCCCGTTCGCCTGTCCGTCTGATACCCTCACCCCGTCCGCGGCGCCTGCTCATTCACATTCCGCAGCAGCGCCGCCAAATTTCGGTGATCCGGATGCCGCGCCGCCTCCGCCGCCAAAAACTCGATCGTCCATTGCCGCGTCAACCGACTCGGACTCTCGCTCGACGGATGCGCCCGCACATCGAGCTGCGCCAGCTTCGTCGCCAGATGATGTTCCAGCCGCGCCAGAAATTCGACGGTTTCCATCCCGAATCCTAACCCTCGCCGTGCCTCCCGCAACCCACGCGCTCCCTCTTCACCTTCGCGAAAACACCTCCACTTTCTCCGCCACCCACAACCCCGGATACTCCAACACACACTCGTTCTCATCCACCTTCAGCCTCCCCGCATACCCCACCGTCGGCGCCGCATAATCATACGCCCGCGCCTCGATCCTCTCGATCGTCTGCGGCAAACACCGCAGCTCGAACTCCGGCACCTTCAACCACGCGACCGCCACGTCCGCCCGCTCGCCCACCCTCAACTGCATCCGCCGAAACGTGATCAAATTCGTCGCCGGCGAAAAATTCAGATCGAGGTCCACGCACCCCGCCACCTCCGGCACCTCCCGCCCACTCCACATCCATCTGCCGCGTTCCTCCACCCCCACCTCAACATCGATCGCGCGCCCGCCGAGATGCCCCTTCACCTCGCCCCATCGCGTCCGCCACGCCGCGTCACACGTTACCTGATACGCCAGTTCCGCGATTCGCCCCTCCTCCAAAAACACCGCGCTCCCTTCCATCCTCCAATTCTCCCGCCCCCGCCAAAGCCGCATCGCATCCACCCCCGTCGCATTCAACCGCCGCCACAACACCGCCGCGACCAACTCCTCTTCCTCATCCGCCTTCATCACCTCTGCGTCTTTCACCCCTCCGCGCCTCCACTTTCACCCTCACTTTCACTTCTCTCCCTCACTTTCACTTCCCCGCCGCCATCACCAACGCAATCACCGCCACCACCAGCGCTCCTCCCGCCACGACCATCATCCCCACCGCCCGCCGCTGTAACCGCTCCGTCACCTCCGCCTGACGCCTCAGCTCCTCCGCCACCGCCTGCAGCTGCTGCGCCACGTTCGTCAACACCTCACCCGCTCGCAGCGTCTCCTGCTCGATCTTGCTCACGCGATCCTCCATCCGCGTCGCCTCCCGCGTCGACCGCATCCCCGCCACGATGCCACCTGCCTGCGCAATCAACGGCGCCACCGCCTTCAAAATCGGAATCACCTGGAGTGCCATGCCCTTATCGACCTCCCTCCCCGCCCTCAGTTCAACCCCTTTCCTCCATCATCGCCCACCGGGCACGCCCATGCCCCGCCCTTCCTCCCTGCCTCCGCATTCCCGCGGTTAAATCCCCCTCCCGCGAACCACGCTAAACCACGCCAAAACCCCACGCCCCTCTCATACCTCATCCTTTCGCGCCGTCCGCATGTTTCGCGGGCAACCTACCCTCCCTCTCTGCGCCTTCTGCCTCTCTTTGCGGCCATCCCAAACTCCCCGCCGTTCCGCGTCTTCCGTGCATTCCGTCGACCACCTCCGTTCTCCCCCTTCACCACACTTGCGCCGCCCACTCCTCCGCGATTCCCTCTCCCTTTTCTCTTCTCCCTCCCGCCACTCGTGTCCTCACCCGCGCTCACCAACCTCTACGACCTCACCCGTGCCGACCTCCGCACGTGGCTGATCCAGCGCGACCTCAACCCCGTTCACGCCGCCCGCCTCTGGTCCTACCTCTATCTCGATCTCGTCGACACCTTCGACGCGATGCCCGACCTCCCCACGCGCGTCCGCGACCGCCTCGTCGCCGAAACCTCCATCGGCACGCTCCCCATCGCCGCCGCCACCGACTCCTCCGACGGCTTCACGCGCAAATACCTCCTCTCCCTCCACGACGCCGAACGCATCGAAACCGTCCTCATGCGTTTCACCGGCCGCGTCACCGCCTGCATCTCCAGCCAGGTCGGCTGCGCCATGGGCTGCGTCTTCTGCGCCACCGGCCAAATGGGCTACACCCGCCACCTCACCCCCGGCGAAATCGTCGCCCAAGCCACCCACATCGCCCGCACCCTCCGCCACTCCTCCCCTCCTCCTTCCAAGCCAACTAGTCATACATTATATTACAACAAGGCCGCCTATCCCTCGACCCCTTGTAATACATTAAATGACAATCCTCCACCCCGCGCACGTCTCCGCAACATCGTCCTCATGGGCATGGGCGAACCGCTCCACAACTACGACGCCGTCATGCGCGCGATCGACATCCTCCGCGACGATGGCGGCCTCGCCCTCGCCGCCGAGCGCATCACGCTGAGCACCGTCGGCGTCGTCCCCGGCATCCTCCGCCTCGCCCGCGAAAAACGCCCGCTCCACCTCGCCGTCTCCCTCCACGCCGCCACCCAATCCGAACGCGCCGCCCTCGTCCCCGCCGCCCGCAAATGGCCGCTCGACGAGCTCATCGCCGCCTGCCGCACCTACAGCGAAACCACCGGCCGCCGCATCTTCTACGAGTGGACCCTCATCGACGGCAAAAACGACACCGCCGACCACGCCCGCGCCGTCGGCCACCTCCTCCGCGGCCTCCCCGCGCAGGTAAACCTGATCCCGCTCAACCCCACCACCGGCTACGACGGCGCCCCGACCCGCACCGAAGCCGCGCGCCGTTTTCAAAAAATCCTCGCCGACGAGTTCTCGCTCCCCAGCACCGTCCGCCAACGTCGCGGCATCGACATCGCCGCCGGCTGCGGCCAACTCGCCGCCACCTCCTAACCCAAGCAGGGCGAGCCGCCCCTCCCGCCCGGCACTCAGCGTCCCGCCCACCGCTTCGTGCTCGTGCTCGCCAACCGCCCCGCGCCCAAACTAACGCGTCAATAAAACCCTGGCCGCAAAAAGCCGCCGAAGCCGCAAAAAAGCCCCCGATAACTCCTCCGATTCTTGCGCCTTTTTGCGCCTTTTTGCGGCAAATGTCTGGCCCCGGAATTCCAAACCGCCCCAGAGCCGAGTCATCACCACTCACGAATCAAAGCTCCCGCAATTCGTGCTCCGTCGTATCCATTCGCGGCTCCTCGCTGCGCGATTCCGCCCCCACGCCCCTAACGTCCTTCGCGTCCTTAGCGCCCTTCGCGGTTCATCTCACCCGCAAATCCCCCGTCCGTTCCTGCATACCGGTTCAACTCACCCGCGAATCCACCCGAACCATCCCCCTTGATCGCCTTCGCGCCCCTTCGCGTCCTTCGCGGTTCCCCCTCTTCTTTCTTTATCCGCGTTCATCCGCGTTCATCCACGTTCATCCGCAGTTCACAACCCCCGCGCCCGCGCAATCAACTCCGACCCCGCCAGCGCCGCCTCGATCCGCGCCGCCACGCCCAACTTCTCCGACCGATTCCTCAGCGTCAAAAACGCCAGCGACGCCGCCTCGTTCCCCACCGCCGCCTCCGCCGTCCGCGCGAGCACGTCATCCATCGGCGGAATCTGCTCCGCCGGCAAAAGATTCTTCTCGCCGAGAAACAAAGTCAGCGACGCCCCCAGCATCTCCAGCCACGCGCGCGGCGACACCGGCGGCTCATACTTCAACCCGCCCTTCGCCGGCATCCATTCCATGAATACGCGAATCTGCTCGTGCAGCTTCGCCAGCTCCGCATCCGCCGTCGCCGGCGTCCACCGCACCGTGAACGTCTTCCGCTCGCGAAACTTCTTCACCTCCCACACGCGCAACACCATCTCGTAATCCCCCGCCTTCTGCCGTATCGCACCCGTGAATACGTAATCCAGTCCGCCTTCGGTCGTCTCGACGAGCTGACGCAGATTCTCCGCCGTCCACTCCGTCGGAAACAGCGCATAGTGACGCTCCACCAGGCCCACCGCCGCAATCGACGCATAATGCGGCGCAAACTGAAACGTCTCCGCCAGCCACAGAGGCACCGCGCGGCTCAACCGCCCGAGTTCATCCTCCGGCCGCTCCGCCGCCGCCGCATCCGCAATCCCCGGCGTCGCCAACTGCCCAAACCCCACCCGCCGCAACCGCGGCTCCTTCGGCGCCAGCACCTGCTCCGCCAGCGGCTCGAGCCCGTAAAACCAGATCGGCTTGCTGATGCTCACCAGATTCACCTTCGCCGCCTCCTGCGCCGCACCGCCCGCATCGCCCACCGGCGCATGCTCCGACTGCATCAGCTCCGCGATCGCATTCGAAAAACCATACAGCCGCTCCTCCAAATCCGGCCGCTTCAACGCGAACAAAATATCCAACAAATGCTGCGCCGCATCCACGTTCCGCAGCACCAGATACGCCTGCAGCAAATTGATCCCCGTCGCCGGTCCATGCCGCTCCGCATCGTAACGCGGCGCCACCAACTCCACGACTTCCTTCACATTCCCCGTCACACCCAAATCGCCCGAAATTGTCACGAGCACGTCCGGCCGATCTCCCTCCGTCGCCAGCACCTCTTCGTAAATCGCCACCGCGCCCGCCAAATCCTTCAACTCGAGCCGCTCGCGCGCCGCCACCAGCTTCGTCCTCACCGCCCCCGCCGCCGTTTCCGCACTCGAAACCTGCGGCACCGTTTTCTTCTGCGCGAATCGATCGAAAAATCCCATACGCCGAAGAAACCGCGCCCCCCGCCTCTGGCGAACAGAATCACATCCCCCTCCCTCCATCGCCTCCTTCGCCAAAATTCGAAAATCGAAAATCCAAATTCGAAAATCCTCACCCTCTCACCAACAACCGCCTCACCCCTTCGATCGGCGCCTCCGTCACCGGCACCAGCGCCAGCGGCGACCGCGGCGCCACCGCCTCCCACACCACCCGATGCGTCAAAATCGGCCCGCTCAGTCCCGCGCTCAGCCCATCCACGGGCTCGCCCGGAAACAGCTTCGTCGCCACCCGCACCGCCAGCTCCAACAACTCGCTCACCGACTCCACGATCAACTGATGCGCCGTGTGATCCCCCTCACTCGCCAGCCGCAACACCGCGGGCGCCAGCGCGCCAATCTTCCGATTCGGCTCCGTATCCGCATAAAAATACCGCGTTACGCTCCCCGCATCCGCTCCAGCGCCCAACTGCGTGTGATCCCGCACCGTCGGCCCCAGCCGCGACGCCGGCGCCCAGCCTTGCAACTCCAGCAACGCCCGCGACACCGCCCGTCGCCCCAAATCATACGCGCTTCCCGGATCGCCAAACCGCCACCCCAATCCTCCCGCATAGTGAATCCCGCCGCTCCGATCGCGCGCCGCCACAAACGACCCCGTCCCCGAATGCAACACCAGCCCCGCCCCTCCGTTCGTCGCCAGCTCCAACACCGGCAACGAATCCGCTCCCGTCGTCACCACCCCGAAATCCGTCAACTCCGCCGCGATCTCCTGCCAGAACCCCGCGCTCCCCGCCATGAACAGCCGCGTCTCCGAAATTCGAATACCCGGCGTCACGCGCCTCCCTTCCGCCAGCAGCGCGCACAACGCGTCCGTGATGATCAACCGCGCCTGCTCCGCCCCCGCCACATTCGGATTGCACCCCGGCGCCACCTGCCGCGCCACCACCGTCCCTGTCTCATCAATCAGGATACACTCCGTCTTCGTCGCCCCGCCATCGACTCCGATCTTACCTTTCATCTTTTCATCTCCGTAGGTTGCGCGCTCGCCGCGCAACCCGTCACGTCGCGCATCTCTTCATCCTCCCCTCACGCCAGCTGCCGGCTCAACCGCCCCTTGTATTTCTCCGCCAGCTCCCGATTCCGCTCGATCGAACCCGGCACATTCTGACTCCGCAAAATCGGCAGCGGATGCCCGTTCGCCTTCAACCAGTCCACCACCGACAGCATCAACCAGTTCAACAGCGAACACCCGATGAACGTCGACGTCGGTCCCGCCATGATCCCATCGCGCACCTCCACGATCGCATCCCCGGGCACGCCGCCATTGTCCAAAACATAGTCCGCCACTTCGTGCAGCTTCTTCCCTTCCGGATGCACCGTCGCATACGTCGTCGACATCGCCAGCGCCGTCAGACCCACCACCGTCAGCCCTTTCTTCTTCGCATACATCGCCACCTCGAGCGGCGACGAATTTTTGCCCGAATTGGAAATCACGATGATCACCTCGCCCGCCCGCAACTGATACTGCCGGTCGTGCCGCTCCACGAGCTTCGTTCCATAACCGACGAGATTCTCCACGAATCCCGCCGTCGGATCGATGATCCCATTCACGCACACCAGCCCGCCCGCGCGCCCGATGATCTCCCGCGCAATCAACTCACTGTGCCCGCTCCCAAAGGTGTGCACCACTCCACCGCCCGCGATCGAAGCCCCCACGATCGGCGCCAACTTCGCGATCGTCGCCGCATTCCCCGCCCACGCTTTCGCCAACATCTCATTCGCCCGACGATGATAATCATCCGCCAGGGTGGAGCCCGACGTCCCCGTCGGGCTCGTTTCGCCCCCGCTCCTTCGCAACGCTTCATGATTCATGTCCATTCGTGTCCCTTCGTGATTCCAAAACCCAAACCCCTCACCTCCCCGCCGCACTCTCCCACCGCCCATAAATTCCACACGGCAACACCTTCCCATCCCGCTCGATCGGCAGCCCCACTTCACCCGCCGCGATTCTCCCGCCGCGCTCCCCCAACAACTCCGCCAACAAATTCGCCACCACCGTCGGCGACAGCCGCGCCGTATAGGCATTCACCAGGAAAAACACCGGCCGCTCGCTCAACAGCTCCCGGCACGCCAGCAACAACTCCCACAAATTGTCCTCCAGCCTCCACATCTCGCCCGTGCTTCCACGCCCATACGTCGGCGGATCCATGATCACCGCATCGTAACGCCGCCCGCGCTTCAATTCCCGCCGCGCAAACTTCAAACAATCGTCGACAATATACCGCACCGGCGCCTCCCCGAGCCCGCTTAACGCCGCATTCTCGCGACACCACTTCACCATTCCTTCCGCGGCATCGACGTGACACACACTCGCACCCGCCTTCGCCGCCGCCACCGTCGCGGCTCCGGTATAGCCAAATAAGTTCAACACCGACACCTCGCGCCCTTCCTCCCGCGCCGCCCGAATCTTCCCGCTGAACCACTCCCAATTCACCGCCTGCTCCGGAAACAGCCCCGTGTGCTTGAACGAGGTCGGCCGGATCTTGAACGTCAGCCCGAGCGGCGTGTAGTGGATTTTCCACGACTCCGGCAGCGCGCGCTTCATCTCCCATTTTCCACCGCCCGTCTCGCTGCGGTGATAAAACGCATCCCAACTTTCCCACCGCGCCCCGGGGTTTCTCCCATGCCGCGGCCAGATGATTTGCGGATCGGGCCGCACCAACGTGAACTCGCCCCACCGCTCCTGCTTCATACCATCGCCGCAGTCGATCAGCCGGTATTCCTGCCAGCGATCGGCAAGTATCAGTGCAGGGCGTTGAACGTTCTCAGACATCCGTCGCGCGAACCAATCGCGCCGCCTCCGGCTTGTCGAGCAGCCGATCGACTTCACAGGAACTCGTATTGCCCTCGTCCGCCCAATCACTTCCCTGATCCTTCCGTGAAAAACATGAACCGAAAACTGCAACGCACTGCACTCCTCGCCATCGCGACCGCCGCGTTCCTGCTGCGCGCCCACGCCGATGTCGTCGAAACCAACAACGGCGCCCGCCTCGTCGGCGAAATCGAGAAGATCGCCGAAGGCCACATCATCATGAAGACGGCCTACGCCGACGTCATCACGATCAAGCAGTCGGATGTCACCAGCATCGCCACCGACAAACCGATCTCCGTCCGCCTCGAAAGCGGCACCGTCCTCGAAGGCACCCTCTCCAGCCAGAACGGCGAGGTTCAAATCGCCGGCGCCGACGGCCGCCTCACCACCTCCGTTCCGCGCATCGCCGCCATCTGGCCCGCCGGCGCCCAAGACCCGCGCATCGCCGCCCTCGAACGCTCCTGGGCCTACGAAGCCGCCGTCGACATCGCCGGCAAATCGGGCAACAGCGAACAAATCGGCACCCAGGTCAGCGGCCGCGCCGTCCTCAAAACCGATCGCGACACGCTTCAGTTCTACACCGCCTACAACCGCCAGGTCACCGACGACGTCAAAGCCGCCGACGAATTCAAGGCCGGCGTCGACTACGCCAACAACTTCTCCGGCAAACGCTCATGGTATGTCCGCACCGAAGGCGGCTTCGACCGCGTAAAGGACATCGATCTCTACAACGTCTCCGCCGTCGGTCTCGGCTACGACTTCATCAAGGAGCCCAATCACACGCTCACGGGCCGCGCCGGTATCTCGTATCGCTACGAGGGCTACGGCAACCCCGCCAGCGAAGACGTCTCCAGCGCCGGTCTCGATCTCGGTCTCAATCACGAGTGGACCTTCGAAAACTCCCGCATCGTCAACCGCCTCTCCTTCGTCCCGACCTTCGACGATTTCGGCAACTTCCGCCTCACCCACGAATCCTTCTACGAAATCCCGCTCAGCGTCCCCGCGTGGAAGCTCCGCCTCGGCATCAGCAACGACTACAACAGCGAGCCCGGCGCCGGTGTTGAAGAACTGGATACGTCCTACTTCACCCGCCTCGTCCTCACCTGGAAGTAAGTCCCCTCTCGCAACCCATCTCAGGTGCAGCCCGGCGTCCCCGCCGGGCTTTTTTCATGCCCCGCGCCTCCCCCCTTTCTCTTCCGTCAGCCTCCGCCCGTGCCCGTGCTCGTGCTCCCGCTCCTGCTCATGCCCGTGCTCGTGCCCGTAATCGTAATCGTGCTCCTGCTCCTGCTCGTGCTCGCGCCTTCTAAATCTCGTTCCTTCCACCCACCCTCTCCGACGCCCCCTCCCGCACTCGCCACCGTCGCCACCTTCGCTAGCATTCCACCGAATGCCCGCCGCCCTCGCGACAACCCCCACCT
>JAFAAS010000140.1 GCA_023426435.1 Verrucomicrobiota bacterium | reverse complement strand
ATGGCTCGCGCGGCGGTGTAGCCGTCCATTTCGGGCATCCGCAGGTCGAGCAGGACGAGATCGTAAGGTTGGGCGAGAGCGGCTTCGAGGGCGGCGCGTCCGTTGTCGACGATGTGCGGGCGGTAGCCGCGGTTTTCGAGAACGTGTTGGATCAGCTGGCGGTTGTGGGGCTGATCCTCGGCGACGAGGATGCGCAGCGACGGTGAGCCACTCGGGGCGGCGGGCGCAGGATTTTCCGAAGGGGGCGATTCGAAGAGGGTGGAAAAGGTTTCGGGGATGCGTGCGCGGATCGTGAAGGCGAACGTGGAGCCCTGGCCTGGCGTGCTGTCGACGGCGATGTCGCCGCCGAGCAGACGGACGAGGCGGTCGCAGATCGCGAGTCCGAGGCCGGTGCCGCCGTAGTTTCGCGTGGTGGAGGAGTCGACCTGGCTGAAAGGTTTGAAGAGCCGATCGCGGCGATCTGGGGGGATGCCGATGCCGGTGTCGCGGATGGCGAAGTAGATTTCGCGATCGGAGCGGTCGGGTTCGGGCGGAAGGGCGCAGGCTTCGATGCGGATCGAACCCTGCGGGGTGAATTTGACGGCGTTGGCGAGGAGGTTGGTGAGGACTTGGGTGAGCCGCTGCGGGTCGGTGACGATGACTTGGGGAAGATCGGGTGGGGCGGAGATTTCGAGGGCGACGCCTTTTTGTTGGGCGCGCGGTCGGAACATGCTGCCCAGTTGATCGAGGAGGGCGACGAGTGCGACGGGTTCGGAGTGCAGCTCGAGGTGGCCGGCTTCGATTTTGGAGAAGTCGAGAATGTCGTTGATGAGCGCGAGGAGCGATTCGCCGCTGGTGCCGATGGTGGCGAGCCAGTTTTGTTGTTCCTCGTTGAGCGGGCTTTGTTGGAGAAGGGAGGCGAAGCCCAGGACGGCGTTGAGCGGCGTGCGGATCTCGTGGGAAATGACCGCGAGAAATTCGCTCTTGGCGCGATCGGCGGCTTCGGCGCGTTCCTTGGCGGCGCGGAGCTCGTGCTCGGCCTGTTTGAGGGCGGTGATTTCGAGGCAGGCGGCGATGACCTCCTGGACCTGGTCGCGCTCGCGGCGCGGGCGCATGACGATGAGCACCTCGACCCCGTGGTGAGTGGTGAAGGCGAACGAAAGCGTTTCGCCGTTCCATGCGCGTTCGAAGGCGGCGTTGAGGATTTCGGATTGAGGCGGCGGGGCGACGTCCTCGATGAAGCGGCCCTCGATGTCCTCGGGTGCGAAGCCGAGGCGTGCGAGCAGCTGGCCGCGGCAGAGTGTGTGAATGAAACCGCGCTCGGTGCGGCGCACGCAGACGATCATGCCCTGCTGGAGCTCGAGCGTTTGCTGGTAGTAGCGGCTGAGCGAGGCGAGTTGGGTCTCGGTTTCGCGGCGGAGTTTTTCGTTGGCTTCGGTGAGCTCGGAGGAGGTGACCTCGAGGGTGTGTTCGAGAAACGTGCGGTCCTGTTCGAGATCGGTGTAGGCGCGGTCGACGGCGGACAGGAAATCGCGCCAGGGTGGTTGGGTTGGATCGAGATCCGGGAGGTATTTGCGAAGCTGGCGGGCGAGAAGCGGATTCACGGGCTTACGATTCTTCCGCGAAGACGGTAAGGGTCATGGTTTGGTTGTGAAGATCGCAACTGTGCAGCAGTCCGCTCGGGCAAATCTCGCCGTAGGAGTAGAATCCGGCGGCGGTGAGGCCGGGACCGAGTTGGGCGAGGACGGCTTCGATCTCTTCCTCGACGCGTTGGCCCATGACGAGGCGGCGGCCGACGCAACTGACGAGCACGGCGAAACGTTCGGCGGAGGTGTCGAGCGCGGCGGCGCGAGCGGCGGCTTCGGCGCCGACGACGAGGGCGTCGCAGCCGGCTTTCATGAGGCGAACGTAATGGCCTTGGGGGATGTCGCCGGCGAACGTGAGCGATTGTTCGGCATCGTCGACGGCGAGGATGGTGCGGACCAGGCCGTGTTCGGCGTCGCGGCTGGCGAGAAGATGAAGTGGAAAAAGGAGGCCGGTGGCGGGAAGGCCGGAGGCGCGTTCGCCGAGGTAGCGTTTGTAGAGGGCGAGCGCGGGCTGGTCGTCGAGCGTGTAGAGGACGTTTCCGGCGGAGTGAGTGACGAGACGTTTGGGGCCGAACGGTTCCCAGCCGCCGGCGGAGCCGTGGGCGACGCGGAGGCGATCGCCATAGAAGCCGATGGCGACGATGCTGCCGGAATCGAGCGCGGGGCCGAGTCCGACCAACGTGTGGCGGAAGATGTTGCCATCGCCGGCGAGGCCGCCGGTGACATGAACATCGGACGGAAGGCCGGTGCGAAAACCGGAGGTGAGGAGAGTGCCGTTGACGAGGAGGCCGTCGCTGAGAACGAGAATGTGACGGAGTGTGGGCGAGGCGAGCCGGCGGCTGAGTTCTGCGGCGGCTTCGAAGCTTTCGGAAGGAGAGCGGACGGAAATGGTTTCGGCGCGAATGGTGGTGTGTTGGAAAGAGATGCAGACGGCGCCGAGGCCGTCGTCGGAAACGTTGTTGCCGAGGATTTCGCCCGCGGTGCTGCAGCCGGCGCAGAGGGCGGAGGAGAAATGGGCGATGAGCTCGGCGCGCGGGCCGTCGGCGTTTGCGAGCACCTGTCTCGCGCCGAAATAGAGCACGAGATCGGCGGACGCGGGCCAGGAAGAGCGAGGCGGAGACCAACCGTCGTGCGGAGACCACCGCACGGGAAAGGTTTTCATGCGAGATGGGAGCTAGATCGGTTGAGCGGGGGAATTCTTGAGATTCGATGTGGGTGCGCGGCGGGGTGGGCGGAGATCGAGAAAGTGAGCGAGTGAGTCGAGGGTGGGAGCGACGCGGTATCCGCGGCGGACGGAACGGGAAACGATCGTGAGGCGGCGGTGTTGGCGATCGGCTTTGGGGTCGACGTGGCCGACGATCTCCGTGCCGGCGAGAATCGGAAGTGCGTAGTAACCGCGAACGCGTTTGGCGGGCGGGGTGTAAACCTCCCACGTGTAGTTGAAGTTCCAGAGATCGCGCGTGAGACGGCGGTCGTAGATCAGCGGGTCGAGGGGAGCGAGGAGGAGGGGATTTTCGATTTTCGAATTTGGATTTTCGATTTGGTCGAGGAGGGGGAGATCGGTGCGGAGGCAGTGGAGGGTGGGGCCGTTTTCGATGGCGAGCGGTTGAACGAGGTCGGCGACGAGGGGGAGTTCGTCGCGGGTGAGGCGGACGAGTCGGCGTTGACGGAGTTTCAGGACGGCCAGATAGCGGGCGGTTTCGGCGGAGGAAGGCGCAGGGGAGGAGAGGATGCGGGCGGGGAGGATGCGTTCGGGGAGATCGTAGATGCGGCGTTGATCGCGCCGGTGAGAGATCAGGACGCGGCCGTGGAAGAAGAGTTTTTGCAGCGTGGATTTGGCGAGGGTGGACGTGCCCCAGACGCGGCGGGCGCGGCCGGTGTCGGCGAAGTCGTCGGAGGAAAGTGGACCGCGCGCGGCGATTTCGGCGAGGATGCGTTCGGCGAGGATTTTTTCGCGCGGGGTGAGTTGGCCGGACCAAAGGCCGTGCGTGCGGGCGCGGCGTTGCATGGTGGCGAGAAGGTGGAGCCAGGCTTCGAGCGGGAAGGCGACGAGGATGTTGGAGCCGGGAATGTGGTGTTCGAAAGCGAGGCGGGTCTCGCGAGGTTTTGGGGTGTGAGTTTTGGGTTTTGGGTGGGGCTCGGCGGCGGGGGTGTCGTCGTGGTGGAGGTGGCGCATCAGGTCGCCCTCGCGGTAATCGCGGACGCGGTTGCGCAGGATGAGATCGTGCATGCGACCGCAGACATTGATGGGGTCGATTTGCACGTAGCCCATGTGAGCGAGGGCGGAGGCGACGTCGGCGACGGGAGAGTCGAGGAGGACGGCGTGACGGGCGAAGCGGCGGGCGTGAAGCGGGGTGAGGACGAGCGGAGCCGGAGTCACGGTTAGCTCCGAGCGTGTGAGGCAGTGTGCAAAAAACAAGCCGCGCTGCGGGGGCAGCGCGGCTGTTTATGAGGGAGCAACAACCAGTCGTGACTAACGTGCTAACAAAGCGAATACATCAGGCGCAGGCGATCTGCGGGCGGCCGTAGGTGGCGCGCGACGGGAGGAACCACTCGCCGGGGGCGGCGCCGGGGGCGAATTCGGGGCAGGCTTCGGCGAGAAGCGTGCGGAGATTTTCGCGGGCGCGAGCGATGCGGCTTTTGACGGTGCCGACATTGATGCCGAGGGTGGCGGCGATTTCCTCGTAGGAACGATTAAGGACGTTGCGCAAGGTGAGGATTTCGCGGTGACGGGCGTCGAGTTTCTCCATGCACATGTCGACCAAGGTCGAGAATTCGCCGGCGACGGTTTCCTGGGCCGGGTCTTGGACGACGTCGGCGACCAAGTCGGCAAACGTGGCGGCGCTGTCGTCGCTGAGTGCGCAATCGAGCGAGAGGGAATCCTGGCGGCGGCGACGGAAGAAATACCAGTAGCGGTTGCGGGCCAGATTTACGGCGATGCGGTAAAGCCAGGTGGCGAGGGAGGAGTCGCCGCGGAAGTTGGCGAGACCGCGATGCGCGCGGATGAAAGTGTCCTGGGTGATTTCTTCGGCGTCGGCGTGGTTGCGGAGCAAACCAAGCGTGACGGTGAAGATCTTGCCGCGGTAGCGCTCCATGATTTCGACGAACGCGGACTCGTCACCCTCGGCGAAGCGCTTGACGAGAGCGTCATCGATGGCGGCGTCGGGAGTGACGCGGCGGACGTTTTCGGTCTGGGAAGCGCGAACCTGTTTGGTGGAAGTGGGAACGTAGGCTGGCATAGGAGAAAAGGTTAATGTGTGTGCGACGGGCTCCCTATACCTCGTCGCGTGCCAGCTCGGTCGATTATCGCGTAACTGCCTTTTCTATAACGATATAAATTTTAGACACGAATCTCGTGACAACCTTTTAACATCGGTTTCCGTGCAAAGTGCAGTCGGTCGCGATGCGGTTCGCGCAATCCGCCTACCGGCGCTCGCGCGGAACGGAACCCAGAGTCGTGGGTGGGGTGGCTCCATGAGGAGCGGGGGGAGCGCGATTGGACCTTATAACGGCGCGATAGTGCGGGGAGTTGAGTAATTTTTCGCCAACACGAGTGCTTTGTGTTTTGTGGGCGCGCGATGAAGGACGGCCGCTTGGAAAAAGCGCGGAAATCGATCTGCGCGTTGCATGCAACGATTCGGGAAACGCTGATGGCTGCGCGGGCGCGGCAGGCGAAGCGGTTTGGGGAGGTGGCGGCGGTGACGGCGGCGGACACGATTTACCGCATCGATCGGCTGAGTGAGGCGGCGATCGTGGGCTGGTTTGAAGAACACTGGCCGAAGACGTGGACGGTCGAACTGGTGATGGAAGGATTGGAAGAAGTGACGACCTTTCCGCGAGGGACGCCGGTGGAGCGAACGGAGTTCAAATGCATCCTGGATCCGATCGATGGCACGCGCGGGTTGATGCATGACAAACGGAGCGCGTGGGTGTTGACGGGGCTGGCGCGACAGCGTGGCGGGCGGACGACGTTGAAGGATATCGAGATGGCGGTGATGACGGAGTTGCCGACGAGCAAGCAATGGCGGGCGGATCAAATCAGTGTCGTGCGAGGGGCGGGGCGGCGCGGCGTGGTGGCGGAAGCGGTGGATGTGAGAACGGGAGAGAAGAAGAAGTTCGTGCCGCGGCTTTCGGGGGCGAAGGACTTTCGGCACGGGTTTGCGTCGCTGGCGCGGTTTTTTCCGGAAGGGAAGGCGTTGACGGCGCAGATCGAGGAGGAGTTGTGGCGGGAGTTATATGGCGAGGCGCAGGGATCGCCGCTGGTGTTTGACGATCAATACATCAGCACGGGCGGGCAGATTTATGAGTTGCTGGTGGGGCATGACCGGATGGTGGGGGATATTCGCCCGCGGGTGTTTGCGAAGCTTGGGATCGAGTCGTCGCTGACCTGTCATCCTTACGATATCTGCACGGAGCTGATTTTGCGGGAAGCGGGAGGGATTGTGGAAAGTTTGGAAGGGAAGCGGTTGAACGCGCCCTTGGACACCACGACCGCGGTGGCGTGGGTGGGGTTTGCGAATGCGACGCTGGCGCGGCAGGTGCGGCCGGTGCTGAGGCGATTGATCGAGAGGTATCTTTGAGCGCCGGCGAGGCGGAATCGGTTGTTCAAAAATTCTGCTTCCGTTTTCGGGGCCGGGGCCTACGGTCTCGCGTTCCTGCGCCGGAGAGGTGGCAGAGTGGTCTATCGCACCGCACTCGAAATGCGGAGTGTCGAAAGGCACCGTGGGTTCGAATCCCACCCTCTCCGCCAGTGAAGCTTTGGTCGTTGCTGAGGTTGAGTCGCGGCTGATTATGAGCCGTGCGCGTCGAGCGGCTGCCACTGCGGGTGATCGAAGTATTCCGGATACACCCTGAGCGCGGCGATGATCCGGTCGAGGCCTTCCGGCGATTCAGGGTGGGCGTTGAGGGCGCCCGCTCCCGTCAAGAGATCGGTGATAATCACGTGAAGCGCCGCGTCTGCCTTCGGGGGCAGCTTACAGTTCGCGATGAGATAGTTCACGTTCTCATTGATGGCGTTCGACAGGGACGCGGCGGTGGCGGCATCCACTCCGTTGGTGGTGCGGCGGGCGACGACGGTGGTGGTGGCGTTGCGGATACGTTCCATGCCCAAGCGCAGGGGAGCGTCGGTGGCCCAGCGTTTTCCATCGTCGAGCGACAACGCAGAGCTGTCGTGGTGGGCGTGATCGTGTCCAGCCGCGTGATCTCCACGATCGTGCATCCAAAGGCCGACGGCGATTCCGGCGAGCACGAGGATGAGGAGGCCGGCCCATGGTTTTTTGGAGGAGTGTTGAGCGGTGGTCATGATGAAGTGAGCGAAGGGTGACGGGAAGTTTGCGAAAGCGAGCGCGTCGGTGACGAACGCTGACGAGATGACGGCGGTCGCCGCGTGCCTGGCCGGGGACATTCGCCCGGGATAGAGCGGAACGCTAATCCGAAAGATGTGCGTTTTTTGCGCACGAGCCGATATGCGACGGGGAGGCAGAGCTTTGCTCGTTGCTTCCGGAAGGTGGGCCTTCGACGCTTGCGCGAATCGTTTTGCAACGCATGGAGGCCGCTTGAAGTCATCGGTGTTGATTGTTGGGCAGGGATTGGCGGGGACGCTGCTGGCGTGGGAGTTGGAGCGGATGGGGGTCGCGTTTTCGGTTGTGGATGCCGGCCATGGGCGGGCGGCGACGAAAGTGGCGGCCGGGATTATCAATCCGATCACGGGGAGGCGGCTGGTGAAAAGCGAAGGGGTCGAGACGCTGCTGCCGGTGGCGCGCGAATGTTATCGCGGGATTGAGCGCAGGCTGGGCGAAACGCTGTGGCGCGAGATGCGCGTGCGGCGGTGGTTTGCGGATGAGCGGGAGCGGGACGTGTTCGCGGAGAAGAGCGCGAGCGGGGCGCTGGCGCCGTTTGTGGAGAGCGCGGATGCGGAGGGATTTTGGGTGGGCGGTGCGGCGCGGGTGGAGCTGGGGAAATTGATTGGGTTGTCGCGGGAGCGCTGGCGGGAGCGCGGGATTTTGCGCGAGGAGCGAATGGAAATGGGGGAGGCAAAGGCGGGCGATGGGGTAACGATCGATTGTCGCGGCGCGGAAGCGGAGGGAGCCGGCGCGGTCGACTGGCGGTATTCAAAAGGTGAATGCGTTGAACTGCGGATGGGCGGGCTCGATCCGGGCGTGGTGTGGAATCGGCGGCACTGGCTGGTGGCGACGGGCGATGGTTTGGCGAAAGCGGGGGCGACGAACGAACCGGGGCGGCGGGATTTCGCGGTGACGGAAAAAGCGCGGAGTGAGCTCGAGCGCAGTGTGGATGCGATGGGTTTTGGAGAGTTCGAAATCGTGGGCCAGACGGCGGGCGTGCGCGTGTATTCGCCGGACAAACGGCCCGTGATCGGGTGGATTTCGAAGGAAGCGCGTCGCGGGATTTTTTGTGGGTTGGGAGCGAAGGGGGCGTTGTATGCGCCGGCGCTGGCCCGGGCTTGGGCGGAAGGTTTGCGCGATGGAACGGAGTTGCCGGCGAACTGGGATGTGGCGCGGTTTCGGCGCGCGGGCGCGGGAGGTTGAAGGGTTGCGAGCGACGCTCGGGTTCGGCGTTCGTCGCAGGAAACGGGGCGTTCGTCGCAGATGCGGGAGTTATCGCTTGTGTCGGATTCGTCGCAGCGGAACAACCGTTCGTCGCATGAACAAGGCCTGGGCGAGATACACGGTGATCGCGGCGGCGGCGATCTTCATGGGCTTCGTGCTGACGGTGGAGCTGTATTTCCACATGCGGGCGGAGATGCTGTATTCCGGCCGCGAGGCGGAGATGGATTGGGATCTCGTGGCGATGGCGGTGCCGCAGTTTGGGCGGGCGGCGATGTGGGCGATGGTGGCGCCGCTGATATTACGGATGCGCGAGAAGATGCCGTTGGAGCGCGGACGCTGGGTGGGCGGAATTGCGTTTCACCTTTTGGGCAGCGTGGTGGTGATGGCGACGTTTTATCTCGGGCGGATCTGGAGTCACACGATCTTCTTTCCGGAGGAAGGGGAGAGCGGATTTTGGGCGATCGCGTTGGACGGGTTTCACGGCCGCAACATGGTCGACATGGCGTTTTATTGGGGCGTGGTGGCGTTTGGCTACAGCCTCGAGATTTATCGGAAATACAAGAACGAGGAGCTGAAGGCGGCGCAGCTCGAGGCGCGATTGATCGAAACGGAGTTGAAGGCGCTGCGGCAGCAGATGCATCCGCATTTTCTGTTCAACACCATGAACACGGTGGCGGTGCTCGTGCGGGAAGGCCGCAATGCGGACGCGGTGAACCTGCTCGCGCGGCTGAGCTCGTTGTTGCGGATGTCGCTCGACAACACGGGCGTGCCGGAAGTGACGCTGCAGCAGGAGTTGGAATTTCTCGCGCACTACATCGAGATTCAGAAGGCGCGGTTCTCGGATCGGTTGAACGTGGCGATGGAGATCGATCCAGCGGCGTTGGTGGCGCGAATTCCGAATCTGATCCTGCAGCCGATTGTGGAGAATGCGATCCTGCACGGTGTGGCGCCGAAGGCGGAGCCGGGCCACGTGCACGTGAAGGCGAGCGTGGAAGGCGGCCGGCTGCGACTGGAGGTGCGCGACGACGGCCCGGGAATCGTGAACGGGGCGCGCCGCGCGAAAGAAGGCGTGGGCCTGGCGAACACGCGCGAACGCCTGGCGAAAATTTATGGCGCGCACACGCAGCTCACGCTCAACAGCGAGCCGGGTCGCGGCGTCTGCGTGGAGATCGTTTTACCTTACCGCACATGAATGCGAACCACATCCCCGGTCATGTCTCCCGCATCAGCACGATCATCGTCGACGACGAACCCGTGGCGCGCCGCGGTGTGCGGCTGTTGCTCGAGCGCGATCCCGCGATCGAGATTGTGGGCGAGGCGGCGGGCGGGGTGGAGGCGGCGAACTTGATCGTGGAGCGGCGCCCGGCGCTGGTGTTTCTCGATGTGCAGATGCCCGGATGCGACGGGTTCGAAACGCTGACGCGAGTCGGAGCGGAGCAGGCGCCGGTGGTGGTGTTCGTGACCGCTTACGACGAGCATGCGCTGCGCGCGTTCGAAGTGAGCGCGGTGGATTATCTGTTGAAGCCCTATGACGACGCGCGGTTCGAGGCGGCGTTGAAGCGGGCGAAGGATGCGGTGCGTCACCGGCAGACGCAGCAAGTGGACGCGCGATTGTATCAGTTGCTCGACTACCTGCAGACCGGCGGGCCGCCGGCGGTCAGCGAGCGGATCCTGGTGAAATCGTCGGGGGAGATTTTTTTCCTGAAGGCGGAGGAGATCGATTGGATCGAGGCGGAGGGCGACTACATGAAGTTTCACGTGGGTGGGAAAACTCATCTGATGCGTGAAACGATGGCGCGGCTGGAGGCGCGGCTGGATCCGAAGCGATTTATCCGGATTCACCGGTCGACGATTGTGAACGTGGATCGGATGCGGAAGCTGAGTCCCTCGTTTGCCGGCGAGTATGCGGTGATCTTGCAGGACGGGACGAAGCTGAAGTTGAGCCGGGGATACCACGAGCGGATCGCGGCGCTTTTGAAGCAGGCGTTGTGAGGGAAGGATTGGGGATGAGCGCGGGGAGGAGGAGGTTTGGCGCGAAAATTCGTGGATTCATCGCTTTGCTGAAACCGGAAGCGGAGTGCGTGGGTTGTCTCGCGCGTGCCCCCGATTTTCCGCTCAGCTTGGTTGGTTCTGCTTCTGCTTCCCGCGCTGGCTGACGGCGCTCCCTCGCTCGACCACGCCCGCCGCGCCCAGGCGATGATTGGCGAGGAAACGTGGTCGCGGATCGTCGAAGTGGAAAACACGAATGCCGAGAGCGTGTATCCATCTTCCTTACACGCGCTGGTGTTCGAGTTGGGCGGGATCCTGTGGTTCTACACGGACACGGATGGCACGCAGAGCTTCTCGCTGCATCAGAACAATCTCGCGGCGGAAAAGGAGGATTTCGGGCCGATGCTGCGCGCGATCGAGCCCGGATTCACGAAGCACGTCACGCTGACGGAAGACGAATTGGCGGCGCTGCCGGCGCCGGCGGACGGGCCGCTGCCGAACGGATGTTTCATCGACAGCTATGCGGCGTTGCGGGAGCGGGTGGCACGAGGGGAGCTGATTTTAGGCGCGCGGTTGATGTCGTTTTACGCGCCGGGGCGGCGGGCGGGGCACACGGTGCTCACCTACGAAACGCCACGAGGACATTTCGTGCTCGATCCTTCGGCGTCAGCGAAACCGAAGCGCGTGGACCGGAGGCATGCGGGCGATCCGCTGGCGATTGCCCGCGCGCTGGTTCCGGACGTCGCGATCGAGGAGGCGCGCTGGGTGCCGGCGTTGCGGCAGATCGAAATGCCGTTGCTGGCGGAGAAGTCGCGCGATCGGGCAAAGGGGTTGCGGACGGCGGGTGTCAACGGCGGGTGAGTGACGCGGTGGTGGCCCGGCGCGAGAAGACGTGCGTTGAACGCAGATTGGCCGCCGGCGAGCGCGTGGGATCGGCGGGTGATCGCAAACCGTTTGGTGAAGCAGCGGAGAGGGCGGAGTGTATCCATGTTTACGCGACGATGTCGCGCATCGCCGCGCGGATAAACGCAACACGGCACACCATGAAAAATCATCTTGGCTTCCGGGATGGAAGCGTGGGGCGAGCGGTGCTCGCCCTGGGATTTGCGGCCGGGTCGGCGATGTCATCGCGGGCCCAGATGACGGAGGAAGACGAAGCGGTGCAGTTGTCGGCGATGGTCGTGACCGGCTCGAATCTTCCGACGGCGGGAGAGACGCCGGTGGCGCCGGTGACGATCGTGTCGACGGCGGACATCGCAAGAAGCGGCGTGATGAACGACCTGTTGCAGGTGATTCGGAAGACGTCGCCGCAATTTTCGGGGAATGCGAATCTGGGCGTGGCGAACGGCAACATCCTGAGCGGGCTGACGAATGGCGCGTCGTCGCTGGCGTTGCGCAATCTTCAGACCCTGGTGCTGGTGAATGGACGCCGGCTGGCGGCGGCTCCGGTGGGGGCGACGGGCGGGAATGTGTTTGTCGATGTTGGTTCGATTCCTGTCAGCGCGGTCGAGCGGATCGAAGTGCTGACGGATGGAGCATCGGCGATCTATGGCACTGACGCGGTGAGCGGCGTGGTGAACATTATCCTGAAAACGGATTTTGAAGGAGGCGAGGTGGGCGGGCGTTATGGGTGGACGCGCAACAAAGGGCACTACGAGGAGAAAGCCGCGTGGGGCGTGGTGGGCGCGCGACTCGGGACGAACGGTCCGCGCGTGACGGCCGCCTATGAATGGAGCAAGACCGATCCGCTTTATAACATCGAGCGGCCCTTCGCGACGCCGAGCTATGGCACGACGAATTTCGCGGGAGCGATCCAACTCGGCGAATACGATGCGGACGGGAATTTCATCGGAGATCCGGAAGGGTATTATCATCTCGATCCGAGTCTGCCGGCGCCGCGTCCGGGAGCGACGCTGGCGGAGCGAGGTTATGTCGGACCGCTCGATGCGGCGACGATGCTGCGGATCTTCGACTTGTCGGAGTTTACCTCGATGCTGATAGGGACGGAGAAGAAGATCTTCACGCTGTCGGCGGATCAGAGGTGGTCGGAGCGCACGATGCTGTTCGGCGATTTGATTTTTGCGCGGACGAACACGGCGTCGCAGCTCAACGCGCAGCCGTTGACGATCTCGTTGGAAGCGGAGGCGCCCGGGAACATTCTGGGGCGGGCGGTGAGCGTGCGGAATCGATTCGTGGATTATCCGCGTCGGTATATTTCGGATACGGATGCGCTGCGCGCGGTGGGCGGGATCAAGGGAGCGCTCGACGATCAGTGGTCGTGGGAGTCGGCGGTGACCTACAGCCAGGCGGTGCAGGATTTCGCGAACACGGGTTTGGTGCGGACGGCGGCGCGGGAGGCGGCGGTGGAAGCGGGCGAGGTGGATTTGTTTGCGCGCGAGCAGGAGGCCGGAGCGCTGGAAGCGTTGTTTGGCGCGGCGCGCGGGGAGTTCACGAGCGAGTTGGTTTCGTGGGATATCAAGTTCGTGGGCACGGACCTGCTGCGGGCGCCCGGCGGCGGCGTGAGCCTGGCGGTGGGATTCGAAGTGAGGGAGGAGTCGCTCGAAGCGATCTCGGATCCGGACAGCCAGTCGGCGACCTTCGCGTATGATTCGGGGACGACGATCGATCCCTTTGACGAGAAGCGGAGGGTCACATCGCTGTTTGCGGAGATGCGGATTCCCCTGGTGGGGGAGGAGAATCGGCGGACGGGAATCTACGCGGCCGATCTGACGATGGCGGGGCGGCATGAACGATACAGCGACACGGACGATCCCACGGTGCCGAAGATCGCGCTGAGGTATCAGCCGATTGGAGACGAGCTGCTGTTGCGGTTCACGTTTTCGAAGTCGTTCGCGGCGCCGACGCTTTACGACATCAACGCGCCGACGGGGATTGGTTTCACGGGATCGCTGCCGGAGTTCGACAGCAACCAGGCGCATCTGCTGCTGACGCCGGTGACGGAATTGTCGCCCTCGCGCTCCACCAATTATTCGGCGGGTGTGGTGTGGACGCCCGCGGGAGTGGAAGGGCTGTCGGTGTCGGCCGATTATTTCGACGTCGAGCAGACGGCGGTGATCTCGAATCTGAACGCGTCGGGCGTGCTCGATCAGGTGTTTCACGACGTGGAAGTGCGGGGCGCGGAGTCGCCGTATGCGTCGTTGATTCACTATGGCAGTTTCACCGGACCGACGATCTCGGAGCCCGGGCAGGTGAGCGGGCTCGGGTTGGATAATCTGTATTTCGTGATTCCGTCCTCGAGCAATCTGGGCACGCAGAAGCTGGATGGGATGGACCTCAAGATCAGCTACGAGCTGCGGGTGAACGAAGCGAAGATTCGGTGGGACAGCACGACGACGTATTATCGGAGCTATCGGATCCAAGTGGCGCCGGGCGCGCCGTTCACGGAGACGGCGGCGTTGGTGACGGGATTGAATGGAAGCATTCCGCGATGGCGGAGTTACAATGTGCTGACCTATATGCGCGGGGATTTTTCGGTCGATGTGGCGCACACGTATTACAGTGCGATGACGGACACGGCGTGGTCGCCGGATGGGATTCCCGGTTACGAGCAGCGGATCGGGCCTTATTCGGTGTTCGATGCGAACGTGACGTATGTGCTCGCGGGCGAGCGCCGGTGGTTCAAGGGACTGCAGCTGACGGTGGGCGTGAACAACATCGGGAACGAATTGCCGCCGCGTTCGGTGACGTATGACAGCTTGTCGAATGCGGACGTGGACGAGTTCAATCCGATCGGGCGATTGTTTTATGTTTCGGCGCGGTATCGGTTTTGAGTAAAAACGGGGCGGCGCCCATGCCGACCGCGGGAAGCGGCCCGATGGCGGGAATGACGGGCGGGCAATAGATTCCGCGATGGAGACCACTTCTGGAAACTCTGGGCGAACTGTCGCTCCACCGGCGCGCGAACCCTCGCGGATCACCGTGCCGGGCAATCGTGGGGTAAAGGTCGTGCGCTCGTGCACGATTCGACGCCCCGCCGCGGAACTCTATCAATTCTGGCGCTCGCTCGAGAACCTCGCGCAAGTGATCAAGCATCCTGTGACCATCACGCGCGTCTCGGAGACCGAATCGCATTGGGAAGTGAGTGCGCCGGGCGACAAGTCGGTCGAATGGGATGCCGCGATCATCAATGACGAACCGAATGAGTTGATCGCGTGGCGTTCGAAAGAAGGCGCCGACATTGCGAATGCGGGCACGGTGAGATTTCAGGACGCGCCGGGCGATGAAGGCACGGAAGTGCGCGTGCAGCTCGAGTATGATGCGCCCGGCGGAAAGTTTGGCGCGTTGCTCGCGAAGCTCTCCGGCGAGGAGCCGGAACAGCAGGTGGCGGAGACGCTGCGACGCTTCAAAGCGTTGATGGAAAGCGGCGAGATTCCGACGACGGAAGGACAGTCGGCGGGCGGGCCGCAGGCGAAGAAACGCCGGGAAGAGCGACTGCAGCGTCAACGAAAGGTGGCATCATGAAGGCCGTTTGCTGGATGGGAAAACGCGAGATGGAAGTGCAGGAAGTCGACGATCCGGCGATCCTGAACCCCGGCGACGCGATCGTGCGGGTGACCTCGACGGCGATCTGCGGATCGGACCTGCATCTGTATAACGGATACATGCCGACGATGGAGAAAGGCGACATCATGGGCCACGAGTTCATGGGCGAAGTCGTCGAAGTGGGCCACGGCGTGAAGAAGCTGAAAGTCGGCGATCGCGTGGTGGTGCCGTTCACGATCTCGTGCGGCGGTTGTGCGCATTGTGCGCGGCAGCAGTGGTCGTTGTGCGACAACTCGAATCCCAATGCGTGGATGGCCGAGAAGCTGATGGGCTACAGTCCGGCGGGGCTTTTTGGGTATTCGCATTTGACGGGCGGATACGCGGGTGGGCAGGCGCAGTATGTGCGGGTGCCGTATGCGGATCATGGTCCGATGGTGATCGAAAACGATTTGTCGGACGACAAGCTGCTGTTCCTGACGGACATTTTTCCGACCGGCTACATGGCGGCGGAGTATTGCGACATCAAACCGGACCAGACGGTGGTGGCGGTATGGGGATGCGGCCCGGTGGGGCAGTTTGCGATTCGGAGCGCGATCATGCTCGGCGCGGCGAAAGTGTATGCGATCGACAATGTGCCGGAGCGGCTGGCGATGGCGGAGGCGGCGGGGGCGATCACGATCGAGGACAATGAAGACGTGCTCGAGGAATTACGCGATCACACGGGTGGACGCGGTCCGGACGCGGCGATCGACGCGGTTGGGATGGAAGCGCATGGTTCGGCTTACGATCACGTGAAGCAGACGCTGAAGCTCGAGACGGATCGTCCGTATGCGTTGCGTCAGGCGATGCGCGCGGTGCGAAAAGGCGGCATCCTGTCGATTCCGGGCGTGTATGGTGGATTCCTCGACAAGGTTCCGTTTGGCGCGGTGTTCAACAAAGGCGTGACGATCAAGATGGGCCAGACGCATGTGCAGCGTTATCTGCGGCCGTTGCTGGAATATGTTGAGCAGGGGAAGATCGATCCCTCGTTTGTGATCACGCATCGCGTGCCGATGACGCGGGCGCCGGAAATGTATGATACCTTCTGCGAGAAGCGGGATAATTGCATCAAGGTCGTGCTGGATCCGGCGGCGTAGCCGAAGAAACACGACCAGCGGGAGAAAAAGAAAGACGCGGCGAAATGCCGCGTCTTTTTTTTCGGATGGAATGCTCGCGCGTTGCGTTACACGGCGGTTACGAGGCGGTGACGGGGGAGAAGAGGTCGGCGAGCACCTGACGGAGTTCGGAAGGGAACACCGGTTTGTAGAGGATGCGGTCGACCTTAAGTTTCTGATACGTGTCGTTGACGCTCGGACTGAGTTCCGAGCAGAAAATCAGCACCTTGCCGTGGTAAGGCAGCTCGCGCATGCGGGTGACGAGCTCGATGCCATTGAGATGCGGCATGTGGTGATCGGTGATGACCAGATCGTAGGCGTCGGGATCGGCGGTGATGCGATCGAGCGCCTGCTGTCCGTCGCCGACGCATTCGATGAGATGGCCCTCGCGGCTGAGGGCGATGCGCGCGACCTCGCGCAGCTCGCGCATGTCGTCCGCATAGAGAATGCGAAGAAGTTTTTTAGGGGGATTGACCTCGTGGTGAAGCATTGTCGATGGGCGTTGAACGGGCCCGAGGAACTTGGACCTGAGTGTGGTTCCACCGACTTCGGATTGCACGCAGGGTTCTGCGAAAATTCCGCGAAAAAAGTCCCTGAGCTTCCATCAGGCGGAGCCTGAGAGAAGGGGGCGGCGCCGGTCTGATCCGGCGGTGGTGGAGTGTGCGCGGGCGCGGATCGGAGAGGAGGCGTGGACAACGTTTCGAGAGAATTGTGTCGAGGGAAACGAGTTGCGCGCGTGGCGATGCGCAGCGGCGAGCAGAGCGACGCGGGCGAAGGCGGCGGGAAGGGAAAGTGGAATGACAGCGCGAACCGGGTGAACCGGCGAGACACTATGCCGCGAGTTATGAAAACGTCCCTCAAGCTTGTTGCCCTGCTCGCTCTTGGCGTAGCGGGCGTTCTCTCTTTGCCGACCGGCTGCGCCGGCACGGCCACCCGTCAGAGCACCGGCGAATATGTCGACGATGCGGCGATCACCGCGAAAGTGAAGACCGCGCTCGTTCGCGACGAAGTGGTGAAAGCGATGCAAGTCGACGTCACGACATTCAAAGGCAATGTGCAGCTTGCCGGTTTCGTCGACACGGAGGAGCAGAAGTCTCGCGCGGCGATGCTCGCGGCGGGCGTTGAAGGTGTGACGAACGTCACCAACAACATCAGCGTGAAAGGGACGGCGGAGTAGCGCGCGTCCACGCTCATGGTTCTTTGCGGAGCCGGCTGCGTGAGCGGCCGGCTCTTTTCGTGTCGAGTTGCGTAGGTGCGAAGGTAAGGTGCGCGGACATGAAGCAGATGTTACGCGCGGTTCTGGCGTTGTGGTTGGTGGGTGGGACGCTGCGAGCAGCGGTGTCGGAGCCGATTCGGCTCTGGCCGGGGAAAGCGCCGGGAGAGACGATGCAATTGCCCGCGGAGGCGGACACGACGAAGCCGACGGATCGATTGGTGAACGGCAAACGCATCGTGCGGCTGGGAAACGTGTCGGAGCCGACGATCACGATTTATTCGCCTGATCCGGATAAGAACACCGGCGCGGCGGTGTTGGTGGCGCCGGGTGGCGGTTACAGCATTCTGGCGTGGGGGTTGGAAGGCTCGGAGGTGTGCGAGTGGTTGAACTCGATCGGCGTGACGGGCGTGTTGTTGAAGTATCGCGTGCCGCATCGCGACGGCCGGGCGCGGCATGACGCGCCGCTCGAGGATGCGCAGCGTGCGATGGGGCTTGTGCGCTCGCGCGCGGCGGAGCTGGGAATCGATCCGCAGCGGATTGGCATGCTCGGGTTTTCGGCAGGGGCGCATCTGACGGCGGTGTTGAGCAACAACCACGAACGTCGGACGTATGAGCGGATCGACGCGGCGGACGAGGTGAGCTGCCGGCCGGATTTCGCGCTGCTGATTTATCCCGCGTATCTGGCGCTCAAGGAGAAGAACAATGAAATCGCGCCGGAGCTGCCGGTGGAGAAAGGGCGGACGCCGCCGACGTTTCTGGTGATGACGGGCGACGATTCGGTGCGAGTGGAGAACGCGGTGTTTTATTATCTCGCGTTGAAGGATGCGGGCGTGCGGGCGGAGATGCATTTGTATCCGGAAGGTGGACACGGGTATGGGTTGCAGCGGACGGAGGCGCGGGTGACGACCTGGCCGGCACGGGCGGAGGAGTGGATGAAGAGCGAAGGGATTTTGAAGTGAGGTGAAGCGGTTGGGGTGTATTCGCGCGAAGGACGCGAAGAGTCGCGAAGGTCGGGCGGGGACGGGCGGCGCGCTTTCATGCGGCTTGGCAATGGTGGGGAGGTGCGTTTACTCGCGCGCATGTTGACCCCGAGCACCCCCTGCCGGCTGATGTTGCCGGTTGTTTTGTGGTTACTTTCTTGCGCTGCGAGCTTCGCCGCGGACCGCGATTGGCCGGTTTATTTGGGGGACAAGGCGGGGAGCCACTACTCGACGCTGTTGCAGATCACGCCGGAAAACGTGAGCGAGTTGAAAGTGGCGTGGACGTTCAACGCGGGTGACGCGACGGAGCAGACGCAGATTCAGTGCAACCCGCTGGTGATCGACGGCGTGCTTTATGGCACGACGCCGCGGTTGAAAGTGTTCGCGCTGGATGCGGCGACGGGACGCGAGCTGTGGCGTTTCGAGCCGGCGGAGCCGAATGGGGTGAATCGCGGGCTGGCGTATTGGGCGGGTGGAGACGAGAAGCGGATTCTATTCGGGGCGGGCAAGTGGTTGCACGCGATCGATGCGAAGACGGGGAAGTTGTTCGAGGATTTTGGGGAGAAGGGTCGGGTGGATCTTTCGCAGGGGCTCGACCGCGATGTAACAGGATTGGCGATACAGGCGAACACGCCGGGCGTGGTTTATCGGGATTTGATTGTGATGGGCATGCGCCTGGGGGAAGGACCGGCGCCGGCGGCGCCCGGGCATATTCGCGCGTATAACGTGCGGACGGGAAAAATGGTTTGGAAGTTTCACACGCTGCCGCAGCCGGGGGAGCCTGGTTACGAGACGTGGCCGGAGGATGCGTATCAGCGCGTGGGCGGCGTCAACGTGTGGACGGGCATGACGGTGGATGAAGAACGCGGGCTGTTGTTTTGTCCGGTGGGATCGGCGACGTTCGACTTTTGGGGCGGCGATCGCGTGGGCGACAATCTTTATGCCAACTGCCTGCTCGTGCTTGAAGCGGCGACGGGCAAACGCGTGTGGTATTATCAATTTGTGCGGCATGACATCTGGGATCGCGATCCGCCGGCGCCGCCGAATTTGCTGACGGTGAAGCGCGACGGGAAAGAGATTCCCGCGGTCGCGCAGGTGACGAAGTCGGGGCATGTGTTTGTGTTTCACCGCGAGACGGGCGAGCCGCTGTTTCCGATCGAGGACATCGCGGTGCCGACGTCGGATCTGGCGGGCGAAGTGACCTCGCCGACGCAGCCGGTGCCGGTGAAGCCGGCGCCCTTTGCGCGGCAGTTGTTCACGGCGGAGGAGATCACGAACCGGACGCCGGAAGCGAGGCGGGCGGTGTTGGAGCGGTTTGCGCGGTTGCGGCCGCATGCGATGTTTCAGCCGCCGAGCCGGGAAGGGACGATCATTTTTCCGGGGTTCGATGGCGGAGCGGAGTGGGGTGGAGCGGCGGTGGATCCGCACGGAATTCTTTATGTGAACAGCAACGAGATGCCGTGGATTCTCGCGATGATCGATGCGAGCGGTGCGACCTCGTTGGGCGAGCAGGTTTATTTGCAGAATTGCACCGGTTGCCACGGGGCGAATCGCGAAGGAAATGTGGCGGCGAGCATTCCGTCGCTGGCGGATGTGAATCGTCGGCTGACGCGCGAGGAGACCTTCGAGGTGGTGACGAAAGGTCGGAATGTGATGCCGCCGTGGGGGTTTTTATCGGAGGCGCAGCGGCATGCGGTGGTGGGCTTTATCCGGGGCGAAGCGGAGTCGCCGGCGCCGAAGCGGAGCAATGACCAGGAGGAAAAAGTGAGCGAGGAACAGTGGACGACCTATGTGTCGGACCAGGACAAGCCCGGCTTCCGCGAGCCGCCCTTCACGCACACGGGTTACAATCGATTCCTCGATCCCGACGGGTATCCGGCGGTGCGTCCGCCTTGGGGCACGTTGAATGCGATCGATCTGAACACGGGCGAGTATGTGTGGAAGACGACGCTGGGCGAGTATCCGGAGCTGACGGCGAAGGGAATTCCGGCGACGGGAACGGAGAATTATGGCGGGCCGGTGGTGACGGCGGGCGGCGTGATTTTTATCGGTGCGAGCAAGGACGAGCATTTTCGGGCGTTTGATCAGAAGACGGGCCGCGAGCTGTGGAAGGCGAAGCTGCCGGCGGGCGGGTATGCGACGCCGGCGACGTATGAGGTGAATGGCCGGCAGTTTGTCGTGATCGCGTGCGGCGGCGGAAAGATGGGGACGAAGAGCGGGGACGCGTATGTGGCGTTTGCGCTGCCGGAGCGGAGGTGACGGCGATGGAATGGCCGCAAAGAGGCGCAAAGAGGCGCAAGAAGGAGAGAGTTTTTGCGTCCTCGGCGGCCGTGCGAGGGTTGAGAGGATGAAGCGTTTTGTGCGCGGTGAGGGCACCGCGCCTCCAGGAGTGGGAAAACTACAATGAACGAAAATTCAAACGAGTTGAGCCGGCGGGAGTTTGTGAAGACGGCGGCGGGCGCGGCGGCGCTTGCGATGGCCGGCGCGTGGCGTCTCAAGGCGGCGGATACAACCGGGTCGGGCGAGGAGCCGTGGTATCGGCGATGTGTGCGTTGGGGGCAGACGAATTTGACGGAAGTCGATCCGGCGCGGTTCGATTTGGGCGAGTGGCGGGCGTATTGGAAACGGACGGCGCTGGATGGCGTGGTGGTGAACGGCGGAGGGATCACGGCGTATTATCCGACGAACGTGGCGTTTCATCGACGGGCGGAGTTTTTGGGCGATCGGGATTTGTTTGGCGAAATCACGCGCGCGGCGCACGAGGACGGGCTGGCGGTGTTTTCGCGGATGGATTCGAACCGCGCGGACGAGGCGTTTTATCGGGCGCATTCGGATTGGTTCGCGCATGACGCGGACGGGAAGCCTTACACGTGGACGAATCTGTATCAGGCGTGCGTGAACGGGCCGTATTACGACGAGTATATGCCGGCGGTGTTGCGGGAGATCGCGACGCGTTACCGGCCGGAAGGATTTACGGACAACAACTGGAATGGGCCGATGCGGCATCAGCCCTGTTTCTGTGTGAACTGCGAGAAGAAGTTTCGCGCGCGGACGGGTGAGGGGATTCCGCGGAAGGCGGATTGGAATTCACCGGTTTATCGCGAGTGGATCATGTGGAATTACGAACGGCGGCTGGAGATTTGGGATCACTTCAATCGGACGACGAAGGAGGCGGGCGGGCCGCATTGCATCTGGGTGGGGATGATGGCGGGATCGCAAAACTGGCAGTCGCGGGTGTTTCGGGACGACCGCGAAGTGTATCGGCGGGCGGAGCTGGTGATGTTGGACGATCAGAGGCGTCACGACAATCGCGGCTTCCAGCACAACGGTGAAGTGGGAAAACGGATACGCAGCACGGGCGGTTGGGACAAGATCGTGCCCGAGAGCATGGCGATGTATCATCTCACGGAGAACAATTTCCGGCTGGCGGCGAAACCGGCGGCGGAAGTGCGGATGTGGGCGGTGGAAGGATTTGCGGGCGGCGTGCAGCCCTGGTGGCACATGGTCGGATCGGTGCAGGAGGACCGGCGGATGTTCGAGACGGCGGTGCCGCTGTGGCAGTGGCATCGCGAGCACGAGGAGTTTTTGATCAACCGGCGTCCGGTGGCGACGGTCGGGTTGGTGTGGTCGCAGCGGAACATGGATTTCTTCGGGCGGGACGACGGTGGCGCGCACGTGGACGATCCGTGGAATGGATGGACGCAGGCGCTGGTGCGCGGACGGATTCCGTATGTGCCGGTGCATGCGGACGACCTGGAGCGGGAAGTGGCGGAGCTGGGGTTGAAGCTTTTGATTTTGCCGAATGTGGCGGCGTTGTCGGATGCGCAGGTGGCAGTGCTGCGGCGATTCGTCGAGAGCGGCGGAAGCTTGTTGGCGACGGGGATGAGCTCGTTGTGCAACGAGTGGGGCGACGCGCGGGAAGATTTCGCGCTCGCGGATTTATTGGGCGTGCATGTGCCGGCGGAGCATGGCTGGCGCGATGAGGCGAAGCGGACGAGCTGGGCGAAGGAGTGGCGTCAGACGTATCTGCGATTGCCGGCGGAAGCGGCGGGCGAAGCGCGGCACGAAGTGGTGCGCGGGTTTGCGGGAACGGATGTGATCGGTTTTGGCGGAATGCTGGAGAAGTTGAACGTCGATGCGGGAGCGGTGGTGCCGTTGACGTTTGTGCCGCCGGTGCCGGTGAATCCGGTGGAGGCGGTGTGGATGCGGGAGCCGCGGACGGAGATTCCGGGGCTGGTGTTGCGCGAGCACGCGGCGGGCGGGCGCGTGGCTTATCTGGCGGCGGATGTGGATCGTCGGTTTGCGCGCGAGTATCTGCCGGACCAGGGCGATTTACTGGCGAGCGTGGTGCGGTGGGTGGTGAAAGGACAGGTGCCGGTGAGCGTGGAAGGCGGAGGGCTGATCGATTGTCATTTGTATCGGCAGCGCGGGAGACGGGTGTTGCATCTGGTGAATCTCACGAGTGCGGGCACGTGGCGGACGCCGGTGCATGAGTTGATCGACGTGGGGCCGCTGCGGGTGCGCGTGGAGTTGGGGACGGATATCGCGGAGGTGGAAGTGCGATCGCTCGTGCGAGGAGAGAAAATGGCGTCGCGCGTGGAAGGTGGCTGGTGCGAGTTTGAGGTGACGACGGTGACGGATCACGACGTGTGGGTGATCGGGTGAGGCGAGCTGGCGAGTGGCGAAGTGACGAAAGCGGTGCAGGGTGGGGTGAACCCTGTTTCCCATGTTAGATGCGTTGGTGGTTTTGGCGATTTTCGCGATCGGCGTGGCCGCGTATGTGAATGGCCTGTTGAAGGCGCGCGATCCGGCGTTGCGCACGCCGGAGCGAGAGATTCAGCGGCTGCAGCGTCAGGCGGAGTGGCTCGAGGAAAGGCTGGACCAGGCGCGGCGGGAGAAATGGGGCGCGGTGATGGCGGGGCGGATTTCCGCGGAGCTGGGTGAAACGCTGCGGGAGCTGTCGATGCGGAAGCGGGAGTGGCGGAAGCGCGGCGCGGTGGCGTTGTCGCGGCGTCAGGTTTGATAACCGAAGTGTCGCAGCAGGAGGTAGAGGCCGCCGAAGAGGAGACCGGCGATGATGGCGATCGCGAGTTTGGTGTTTTTGGACCAGGCGGTTTTTTGGACGACGAGATAAACGGCCACTCCGCCGGAGATGGCGACGGTGACGGTGCGAACGATGGGATTGGCGAAGAAACCGCGGACCTCCTGGGCCATTTCGACGGCTTTGGGTTGGGGGACGTTGTTCTTCATGAACAGAGACGTGAGGTCGTCGTTCGAGACCATGTGAGGCACGGTGGTTAGCTTCCAACCGGCGACCATGGCGCTGGTCGGTTTCGCGGCGACGACGGCGGAGTCGAGGAGGGATTTGACAGCCGAAGGCGGCGGCGCGGCGGAGCTGTCGGGGACGGCGACGAGTCGTTTCTCGCGGCGAAGGGGGTGTTGGGTGGAGGCGACGATGTTCATGGGTAACGTCCGCGAGAGTGGACGAACGCGCAGGTCGGTCAGCTCCGAAGGTGAAAGCGGAGCTGAGAGGAAGCAGGCGCTGTCAGATCGGAGATTTACCGTAGTTCGAAATGGATACGTCCCAGCGGACCGAAGTCGGCGGAGTAGTGGCCGGGTTGGGAGGCGTGAGGTCGAGGGAGGGCGCCGGTGATGATGAGATCGCCGCGATGGAGGACGCGGCCTTGGGCGACGATCTGGTTGATCATCGCCATGAGATGTTGCGCGGTGCCGCGGGCGACGATGCCGCCGGTGGTTTCGTGGAGGAGCTCGTTGTCGCGGCGCAGGGTGATTGGAAGGGCGTCGAGATCGCCGAGATTCTGCGGGGAGACGGCGGGGCCGACGAGGTAGCGGTCGGAACCGCCGTTGCCGGCGACGAGATCGGCGGGCGTGAATGTGCCGTCGGTGACGGCGGCGAGATTGACGGGGAGCTCGATGACCGGAACGACGGCCTCGAGGGTGGTGAGGGCCTGGCGCGGTGTGGTGAGTTGGGTGGCGATGTCGGTGGCGAGGATGAAGCCGAGTTCGGTTTCGATGTAGAGCGGGCGGTTGGGTTCCAGACGGATGACGGTGGGGGAGGAAGGCGAGACGTCGATGCGGCCGGATTTGAAGAGGATGCCGTGAAGGGGGCCGTTGAGCTGGGCGGATTGTTGGGCGGCGGCGGAAGCGAAGGCGCCCTTATAGCCGGCGATTTCGGCGCCGCGGGCGAGCTCGGCGCGGACGATGCGCTGCTGGGCGGCGAAGGCGTCGGTAAGCGTGAGGGCGGGCGAGGAGGAAAAGCGCGGGAGTGGCGTGGCGCGGGTGTCGAAGGCGTGGAAGAAGGTAGAAGCGAAATCGCGGATGGCGGGTGTATCCAAAAAACCCTGCCAGCGGAGCCAGTCGAGGGCGAGGTCGCGCCATTTCGCGACAGGGAGGCCGGAGTTGCGGACGCCGAAACCATGGGCGCCGGCGGCGAAGAGGTGGAGCTCGGACGGGATGTTGGCGCGTTTGAGCGCCTGCATGAGGATGAGCGAACTCTGGGCGTAGTCGTCGAAGGCGTGGACGATGAACATCGGCGGCGTGGAGGAATCGAGACGCGTGGCGATGTCGTCGCGGAGCGAGTTGGCGCGGACGTGGGCGAAACCGCCGCCGTAGATGGCGAGGTTGAAATCGGGCCGGGTGGAGGAGTCGTCGGCGGAGTCGAGGCGCGGGTATTGGCGGTCTCCGGATTTGTGATACGTGGAGAGGAGGACGTTGATTTCGGCGCCGGCGGAGAAGCCGACGGTGCCGACGGATGATGGGTCGATGTGCCAGTCGGCGGCGCGCGCGCGAATGAGGCTCATGGCGCGCTGGGCGTCCTGGAGACCGGCGCGCCAGCGTTTTTCGGGATCGCGGGGTGGCACGCGGTATTTGAGGAGGAACGCGGCGAGGCCGTGGGTGTTGAGCCATTGGGCGACCTCGTAGCCCTCGTGTTCGAGGGCGAGACGTTCGAGTCCGCCGCCGGGGATGACGAGCACGGCGGTGCCGGTGCGTTGGGCGGCGGGAGGGAGGAAAACGGAGAGCGTGGGGATGGAGACGTGGGTGATTTGATCGAACGGACGTGGACGATCGGGGAGGATGTGTTCGGGTGGGAGCGGGGTGGATTCGTCGGGCGGAGTGTTGGGCCAGAGCGGGATGATTTCGGATGGGGTGAGAGTGACGTTGGGGAGGGTGGCGGAGTTCGCGGCGGGTTGCGCGAAGGAGGGTGAGGCGAGGAAGAGAATGAGGGGAGCGAGGAGAAGCGCGGGGAGTTTCATGGGGGCAGAAAGAGAGGAGTTAGAAGCGGGCGATGGATGCGATGGC